>JBBEBN010000342.1:0-12880 GCA_040882305.1 Cyclobacteriaceae bacterium
CTTTGTCCACCTGGCGTCCAGGCAATCCATGGTATGAGAACAGGATATGATCGTACGCGGCAAGATCATACGATCTGCCGCGCCCGACAATGGCATTGATAAACATCGGATGATCATAATACTGGCTCACGAATTTGATCTCGGGAATAACCCACCACTCCCCGACTACCCGCATTACTTCCTGGAGAGCAGAGCCAGTAGAAGCTGACGCATATTGAGGGAACATTGGCAACACAACGATCTCATCAAAGTTCTTCTTCCGCATTTCCTCCAACACTTTCGGAATCGACGGATGTCTGTATCGCATCGCCAGGTGGACCTCATACCTGTTCCCTAATTCAACCTGCAATAACTTCCGGACCTGTTCGCTGTAATAAAGCAGCGGCGATCCGTTGGCCGTCCATAATTTTCGGTAGATCCTGGCTGACTTTGGAGCGCGAAAAGGGACGATGATCAGGTTCACCAGGATCTTTCTCAATATCCACGCAATATCAATTACGCGGGGGTCATTGAGGAACTGGGATAGGTACGAGCGCACATCGCTCACCGAAGGACTGTCCGGAGTGCCGAGATTGATAACCAGTACGCCTGTTTTTTTATTCATAATGTCTGTTCCGAAACTAATCAAGAGTAAAGCCAATGAAATCCGGACTGAGCAACTTTCTGAACTAATGAATGATCGGACACCGTTTGAATGGTTTGCTTTCATCAAAAAGTTTCCGGTAGGTGGCGTGGCGTTTGCTCACATCCGCCCCTACCTGTTTTACGACATTGATCATCTTGGGATTAAAATCGCCGATCCAGTTCATTTCATACTCATCGTACCGCTTGTACACTTCCTGAAGAATGTATTTCGAATTCAGCACCATGGCCCCGTCAAGGCCTTTGCCCTGGTGCTCCGGCACAACGCCAAACAAGACCCCAAAGGCTTTGCGGTTCGTTTTTCTAAACGTATGCCATAGAAATTTGATCTTGCCGATCCAATCAAGGTCGCCATTGACATACTTGAAAATCTGATTGATCTCCGGAAGGGAAATAAAAAATGAAACAGGTTCACCCTTATAAAACCCAAAATAAACCAGGTGTATATCCATGATCGGTCTCATCTGTTTCACGATGAGTTTAGCCTGCGCAAGGGTCAGTTCAGGAATGTCGCGTCGGTTTGCCCAGGCGCTGTTATAAACCATCATGATGTATTCCGGCAATTTCTCAACCTCATCCTTGCGGATATGGCGAAATTCGTAATCCGGATCCTTCGCAGTGATGGAAGCTTTCTCATGAAGCTTCGGAGAGATCGGACCCTGAACACTACGGGCAAAAGTCAGCTGGTAGAAATATACCTGAAAACCATAGGCTTCGAAAAGATATCTGTAGTAGGGGAAGTTGTAGTTGCATTGGTAATTAGGTTCATGTTCAAACCCTTCAATCAGCAGGCCCCACCACCGATCGCGGTTTCCGAAATTGATCGGCCCGTCAACCGCCTCCATACCCTGCGTCTGCAGCCACGATTTACACTGATCAAACAGCATGAATGCCGCCGACCTGTCGTCGATACACTCAAAGAAACCCATGCCGCCGGTAGGCTGATCGTTTCCTTTTTGCGCGATCTTCTCATTTACAAAGGCGGCCACTCGTCCGATGGTCTTACCCTGGTCATCGGATAAGATCCACCGTATGCATTTCCCGTGGCGGAACGTTCTGTTCTTCTCCCTGTCGAACACAATTTCTATGTCTTTATCAAGGGGACGGATCCAGTTGGGCTCGTTTTTATAAAGTCTGACGGGAAGTAATAAGAACTCTCTGACATGCTGCCGCGATGTAACCTCGGTGATCTTCATTGTGCTCCTGCTGAAATGGTCGAAGGACCCATGATACTGTTGATGCGATCAGGCATTAATATGTGAAAACGGGTGCCCTGTCCCTGGCTGCACCGAGGGATGACACAATGCCTGACAATAATGACATGATCTTGCATGCTCCTAAGGGAATAGACGAGAGTATTTCACAGCGTAATCCGAAAACTTTTAAACGCAAGATAATTTCTTGCCGTCATAAAACAAGCCGCAACAGTGCAACGTGCCTAAAAGTCGCTGGTTCATAATCCAACCTCCTTGCGATAGACAACGCTTTTGATAAAACCCGAAAAAAATAACTTAAACACCATTTCCCGCATGCCCGCCGTACGCAGTTGATATTCCCATGGTGGCAGGGAAGTCGCCTCAATTCTGCAGGTCAGGACAAAAAATCTGTACATCATCCACAACATCACCCGCTGCCACCATTTTCCGCCATCCACAAAATCACTTATCAGCCAAAGGCCGCCCGATTGGAGTTTCCCGTATAGATTCCGGCAGAGCGCAAGCCCCTTTTCATTTGGAAATAGGTCCAGCACGAAATGAGTGATGATCACATCAAACACGATGCCCCCTGGAACCGATTCCTCAGTCCCGTGAATAAACTTCAGTTGACCTCCCGTTTCTCCGGAAATCCTTTCAGAGGCTATTGACAACATATCCGAAGAAGCTTCCACATACCAAATTCTGCAAGTGGGATCTCTTCTCCATAAATAAGGAAGGATCGCGCCTGATCCTCCTCCTACCACGAGGAGGTGACTTCCCTGAGGAATGGATTTCAGAAAATGCACCTGGCTGTCAAGCATCGCTTTTCCAAATACCAGCCTGGTAAGGAAATCATAGTGGCGGGCAAGCCAGTTAAACCGGTTCAGGGTTTCACTCATAAGAGATAGAGTAGAGGAACAAAGAAAACAGCATCACCAAATATCCGGTAACGGTTGTCTGACATGAGGTGTTTTTGAAAAAATAGTATGGCCAGTAACATCATGTTCATGGAAATGAAGATCAACGCGGCTCCCGGATCGAACGACCACAGCCCAATGCCCGATAAAATGTTTACCAGGCCCAACAACAAAATTCCGGTGCGCGTGGAGGCCGGGCCAAACCATGTGACAAAGGAGTGCTGATTCTGATCCTGGTCTTCCTTGCAGTCAAACAGGGAAAAGAGAAGCAGATTCATTAACGCTGTAATGAAAAACTTTCCGATTAGAACCCAATGCACTGTATGCGGATTCAGGGTCATAGCTGAGAAAGAAGGCAATAGTATTCCCGCGGTATAGAGCAAGGCAACAAAGAACTCCTTTAAGAATTTCAGATAGCGCTGGAATACCAGGTAAACCATTACGATAACCCAAAGCGCGAGGCCCACGATGAGTACGCGTTGCGGCACAAACCAGATTAGAATAAAATTAACGGCTATCACAAAGCAGAGAATGGCTAAAATGAGCCTGAAATATTTTTGATGGAACCGGTGGCGGTCCGTTGAGGCGACTGTTTTGATGGTTTTGGCATCGCGCAAATGGTCGATAGTATAGATGACCCAAACTGTCAAAGCGAGTGCGGCCAGACCATATGGTGAAACGACAACATGAAAGATGCGGGCAAAGAACAATGAACAGATCACAGCTCCTGCAGCGACGTCAAGGCTGAGAATATTCACATACTGATAAACGTTCATGACAACTTTCATAAAACAAAAAAAGTCTCCCGGGGGAGACTTTAAAGTTAAAAGATTTAAACTTCTAAGAAGATTTCAAGGCTTCGGCACCACCAACAATTTCAAGAATTTCCTTCGTAATGGCTGCCTGCCGGGTTCTGTTATACGTCAGTCGCAATTGCTTTAACAAATCCCCAGCATTTTCCGTTGCCTTATCCATGGCCGTCATCCTTGCGCCGTTCTCCGCTGCATTTGAATCAAGGACTGCCTTGTAAAGCTGCACTTTCAGCGATTGGGGGATGAGACTTGTGATGATCTCTTCCTGACTGGGTTGATAGATGTAATCTACTATGTGTCCTTTTGTTTTAGATGTGTCAGCCGGCACAATTGGTAAGAATCGTTCAATCCTCAGTATCTGCGTGGCAACGTTCTTAAATTCGTTGTACACCAACTCTACCTTATCATATTTGCCATGCCGGTAAGCGTCCATCACAAATTCCGCAGCTCTTGCCACATTGTCAAAAGACAATGAACTGAAGAGGAGTGTAAAATCACCGTGAACAGTACATTTCCGCTTGCTGAAGTAGTCACTTGATTTTTTCCCAATAGTGAGAACAGTGACATGGCCTTTGGCGAAAGCGCTTGCGTATTTCTCTTCGACAAGCCGATTGACGCCTTTAAAAATGTTGCTGTTAAATGATCCGCAAAGTCCGCGGTCGGAACTGATGGCGATAATCAGGATTTTCTTTTCCTCGCGAACAGCGCTGTACCAGTTATCGCTATCCGAATCAAGTTGCGCTGCAGAGAGGTTTTGAAGGAGCGCGCTCAGTTTTTGAGCAAAGGGTCGCATCTGGTGAATCCTGTCCTGAGACCGGCGCAACTTCGCTGCCGCCACCATTTTCATGGCTTTGGTGATCTGTTGGGTTGAGACCACGGAGGTAATCCTGTTCTTAACTTCCTTTAAACTTGGCATTTCTTACGGCGTGCTACTACCACGGTTAAAATGAAATATTTATTTTATTTATATCTCGCTGATAAGTCTGCAGCCACTTTCTTCATGACTGCGACATCGGTATCCTCAAGTTTTCCGGCGCGCAGGTTATCAAGGACATTCTGATGGCTGCCGCGCATTAACTCCAGGAACTCCTTTTCAAATTCCTTTACTTTATTCACGGGGACGTTATCCATAAACCCTCTGGTGGAGGCTGTGATAATGGCAACCTGTTCTTCAACGGGCACCGGTGCATACTGGTCCTGCTTCAGGATTTCGGTATTTCTTCGGCCGCGTTCAATTGTAAGTTTTGTTGCAGCATCCAGGTCCGACCCGAACTTGGAGAAAGCCTCGAGTTCCCTGAACTGGGCCTGGTCCAGCTTCAAGGTACCTGCGACCTTTTTCATCGACTTGATCTGAGCAGATCCTCCCACGCGTGATACGGAGATACCTACGTTGATCGCAGGGCGGATACCGGCGTTAAACAGGTTTGTCTCCAGGAATATTTGTCCATCCGTAATGGAGATCACATTTGTCGGAATGTAAGCGGAAACGTCACCTGCCTGAGTTTCAATGATCGGCAGGGCGGTGAGAGACCCTCCACCTTTCACGAGATGCTTGATGGGTGCGGGAAGGTCATTCATGTTTCTGGCGATGGCATCGTTGTTAATGATCTTTGCCGCTCTTTCCAGGAGGCGTGAGTGGAGATAAAAGACGTCGCCGGGATAAGCTTCTCGTCCGGGAGGCCTTCTCAACAACAGGGAGACTTCGCGGTAAGCAACAGCCTGTTTTGAAAGGTCATCGTATATTACGAGGGCCGGCCGTCCGGTATCCCTGAAGAATTCTCCAATGGCGGCGCCGGTAAACGGAGCGAAGAACTGCATGGGAGCCGGCTCCGAGGCAGACGCTGCAACGATCACCGTGTAGGCCATAGCGCCTGCTTTTTCCAGCGCCGCGGCCACTCCTGCGATCGTAGAGTTCTTCTGGCCGATGGCCACATAAATACATAATACGGGCTGCCCTTTCTCGTAAAATTCCCGCTGATTGACGATCGTATCAAGGGCAACTGCAGTTTTTCCGGTCTGACGGTCACCGATTATCAGCTCGCGCTGGCCGCGGCCTATGGGAATCATAGAATCAATGGCCTTGATACCGGTTTGCAACGGTTCGTTTACTGGCTGCCTGAAAATTACACCGGGAGCCTTTCTTTCCAGGGGCATCTCGTAAAGCTTTCCCGTGAGCGGTCCTTTGCCGTCCACAGGTTTTCCCAGGGTATCCACCACGCGGCCGAGCATGCCGTCACCGACTTCCACAGCGGCGATTTTACCGGTGCGTTTTACGGTAGCCCCTTCTTTAATATCGTGGTAATCACCCAGCAACACGGCGCCAACGTTATCTTCTTCCAGGTTGAGCACCAATCCTCTCAAGCCTGTTTCAAATTCTATCAACTCGCCTGCCTGGGCCTGTGTTAAGCCATAAATACGGGCAACTCCATCGCCAACGGTTAGCACCGTACCCACTTCTTCAAGTTCTGCATCGGTACGGGCTTGCGAAAGTTGTTCGCGTAAAATTGCTGATATTTCTTCAGGTCTGATCTCTGCCATCTGAATTGGAGATTATAGTTCTTTAATATAAGGGTTCTGACTAAACTGTACTTTTAATATCCTGATCTTGTTCCTTATTGAAGCGTCAACCTGGCGGTCGCCTACATTTAAAATAAAACCTCCGATCAAATCCGGATCAACTTTTTCAACAAGCTCAATTTGCTTTTTCTCACTATACTTCTGCACCAGCTTCTCGAACTGCCCGCGGAGTTTTGCATCCAACGGCACCGCTGTTGTAAGAGATGCCCGGCCAATACCTTTATGCTCGTTATAAGCGTTGTGGAACTCGCGCGCAACACCTGCCAGAATAGGCTCTCGGTTTTTGCGGGTGATGATCTCAAAAAATGCCATTGTCAGGATGTGCACTTTGCCGCCAAATATTTTTTTCAGGATCTCCAGCTTTTTATCGTGCCTGATCACCGGGTTTTGCAGGAGCAGTTCAAAAGCCCTGCTTTTGGAAACCGCGTCGGAAAACAAAAGCATATCCCGATGCACTTCCTCCAACGCCTTTTTTTCTACAGCAAGGTCAAGCAGTGATTTTACGTATCGGGATGCGGCCCTGGAATCTGCCATAGCTAGTTAACTTTTAAATCCTTGACGTATGATTCAACCAGTTCTCTCTGGGCCTTGTCCCCTGACAGGTTTTTATTCATTAACTTCTCTGCGATCTCCAGCGAGAACATGGCGACCTGAACCTTTACATCCTTCAGTGCGGCCTGTTTTTCAATGTTGATGGCAGCGCGGGCATCATCGACGATCTTATCGGCAGTCTTCTTGGCTTCGTGTTGCGCTTCTTCCCTCATTTTATTGGAAATTTCACGCGCCTCCCGCAAGATCCTGTCCCGCTCCGCACGCGCTTCGTTCAAAAGCCTTTCATTGTCGGATCTCAGCTGCGACATCTCCTGTCGCGCTTTCTCGGCAGTATCCAGCGCTTCCTGTATGGATCTTTCACGGTCTTTCAGCGAATTAATGATCGGTCTCCATGCTAGCTTAGCAAGCACGATCAACAACAGAGTAAAGACGATAATCTGCCAGATGATTAGTCCAATACCAGGAGTTAATAGTTGCATAATCTGTTAATAAATGTTTTTTCCTTTAAGTATGGTTCCTGTTTAACTGAGATAAAAACCTGCGGTGGCCCATCGCCGCCGCAAGTTTCAGGACAATCTTTAAGCAGCAGGCAAGAAGGAGATCAGCAGGCAAATAACACAGGCGAAAAGTGCAATTACCTCGATCAACGCGGCAATGATCAGCATCGCTCCCTGGATCTTACCGGAAGCTTCCGGCTGACGGGCCATACCTTCCATTGCGGAGCCGCCAATGCGGCCGATACCGATTCCCGCGCCAATTGCAGCAAGACCGGCACCAATACCAGCACCCATTATTGCGTGGCCGATATCTAATAAAAGTGCAAACAACATAGATTTATTTATTTTAAGTTAAACAAGATTCGGTCAATGATGCTCATGCTCCGCGGTCGCCATGCCGATGTATAAAGCAGAAAAGAGCGTGAACACGTACGCCTGAATGGCTGCGACCAGAATTTCTATCAACGTGATAAAAAGTACCATTAAGGATGATGCTAGTCCTACCCAGATCCTGGCAAAAACGAAGGTCAGGGCAATAAGGCTCAACAATACAATATGCCCCGCCGTGATGGCAACGAAAAGTCGTATCATCAGGGAAATTGGCTTCGTAAAAACACCAATCACCTCAACGAGCAAAATGATGGGGCGCAAAACAAAGGGCAGACCCGGGGTCCAGAAGATATGAGACCAGTAATTCCTGTTTCCACTCACATTGGTCACAAGGAAGGTCATGACCGCCAGGACCATCGTCACAGCTATGTTCCCCGTCAGGTTACCGGATCCCGGAATCAGACCCAGGAGATTGCCAAACAAAATAAAGAAGAACAGCGTGAGCAGGAAAGGAAAATACCGTTCGTAACGATGGCCAATGTTCGGTTTGGCGATCTCATCTCTTACGAATAGAATGATGGGCTCAAAAAAAGACTGTAAGCCCCGCGGGGCTTTTCCCCTGTTTCTTTTGTACGCGTTGGCAACACTGACGAAAATGATCAGCAATAACGCCGCATTAATGAAAAGCATTGCGACATTTTTTGTAATGGAAATATCCAATACGGGTTTCCCGGAGTCAGCCAGAGAAAGATGGTTATGCTCGAGTTTGTATCCCTTATAGGGAACGATGTTGTGATGCTCGTCGTAAAAATTGGCGGAGGAAAAGACGTCGAGTCCCTTCTCGGCAGAGTAGACGATGATGGGTAAATGGAGAACGAAACCATCTGCAAAATGCCAGACATGGTCATCCAGAACGTGGTGGATGATCAATTCGCTAACATTCAGCTTCTCCTCATTTTCCCGTTCATGTTCAGCCTGGGCCGAGGAGGAAACCACCCCTGAAAAAAACAGCAACAGAACAAGAAAAAAGCGGCTGAAACCATTCAAGCAGGCAGTCATTTCGGCTTTTTACAAGGTTTTTAAAATCCGAGCGCAAAGGTATTAATTCTACCTGCACAAAAAAATCTTTTGGGTAATTTTTGGCCGCCGCTCAGGGCCTCTCCGCGCGGGAAATTCTCCTGTATAAAAACGCAATTTCAACGGCAGTAAAAATGAAATATAAGGCGAGAAAATACAATACATTCACGGCAGACCCCGGCCTGTCTTTCAAAATCATGATAAGGCAGTAAGCGAAATACATCAGAAGCTTGACGGCTATAGAAAACATATAAAGCCGCACAAAATAAGAAGTACTGCGGGACCGGTATAAATAGATAAACATGACCGTGGTGACAAATGCCACAAGCCAGGTGGTTTCAAAAAGAAAGCCAGGAACCCCGGGAAGCCATCCTCTGCCGAAAGCGAACGTCACGGCGGGCGGCAGCCCTGCAGTGAGGATGATCATGACTATGAGAAAAGGGCCCAACTATGACTGCCGTTTAATGGATCGGTAGATGTTATACATGCTTCCGGCAAAGCCCAGAAAGCCCAGGAGTAACATAAAAAGGGGATATTTGTTACCGGCGTACTGGTCGAGCTTGTATCCAAGCCAGCCGGAGACACCAATGGTTAACAATAACTGAAGGCCAAGGCCACTATACCTGAGATAGGTATTATATCGATTTAGCTTCTTGTTGGGTGGTAAAGGTCCTGGTTTGGGTGCCATTGTCAGCTATTTTGATTTCCTTCACGGCGGCACCCATCTTACAGGTTCCATTGAATAAAGCTCCCGGCTCCACCACAAGCTTACCGGTAACTATATCGCCGTGGATCACCGCAGTTGCCTTTAACACGAGCAGTTCAGCAACTTCAATTCTGCCCTTAACCTCGCCTTCCAGGTCGGCGTTCTGCGCGATGACATTTCCCTGAATATAAGAAGAGGGACCCAGTGCTACTTTGGATTTTGATTTGACATTACCAGTGACTTTTCCTTCTATTCGGATATTGCCATAGGTCTCAACATTGCCTTCTAAAAGGGTACCTTTGCCGATGGTGTTGCTCGAGTTGCTGATCTCTTCGGCAACACGCTTTTCTTCTTTGGAGGTGAACATAAGTTATAGTTTAAAAAGTGACAAATTCTTCAGGATTCAATGAGTTTCCATTGTACCATAATTCAAAATGCAAATGTGGCCCGTTCGTAAGCTCGCCACTGTTCCCCACGAGAGCAATGATATCTCCCGCGTTGACAAATGTACCAACTTTTTTATAAAGTTCTGCATTGTGCTTGTACACCGAAATCAGGTTGGCGCTGTGCTGGATCATGATCACATAACCCGCATCCTGGGTCCAGGAGGAGAACAACACGGTCCCGTCCGCTATGCACTTTACAGGCTCATTGGTTTTCGTTACAATATCTACCCCGTAGTGCCCCTTCTTAACATTATAGCGGTCTGATATGAAACCCGTGATAGGAGAGAAGAAGAAGGCGTCGTGGAGTTCCTGTCTTTTTACATTGGCCAGTGATATCAGGGAGAGGTCCGATTTTTCGAAATCCTTCCTGAAAGCAGTGTCCGTCGGTTCGAGCTGAAGTTCGGAGGGTCTGCTGAGCGGTTCAGACTCTCCCCTCAATATTTCCGCCGGGTCCTGGAAGTCACTGGTGTCCCCGCTTAGTACGCGTTGGAAGTTTGCGATAAACCGATCCTTTCGGTCAACCTCCAGGGCAAGGGAATCCACTTTCAGTGCCAGACCATACAACTGCTGGTTCAGGACCATCTGCTCGTATTTCGGATCAAACCACTTCTCTAAAACGGTCTCTACCAAAAACAAACTCATCCCGAATACCGCGATGAACAAGAGAAATGAAAAAAGGATTAATTTCGAATAAGTAAAGCCCAGGCTCGTCTTTTCGGCGAAATTCTCCTCATTCCGGATGATCAGCTGATAGCGGGTGGTCAACGCACTGGATAACGTTTTCTTTGCTTTCAAAGGAATAACATTTTGCACAAAATTAGAGATTCTGCCTTATTATAATATGGAATTTAGGAATTTTGCGTTCTTAAGTAATTAATTCGTCACTCTTGAAGAATCTGCCGATATATCCCTGTTTACTGGTATTTATCCTTGTGTCCTGTTCCTCGGAACGGAACACCTGGACCAGTAAGGCGTATCACAACACAACGGCCCACTTCAACGGGTATTACTATGCCCTGGAGGAAATAAGCAAGGTGGAGGATATCATCCTGACCAGCCATGCAGACGATCATAACCGGATCCTCACGTTATACCCCTCCTTTGACTCGACCCTTGCCAAAGGCTTCGACAAAGAAATTCAGGAGGCGGTTAAAATGGCCAGCATTGCAATCCAGCGCCATCCCAACAGCAAATGGGTGGACGACGCCTACATCCTGGTGGGGAAAGCCCGCATGTACAGCCTCGACTGGGGCAATGCCATCCAGACCTTCAAGTTCGTCAACACCAATTCCCGGGATCGGGACGCCAAACACCTGGCTATCCTCAATCTCATCAGAACGTATATTGAACACCGGGAGATGAACAATGCCCTGGCCGCCATTGATTATCTGCAGAAGGCTGATCTCAGTAAGACAAATAAAAAGAAGTTCCTCCTGGAGAAAGCTTATTTCTACCAGATCCTGGACGACTATGACCAGATGGTCCGCAACCTCACTGCGGCAGATGACCTCCTCAAGAAAAAAGACCGGCGCGGCAGGATCTATTTCATCATCGGCCAGGTCTATCAGGAGCTGGGCTTTGAATCGGAAGCGTATAATTACTACAAGAAATGTCTCGCCACCAATCCCGAATATGAAGTGGATTTTTATGCGCGCCTTTACATGGCGCAGGTGACAGAAATTTCCAGAAACCGCGATGTTAACGCCGCACGAAAATCATTCAGGAAACTTCTCAAAGATTCCAAGAATAAAGATTTCAAAGACAAGATCTATTATGAGATGGGCATCTTTGAGCTGAAGCAAAATGACATCGGCAACGCCCTTGATTTTCTCAATAAATCCGTCAGGAGCGGAAACAACAAACGCATCCAGGGAGAAGCCTACTTAAAAATGGGCGAGGTCTATTATGATTCGCTTAAAAATTACGAAATGTCACAGGCTTATTACGACAGCGCCATCTCTGCGTTACCGTCGGATTACGAAGGCTATGCATCTATCAAGACGAGACAGGAAATACTAAATGAGTTTGTCCGGCATTTAAAAACCGTTCAGTGGCAGGACAGCCTTCTCGTCCTTTCCAACCTCGATACCGCTGCCCTACGCATCATGGTGGATTCCGTTGTAACGGCGGAGAGAAAACTTGCCGAACTACAGGCCGGAAAAAAGAAAAAACGCCGTAACCGCGTAGAGATAGAAACCGTTTCCCAGGACAATTTTTTCAACAGCGGCAATGAAACCGGCGACGTTTCAGGTGACTGGTATTTTGGGAATCCCGCTGCGATGGGCGTAGGCCAGTCAGAATTCAAACGCGTATGGGGTAACGTCAAACTCGAAGATAACTGGCGGCGATCTCAACGCATTTCCAATTCCTTTGCGGAAAATTTGGAAACAAGCGGCGACACTGCTGCAACAACTGCGGCCGAAACTGCCGCGGTCGCGGAAGAGAGTGCCGATCCGGTAGAAGTTGCCTTTGCGGGACTCGACAAACAAATCCCGCGGACAGAAGAGGCCAAACAGGAGGCACTTTCAAAAATTGAGGATGCCTATTTCCACCTCGGCGATATCTATAATTTCAAACTCGAGGAAAAGGAAAATGCGGTGGAGACCTATGGCAAACTCCTCATGCGCTTTCCCGATTCAGAATATGTACCGGAAGTGTTGTATACTTTGTACCTTATCATCCGTGACTCCGACTCAACCAGGGCAGAAACATACGCCGACCAATTAAAGCGCGATCATCCGAATTCCACTTTTGCGAAGATCCTGATCAACCCCGATTACCTCCAGGAATCAAGCCAGGTGGCAGAAAAACAAAAGGTTATTTATAAAGACGCTTATGAGGTCTTTGATGCCGGCCATTACGATTCGGCCAATGTCATCGTTCAAAGCGCGCTTCAGCTGGGCGAAACTGCCTTTAACCCCACCCTTCGGCTACTTCAGATCCTCATCATTGGAGAAACGGAAGATATCAGCAAGTATCAGTATTCTCTCCAGGAGTTCATAAAAGCTTATCCCGAAACGGAGCAGGCGCGATACGCCCAGAAACTCCTCGACGCCTCCCGCCAGTTCCTGGAATCAGAGGAAAAGCGAAAGGGTATTCAATACAGTACTTCGTTTGATGAGACTCAT
>JBBEBN010000343.1:0-12854 GCA_040882305.1 Cyclobacteriaceae bacterium
TGTCCCTGAATTGGGTCATCGAAAAAATCCGTGTGCCATAGATCGCTTCACCGTTTACTTTCAGCCATTCACCCATCTCCGACAGGATCTTCACAACGGCGGGGTCCAACCTGCCGTCGCTCAGCGCGGCATTCTGCATATCGATGAGCCAATTGCCTCCCTTGCATACAATATCCACAAAATAATGGACGACAGCGCGGGGAGATCCACTTCTTATAAACCCAACCGTTTCCCACGGTACGCCAAGTGGCTTATCGGGTACCCTGTTCTCAGGAGTCCTGTAATCCTCATATTCGCCGCCGCCCCTGGAAACGACAATGAGTTCCGGTTGATGACTCCGGGCCATTTGAACCATTTTTCCCACCTGCATAAACTTCTTATCCCAACCTCCGTCGAGCCACAGGATGTCGACTTCTCCATATCCGGTCATCAGCTCCTGGATCTGACCTTGATAATAGTCGACAAACTTTTGCCATCGCTGCGGCTCCTTGTTGATGTCATAATTGAAATGTCTGTTTTCACTTGAATTATCCGAAATTGGAACATTCGGTTTCCAGTAATAGGGGCTGCGCCAGTCAGAATAAGAAAAGTACACACCGATGCCGAAACCTCGCTTGCGAAAAGCCTCAAAAAGGCGTTGCGTAATGTCAGGATTTGGATGATGAGAATAAGGACTGTAATACGAAGTGACCTTAAAATCTGAAAATTTTGTATCAAACAGGCTGAATCCATCATGGTGCTTGGTATAGAATATCATATATTTGGCGCCTGCATTTTCTGCAATGGCTGCCCATTCGTTTTCGTTAAAGTTGTAAGGGTAATATGTCCTGATCAGGTTCCAGTAAGCGTTTCGATATACGTTAAAGTCCCAGCCAGCGGTAGTATCGCCGCCTTTGGGCATTGTCAATTCCAGACCGTCATAGAAACTGGATCTTTCGATTCGTCCGGGAGCCTTGCTGATCACCCACGGTCCGCCGATCCCCCACTGCGACCATAACCCGAGCGCCATCAGCAAGCCGAATTTCTGATCCTGAAACCATTCAAGTCGTTGCTTGAGATAGGGTGTGGAATCTGAACTGATCAGATTGTAACACCGTGCATTTTGAATGAATAGCAGGCTGAACAGAAACAGGATAGTTGGTAATTTAAGATTCTTCATATTATCTGATTTAATTAAAGACCCAGGACGCGTAATACTCTTTCATTTAAGGCAAGCCGCCGCCTACACAACTTTGCAGCCCATCATGGCTTCATTTTTTCAAATCGCTGCATGATCTCTTTCCAGTTGGTAAGCAAAATACGCTCATCATCGAGGAACGACTGTACTTCCGGATCGGAAAAAAGTTCGGCTTCCCAAACACGCTGCTGCCATGAGGCGGTGATCGATTCGGATCTTTCACTTTTCACTTGTGGATGGAAGATGATCTCAATGAGCCCGGGTTCAAGGGATCTTACCGTCTCGAAGAATAAGGCTTTTTTCTCAGGATAAGTCTTTGCGCTTTTAATGGCCAGGTAATTATCGAGCTTGGGAAGAGAATAGTCTGCAATCAGTTGTTTCTGCGCTGCAGTAGGGGGTGGAAGGCTGACATACTTCATGAAATGTTCCATTGCCTCAGGGTCATGGATCACCATTGCGGGAATATGATAATCCTCCGCCAGTTTAAGATATACTTCCAGGAAATCAGCTGTACCAAATACTGTACCCATGTGAGAATCCAAATGAGTCGGGCGATAACCCATACGCAGGGTCTTTTCGATCTGCGCACGCAACTCTCTTTCGATCTCATCACCAGTTGCATGCTCGACCACCTCGCTTTGCCTTCGCCACAGGACGCCTTCAGGAGTGAGCAGGCCCGGAACGCTTTTCGGATCGGCCACCGTACCCCATCGCGGACTTTTCATTTCACTGTTAAGGGTCAGGTGGAGTCCGATATCCGCATCGGGGTTAGCTTTCGCCCATTCGATGGCATCTTCAAACGCGGGACAGGGCGGCATCGCAGCAGCAGACTGTATTTCCTTTCTTTTCAATAAGGGTATTACGGCTTCATTGGCTTCCTCACACATGCCGATATCATCTGCGTGGAAAATGATCACTCTTTTACCAGGTGGAAAACCAAGACGGTCTGCCCAGGTGCCCGGAGGCGGAACCTTCTCTGATGCGCGATTGTGCCGGCATCCCGAGACCGCAGCCAGTAAACACAGCGCGCATAAGAACCATACGCTCGTCACACATTTCTTAAAATGATCAGGGGTTATTCCAGTTGTCACGAGTCCATACATTTTCGATATCACATTGAAACCTGAATACGGAACGAATAAGCATATTTACAGGGGGCCGACCTGGTTACAGGCTCAGGAATCGTAATCTCGATGGCATCGCCGACGGACCTCCACTTCAGAGGTTCATTGACGCCCAGGAGATATATTTTTGAGCCGGCAACAGGTTTAACATGTTTAATGATGACCCTTGGAGGCAAACCCGCGCGCATTTTAGAAGCTTGAGCCTGGCCGAGATATATGGCGTAGACGTGGCCCCCTTTCTTTGTATAGCAAACATTGCCGTCGCGGTACCGGGAATACATTCGTGTACCGTAGATCGCATCGCTATTTATCCTCAGCCATTCACCCATTTCCTTCAGGCGTTCCACACATGAAGGATCGATCATGCCAGCGGCAGTGACTGCGGGGCAAAGAAGCAGGTTGCCTCCTTTGCTAACAATATCGACAAGCATGTGAAGCAGCTCCTGAGACGAATCGTCGCCCATTGCCCACCATGTTTCCCACGGTTCACCGAGGGGCTCTTCGGGAACTCTTCTTTCAGGCGTCTTGTAGTTCTCGTGTTTGCTGCCTGCCCTGGCGCCTCCTCTTTCAACTACGATAAGTTCCGGCTGATAACCCCTGGCCATGTCGACCAAACGATCCATCTGCATATCCTGCATGCGAACGTGCATGCTCTCTCCCGCCCCCTTCTGACCCTGCCTGTTGTAATGCAGGCTCCAGCCCCCGTCGAGCCACAAGATGTCAATCCTGCCATACCGGGTCATCAGTTCCTGGATCTGCCCGTGAAAAAAATCAACAAATTTCTGCCACCGCTCGGGTTCTTTATCCGCATCGTAGTTTTCATATCGGTCGGGCGCCGGCGAATTCGGCTTCCAGTAAAAAGGACTGTGCCAGTCGGAGAAAGAGTGGCATGCCCCGACTGCCAACCCCTCCTTCCGACAAGCTTCAAAAAGCCTTGCGCTGTAGTCGGGATTCGGATGATCAGCGTAAGGACAGTCAGGTGATGTGATCTTGTAATCCGACAGCCTGGTATCATACATATTGAACCCATCGTGATGCTTTGTATAGAATATGAAATACTTCGTGCCTGCGTCTTTTGCAATGCGCGCCCATTCTTCAGCATCGAATTTGTAGGGATAAAATACTTTGCTTAGATTCCAGTAGGCATTTCGATATGCGTTGATATCATAGTCCCAGCCGGGAACCTTGCCCTTATTTGCTGCCAGATGATCAAGGCTTAGTTGCCATGGCGTTGAAAATACGCCCTCTCCCCAAATGCCGAATGAAATAAACAGGCCGAATTTCTGATCCTGAAACCACTCCAGTCTTTTTTCAAGAACTGTTCCGGAGCGATATGACTCCGAACCTGTCGTACTCTGGCCCACTGCCTCCGGACAGAACAATGCAAGAGAGACAAAAAAAATGAATGTTGTAATTTTTTTCATAAGCAAATGTCTGCTGTCTATGACGGACTTCGTCAGACTCCGCCCCGATTCTAAAGACGCTTCAAAACGAAAAAGCAACATGCAGAATGTCGATTTTTTTAGCATGTATTTTCTCCATGCCGGATGCCCGCTGATGGCTTATCTACACCGCCTAAAAACGCTCCTGTTCACCCGGGGCTAGCGCCTCAATACACCTTTTACTGATGATCTGAATTTGTCCAGGATTTCGTCGCACTCATTCTTATTTACAATTAATGGCGGTTTAACCTTAAGGACATTTTTCCGCACGCCGCCGAGCCCGAAGATGATGCCGTGTTTGAAACCGGCATCGCGGATGTCGATGGTTTCCTTTCTGATGGGTTCCTTGCCAACGGGATCTCTGACGAATTCAACGCCGATGTGAAGTCCGGCCTGGCGAACATCGCCGATCTCAGGAAATTCTTTCATCATGTCGCGGATGCCGTCTCCAAGATATGCTCCCATTCTATTGCAGTTCTCAAGGATGCCGTGCTCGAGCATTGCAAGCTGTTTGGCGGCGGTCACCATCGAAAGAGTGGGGTTTGCGAATGTGTGAAGTTCCTCGGTGTCGGGAGAAAAGCCATCCAGTTTTTCTGATACGATTATGCATGCAAGCGGCAAACCTGCGCCAAGTCCTTTGCCAAGAACAATTATATCGGGCGTCACTCCGAAGTAATCTGCTGCAAACATTTCGCCGATCCTGCCGAAAGTTTGTATCTCGTCGAAGATTAATAGCGTTTGGAATTCATCGCACAGTTTTCTTAGTTCCTGTAAGTATCGCTTCGGCAGAATGATCTGTCCGGCACTTGCCTGAATGGGCTCAACAAGGACTCCAGCGGGTTTCCCGGCTACACCCCTGAGAAATGTCTCCCGGGCCATTGTTATGCACATGTCGAGATAAGTTTCCGGAGGCACGTTGAAAGGATTTCTGTAGACATAGGGGTTGGGGATCCGGACGAAACTACGGGTCAGGGAAAGAAATCTGCTGCCGCCTATATATTTTCCCTCTGATTTGGTCGAGATCCATGAAGCTCCCATTGAGCTAAGTGTAGTGCCATGATAACTATCGTAAAGACATGCAAAATCCCTCGATGGCTGGACATTCTTGATAGCGATCTTCATCGCGGCTTCAATGGCAGCTCCGCCGCCAACGGTGAAGGACACTCTGTTAAGATCGCCGGGCGCAAGACTCGCAAGTTTATTGGCCAGGTAAAATCTCGGCTTGGTGTCAAATCCCTGATGGATGTGGGTCATGTTGCCGATATGCTCAATGATGACCTTGTTAATTTCATCATTTGCATATCCTAAATAAAGAGCCCAGCTCTGTGATGTGCAGTCAATATAATCCTTCCCTTTGTCGTCCCAGACTCTTACGCCTTTTCCTCTTACAAGCACCGGGCCGCCGCGAGTACCCCCGCCCAGCATCACGTTCCTGGAACACTGCTCCATACGGGCACTGTCCATCTCATAGATTTCTTTCAATATTGCGTCCATTCGTTTTCTCCCTGTGTAGTTTCAATAATTTTTAATAGGTGGACTTTTTTTCGGCATATCAGCGTTACAATCCGGGCCGAAAAACTTCAGCATGACCAGAGGTTCGTATCCGGTATTTTCAATTGTCACCCCCTTCCGGGCTGTACTGTAAGGAACAAAGAATTCATCCCGGGTACTATCGCCAAACCTTATCATCGTGGGCGATTCGACCGTAATTCCGTTGATCGTCCCATGCCCTTGTATGATCACAAGACCGTAAGCGCCTGAGTCCTTTATCGAAATCCGATTCCCGATGTAAACCTCCAGTTCCTTGCCACTGAATAATTCCTTGTTATCAATTAATCCATAGACGATCCATTTTTCCCGATAGCCTGCGTCTTTCGTCTTTACAATATCTACAGGCGGAAGAAAGAACCTTTCCTTGAAATCAGGCAGAAGGTTCGCTTCCCAATCGAGCAACTCCACAAGGTATTCTACGTAGTTTTCCAATGAAGATCGTGGAACATCTTTTATCAACAATGATCTGTCGAGAGGCCTTTCGGCTACAACAGATTGATACATACTGTATATGTCTGATGCCCACTGAACTTCAAATGTGCAAAGTGAACCCGGGGCATGCAATATTCCGGGCGGGAGCAGCCAACCCGTGCCGACGTCTAATCTGTAGGCCTTTGAGTAGTTTACTATCTTATTATCACCTTTGCTGAAATTCAGAATGCATTGCCTTATATCATCCTTTGAAGTGCCTGACTCCAAGCCAAAGAAAGTATATGGGAACAGCCCATTCGTAAAATTCACCTGAGGTGGAAAATAGTATGCTTCTGCTTTGCCCTCCATACCTATTTCCCTCGCGTGTTCATCGCGTGAATGAACGTGTAAGGGCAATGCCTCCATATTATCAAAGAATTTTGCAAAGACCTTGAGCCCTCCCCACTTGTTCATTACCTTGTCACCAAGCACATCAGAACCACATTCTTCGACAATATCCCTGAACAGGACTTTCTCCCTTCCGCTGGTGGCATAGCTGAGGCCATCGTCTTCATTGGTTCCCGGACCGCAGTCAGCCCTGCAGGTTGAACAAAACCACCGCTCATCAATGCCACCTCTTTCCAGACCACAGGCAAACAAGTCATCGGGATGAAGCTTCAGTCTTCTGCCGGGGGTGGAGAATGTGTAGGGAACCCATGTAGGAGATAAATGAATAAGTCCGTTGTTTTCGCTTAATACCTTATTATAGAAATCTTCTATTTTTGAACGCGTCATAAAGTTCTTCGTGAGAATTATTCTACGGATCAAAGACGTTTTAGAAGCGCAAAACCACATTTTTTGTTGTGGTTTTGTCGTCTTGAAACGTCTTATCACAATATCAGGACAGGGGAGAGCGGTATGATAAAATCAAAATGATCATGAAGAATAACCGGAGAGATTTTTTAAGAATTACGGGAATGGCGGGGATTGGTTTGGCAAGCGCGAGCACTCTGCCGGCACCCGCTTTTCACGTGAGGAGTACAAGGAGGTCCAACGAGGTGGTGGTTGAAAATGCGGTGGCCACGCTTGAGAAGGGGAGCGCGCTGTCTACTCCCTACTGGCGTGTGGAAAGTGGGCGCGAGGGGCCTTCGTTGCTGCTCATTGCTGCTCAGCATGGCAATGAGGTTCAGGGAGCGGAGGTGGCGCGGCGTTTCATGGAAGTCTGCGCAAGGCAACTGGTTGCGGGCACTGTTTGGCTCATACCGATGGCAGAGCTGCGTGGAATTCGCATCCGCCGGTATACCGTTGAGTCCGGGCCCGAGCTGAGGATAGAGGATAAGGCTTTCCATCGAAGCTGGCCCGGCAGTCCCACGGGCAACGACACCGAGCGCGTGGCCTATGCGTTGGATCAGGCTGTGGTACGTCACTGCAGCCACGCGGTAGACATGCACTGTTGGACCCAGGTTACAGCCGCGATGACATTTGCACAGATAGATCACAAGCCATCCCGTTCAATGGCGGAAGTGACTACTACACGTTTTATAACCTACAGAAATGCCCCGGATGTCACTAGGAATGAGAAACTGATGTTTGGACCGCTGATGTATAAGCGCGGGACAGCATTCACGGTCATGGAGCTTTCAGGCCAGTATCAAATGCAGGAACGCCAGGTGCAAACGGGACTAAGCTCAATGGTCAACATCGCTAAGCTACTTGGGATGATTGAAGGAGAACCAAGGTTGCCTGACGGTCCGCGGGTAGCGCAAAGTCCGGAAGCAAACCACGAGGTCCTTGCGCCGTGCTCCGGCATCTTCGTGCCTGCGGTTGGAAATGACAAATCCACAATGCTTACCCCCGATGACTATGTGAGAGCAGGTTCGCAGCTGGGGCACATCATTCGTGATGGAGATCTGGAAACAATTCCAATTATTGCGCCAGTGTCGGGGTATCTGGCCAAATATGGTTTGTGCCATTGGGGCGTATGCGATGCCAGCTTGCCGGCGCTACACCCGTACGCTGAGCAGGGGGAAACGGTAGCGAATATTGTAACGGTATGATGCTCACTCCCATAATGTAATTTTTAGTGACGACGGTTATAAGCGGTGATAAGTTATGTGTATACATACGACCTCGTTATATTGATGAGATCAGAGGCTCTTTCTTACGTGATCGGCATTGATGCGGGGACAACATCCTTTAAAGGAGTCCTTTTAGATAACTATGGAAATCTTGTGACTTCTTCAGGAAAGGAATACAAACTCGATGCCGGACCGAATGATACATTTGAAGTTGATCCGGAGGTTTATTGGGATATTACTTGCTGGGTAATTCGCGACATCCTTCGAAAATCAGGGATTGACCCTTCCGTTGTTTCCGGTATTGCCTTTTCCTGCCAGGGAGAAACTTTCATTACGGTTGATTCGGCCGGAAGGCCCTTAAGAAAGGCTATTGTTATGATCGATAACCGATCTGTAAAAGAGGCGAAGCTTATCAAAGAGAAATTCGGGAGCCAGCTTATCATGGAGATCACAGGGCAACCCGAGGTCGTTCCTACCTGGCCCGCAACCCGTATTCTCTGGATTAGGCACAACGAGCCATTTGTATTTGACAAGGTTGCCAAATATTTGTTGGTTGAAGATTACCTGATCTTTAAATTGACAGGGCAGTTCAGTTCAGATCATTCACTTTCATCGTCGACGTTGTATTTTAACATTACCGCCAAACAATGGTGGGACCCGATGCTTGCGTTCCTGGGTATTTCATCCCGTCAGCTGCCTGAATTGCTTCCTCCGGGGTCAAAGGTTCAACACTTGGCCCGCGAGGCGGCACTGGCGACAGGTCTGACGACCAACACTATGATTGTGACCGGCGCATACGACCATGCTTGTGGCGCGATCGGTGCCGGTAATACCTCGGAAGGGATTGTTACTTTAACGATCGGTGGGGCCATGGCAATGTGTGTAACCCTTAACAAGCCTGTTTTTGATGCCTCTCTGAAATTGCCTTGTCAGTGCCATGCTATACCGGGTTTGTTTTTCTTGTTGCCATACGCGCAAACAGCGGGTTTAGTGCTTAAGTGGTTTAAAGACGAATTTTGCGAGGAAGAGATTGAAGCTGCCAGGCGTCTTGATTCCAGTCCTTATGATTTGATGATCGCAAAGGCAGCCGGCGTGCCGCCGGGATCCGAAGGTCTGATCATGCTGCCCCACCTAATGGGTACGGGCTCTCCATTTTATAATACCAAAGTGAAGGGAGTACTGGCCGGAATAACTATTGGATTGAAGAAGGGACATTTTGTTCGCGCAATTTTGGAGGCCGTGGCCTGCACGATTGAAGATAATCTGGAGTCGATGAGACGGAAAGGCATTAACGTGCAGGAAATTCATGTCCTTGGCGGCGGTTCCAAAAATCGTCTATGGAATCAAATCATTGCTGATATGACAAGGATTCCCGTCGTTACAACGTCGCAGGCTGAGAATGCCTCCATTGGGGCAGCGATACTGGCCGGCGTTGGAGTTGGTATGTATAAGGATATTGTAAGCACCAGCAAAGCCCTTGCCGAGGTAACGTCAAGGATCGAACCCGAAGCAGGCAACTATGACCGGTATCGGGAAGTGTACCGGACGTATTCATTGTTATATAAGTGTCTCGAAAATTATTGGATATTAAGTTAGCGGAAAATATATTCCATGTCACCCTGTTTTTTCCCAAATTTCAGTTTATCAGGCACAGCAACGTTCATTTAAGCACCATGATCTCACGAATGTTTTTCATCGCGGCAGTTTTTCAGCTGACCTTTGAATGGGCCCCTGCCCAGGAGCCACTGATGTACCAGATTCCGCCACCTGAGATCACAAGAATTGTGGACGCGCCGCCCACGCCCGAGGTATCAGTTAGCCCTGACAACGCTACAATAGTTCTGATAACAAGGCCGGGCCTCATTTCTATCGAGGATCTGTCAGCCGAAGAGTTAAGGCTCGCTGGTTTGCGCATTGATCCGTCTAATAATGGACGCAGCAGGCTCAGACATAGCCAGGGATTTAAGATCATGGATATTGACGGAACAAATATCCGGGATATCGGGGGAATGCCTGAACATCCGAGGCTTGGATCAGCCGTGTGGTCGGCGAATGGAAAGAAGTTTGCATTCACCAATACGAATCCGTTTTCTATAGAGCTATGGATCTGCGATGTATCGACTCTAAAGGCCCGCAAAATCGCCGACAACCTGAACGCCATCTTTGGCACGCCGTTTCAATGGCTTTCCGATAATGTCAGCATCCTCTACTCTGTCACCAATCCTGCAAGAGGCGCGAAGCCTGCACCTGGCAAGGTTCCTAAAGGGCCTGTCGTTCAGGAAAATATCGGGAGACGAGGCCAGGTGCGGACCTACCAGGACCTGCTGAAGGACCCCGATGATGAAATGATATTTGAATACTATTCCATGTCACAGCTTATGCTTTGGAATGGAAGTAATTCGGCAAGCGTTGGAAGGCCGGCGATCATGACAGACATTTCTCCATCGCCCGATGGGAAGTACGTCCTGACAACGACAATAGACCGACCGTTCTCATATATGGTTCCGTATGACAATTTTCCGCATACAGTCCAGATCTGGGATATGAAGGGAAACAGGATCAGAACATTGTTGACAAAACCTCTGGTAGAAGACATACCACGAGCCTATGATGCCGTTCTGCCAGGCCCCAGGTTATTTAAATGGAGGGGAGACAAGCCGGCCACGGTTTACTGGGTAGAGGCGCTCGATAGCGGTAATTACGAAAATCAGATGCAGTATCATGACCAGGTCTATGTTCTGGACACTCCTTTTAACGATATCCCTGCGAAACTAATAGCCACAGAAATGCGATATAGCGATATTACCTGGGGTAAAGATGACTACGCATTGATAACGGAAAGCCTTCGCAAAACCAGAAAAGTGAAAGTAAGCTCATTTGAGCCATCGAACCCTCAAAAATCAAGACGCAAGATCCACGAGCATGGTTCAGATGATCGTTACTCAAATCCGGGTACTTTTATGACCGCTCCGAATTCCTTTGGAATGCCCGTACTACTTTTTGCAGACAGAGGGAAATCTCTTTTTCTTACAGGAACCGGTGCGTCTCCTGAAGGAGATCGTCCTTTTATTGACAAATATGTTATTGCGTCCGGGAAAACCACGAGGCTATGGAGGTCGGAAGCTCCCTACCATGAGGCAGTGGAATCATTCATTGACCTTTCCAAAGGTATTGTATTGACAACCAGACAATCCATTACGGAAGTTCCGAATTATTTTATCAGGAACTTAAATAATGGAAAGCTTATTCAAATAACGAAGTTTAAAAATCCCTATCCTGACCTAGCAGCCATCCGGAAAGAATTGGTTACATATAAAAGAGACGATGGCGTTGATCTTTCTTTTACACTATATCTCCCTCCAGGTTATACCACGCAGCAACAAAGCGCCCTGCCAACGATGTTGTGGGCTTATCCACGAGACTTTATTGATCCGGCGGTCGCGGGCCAGGTGAGGGGGTCTCCGTACACCTTTACAAGGATAAGTCCCGAATCGCCTCTTGTATATCTGACGCAGGGTTATGCGGTTTTGATGGATGTAACCTTTCCAATACTGATGGCTGAAGGGAAAGAGCCAAATGATACGTATATTGGTCAGCTTATTGCAAATGCCAAAGCTGCCATAAACAAGGCTGTTGAGATGGGAGTGACAGATCCGAAACGCGTCGCAGTGAGCGGTCATTCGTACGGCGCTTTTATGACAGGCAATCTTCTTGCGAATTCACGGTTGTTCGCCGCAGGCATTGGCGAGAGTGGTGCCTACAACCGAACACTGACCCCTTTTGGATTTCAGAGCGAGAGGCGGATCTACTGGGATGTGCCTGCGCTGTATAACGCAATGTCTCCTTTCATGCGCGCCGATCAGGTAAAAGATCCGTTGCTATTGATACATGGAACTGCAGATAACAATGAGGGTACCTTTCCTATGCAGAGCGAGCGGTTTTATGCAGCACTTAAAGGCTTCGGTGCCACGGTCCGGATTGTCCTTTTACCATACGAAAGTCATGGATATGCAGCCCGCGAATCTATCCTTCATAAACACTGGGAAGTGCTTAATTGGATGGACAAATATGTGAAACACAGAAATATCGAGTAGTGGATCCAGCAGCTGATAAATCACAGCATGGTTCATTATGGCGGTTTTACCCGAACCGTATCAGGTATTTAAAGCCATTGAATGTTAAATCCTTAAACGTAATAAACGTAATCAGTGATGAAAAAATATGCAGCCTTCGCTCAACTTGGCACAGGCAACTGGTTCGTGCCTTTTGTGACTCTTTTGAGTTTTATCTTCCTGGCCGCACAGCCGGAGCCGGCAAACACATCATTGCGATGTACACAAACCAGGTACCCCCGGCCTGACGCGTCTCTCACTTCAAGTGGTCACCGGGGGGTGCGGACATTGGTGCGAAGGGAGGTCAAACAGAACTCAACGGCAGTTCGCATTATCGATAAAGATAACGGAGGATGGGAGACCCTCTTCGACGGCACGAATTTGAATAAATGGAGGAGGTCAACAAGTGATGCAAGCCCATCTGAAGGTTGGGTAATTGAAGGCGACGCTCTGGTGGTAAAGGACGGCCGCAAAGGCGGTGATATCATAACCCGCAATCGGTATGCAAATTTTGATCTGAGATTGGAATTCAGATTTTCTGAATTGGCCAACAGCGGAATCAAGTACCTTGTCACAGAAATACAAGATTCAAAATCTCGTGCCACGTCACTCATGGGCATGGAGTATCAGATCATTGACGATTTTAATCATTCCGCGGTTAAGGCTACACCCAACAGCAACATTTCTACTGGTTCAGTTTACCTCCTGTATCCGACAAAAGGCAAAAAGCTTTTGCCCATTGGACAATGGAACCAGGCGCGGATCATCGTAAAAGGTAAGCATATAGAACACTGGCTCAACGGAAAAAGAATTGCCAGCTATCAAAGCAACAGCAAGGATTTTCATGATAGGGTCGCGCAAACAAAGTTCAAGGACTATCCTGACTATGGCTTGGCGGATAACGGTCACATCTTGCTGCAGGATCATGGCGGGGAAGTTGCTTTCCGGAATATTTTGAT
>JBBEBN010000344.1:0-12844 GCA_040882305.1 Cyclobacteriaceae bacterium
TCGTGGGGTCTAATGTGGGATTTTTGAGTTCTTACTAATATGGCAAGTTGCAGCCAAAAATGAAAATCATCTGAACTGCTTGGGGATGAAATACGGTTTAGCGTCTTGTGCTCACTGATTGGCTACGGTCATTATGGTGGAGCTGTTTGTGCGCCTCGGGCTCAAGTCTACGAAACAAGCCTTGCACGGTGCTTTTGAAATGATCGTTTCGTCTAACAGCATCCAAACCCAAAGCGAGTCGTGCGTATTAACATTGTCCTGATTTCAGTGAATCATACCTCCGCTAGACGGTACCTCCAAAAAATAGGCGGATCGCACAGGTATTTATCTTCCGGACGAGTGTAAACAATTATACGCCGGCCGTCGGCTTCGCGGATCGCTTTCCAAAATGCATACTCCCCGATTTCATAGAGCAAAGTGCAGAGGTTGCAATTATCTTCCGGATGCTTTTGAATGTATGACCAAATCCATCGTTGCTTTTTGGTTAAATATCCCTGGGGCATTAGCTTGACTATATCGCACGTCAGTATGATCCGGTATTGGGAAGATTCTTGTCGGTTGATCCGGCAGGAGATTTTATGAGAAGATTTTCTCCGTATGCCTATGGTTTTGACAATCCGATCAGGTTCATCGACCCTGATGGTATGGCACCTAATGATATCATAGGAAAGACAAAAGGTGATGCTGAAAAAGTGCACACTGATTTGAATGAAACATTCAAGGATGAAAAATTTACAGAATTTGAGAAGTCTACTCACCCGAGGAGAGAAAAACAACAAAAAACAGTTTGATAAAATTGATAGTAAGGCTTTGGAAGGTGCCCTTTCAGGTTTAGAGGGTGAGGTGAATCATGTAACGAATTTCTAAAAGTTATTACCGGGTGGGTTAGGCAGAGATAAGACAGGTCGCAGCTGCTACAGCGGCATAGATTTAGTGCGTAAGCACTTTGCAGCGCGAATGCTCCCACTTTGGGGTTATAATGAAAGTTTATGTGTTTTAAAGGTGCGCAACGTTGCAGCTTGAAAATTAATTCACATCTACGGAAGTAAAAAAAGAAAAATGAAAAAACTATTTACAACCTTTGCGATCCTATCCGCCATTTTAATGGCCGGGTGCGAAAATTTAAATATTGACCCGGCACCTTCCGGGGAAAATCCAAATGTAACCGCGGCGGGAAAACAGGCTTCCAATGCACGTATGAAGGCAACAGAGTTACTCGCGAGCGCATCCACCTTCGCGGTCCTGGGTGGAACGACTGTTACCAACGATGGTGCATCACTCATTACCGGAGATCTGGGTGTCAGTCCGGGTACCGCTATTACCGGCTTCGAACCAGCGCCGCTAAACACGATTATGGGTCCAGGGACAGTGACAGGGGGGCTGGGGATTGTGACCGGGACGATATATGCGGGAGGTCCTGTTGCAGCACAGGCTCATAATGATGCTGTCACTGCGTACAATTATCTGGTAGATCAGGAGCCCAATACAACCTACTCGGGTGTTACTCAGTTAGATGGGCTCACATTCACACCCGGCATCTATTATTTTGATCCGTCTGCTAATTTGAAGGTGAATGGAACGGTTTATCTTGATTTTCAGGGAAACAACGATGCATTGTTTATTTTCCAAATGGGTACCACGCTTGTAACGATGACGGGTTCCAATGTCATCGCCATCAACAATAACGATGAGACTTGCAGTGGTTCGAACGTGTATTGGGCTGTTGGTTCCTCCGCAACTATCGATGGCGCTCAGTTCGTGGGAACCGTTATTGCCTTAACGAGCATTACAATGACTTCTGCCGGAAACGAGTTGGGTAGCGCAAACGTGTCGGGTAGAATGTTGGCTTTGAATGGTGAGGTGACGATGATTACCAATACAATCTCGGTCTGCGGCAGCGCTGATGGCGGAACGTTACCTCCCAAGCCTTGTAGAGATTTCGTTACCGGTGGTGGATGGATTGAAGGATCAAATGGTGACAAAGGGACCTTTGGAGTTTCCGGTGGCATCAAGAACGACAAGTTCTGGGGTCAGCTCTCATACGATGACCACGGCATGAATAGCAATAGTGTAAAGGTTAAGAGCACGAGCGTTACAGCTTACATCGTAATCAATCCTATGACACGCCAGATCGAAGGCGTCGCCAAGGTCAACGGTAAAGGAGCCTTCACCTACAAGGTTATCGTTGTTGATAATGGTGAGCCTGGTCGCAACGACAGCTTCAGTCTGGAGATCTCCAACGGTTACAGCGCTTCTGGCACTCTGAAGGGCGGCAACATTCAGATTCATAGGAAATGTGGAGAGTCACACAATGACGACAATGATAATGATGATGATGACAATGATGACAATGATTAAACTGGCGATACTACTGTGAAGCAATAAATAGTCGCGGGGAATTAAAGAGCGTTGCTAATCAAGTATCGCTCTTTTTTTAATGCCTAATGCCTAATGCCCGGAACCCCTGGGCAGTCGAGTATCCTTAAAACCCTGTCAACTATAAGTGTACACTTATAAGCGTACACTTTCCCGCAACGATACCCGGGAGGTGTCGGCCTCCACCAAAACGTTATTGACAAACAACAAACTCTTTATCTCTTTTCCGGATTCGTCGAAGACGTGAAAGTATCCTTCGCGCAAGCCGTGTTGATAGCGACCTTCGCTTAACACACTTCCGTTCACATGGTAGGAGGCGAAGCGGCCGTGAAGGATTCCGTCCTCATACGTTTCTTCAATGAGCAACTCGCCGGTCTCATAGAACTGTTTCCAGACGCCATTTTTAAGATCGCCATGATAGCTTCCCTCTGATACGAGAACAGCGTGCATGCTGAACTCTTTCCATTTTCCGTTTTTCGGATTCTTTATGTTCCTTTTGCCGAATAACCTTTCAAACATTTCATTCCGGATTTTTGATTCAACCATGTGCCCGCGGCCCTGCGCTCAGTTCCGTAATTCCGTAATTCTGCAATATTCTGCAATAGGGAAATCTCCGAATAAAGATATGGGAATAAACGGATTGAAGGGAGTATTATCGAAAATCACACCGACGCTGCGGACGGAATAACGACGGATGAGTTTATCAGCAGAACAGCTTTCCCCAGATCAGTTTTTTTGCGCCGCAGGCGCTTCAAAAAAATCACAACCCTCCGCGAGGAAACTCGTAGTATTAAAAAACGACAGGTGATGACAGGATGTAATCTTAAGGGAAGCATGTTGGCGTATTGTAAATCAATTCTTCTCAAAATGAGCTTCAGCAGAAAATTGTTTCTTAAAGAGTATCGGAAGGCCCTATCCCATCTCACGGAGGAGGAACAGGGCGAGCTAAGAAGGTGGGTTCGCGATGCAAGAAAAAATGTGGGCGCGTCACAATAAATACCCGTGTGAACAGTTAGGGCATTTTAAAAAAAACGGATGCATTCCGAAAACAAACGGGGAATGATGCTAAATTGAGGCCCGAATTTTATCTCAGTACCCTAAATTTATTGAAAAAGTGCTCGTTCCCTCCGTTAAAACGCTCATCTTCGATCTCGGCGGCGTAATTCTCGACCTGTCGGTTGCCCACACACTGGAATTGTTTGCCGGCATGTCGAAGATGCCAAAGGAAAAAGTGCATGAGTTGTATTTTTCTGCCCCCGGGTTTCTTGACTATGAAAAAGGAGCGATTGATGACAGCACCTTTCGCGATTTCGTCAGGCAAACCTATTCCCTCAAGGCGACGGATGAGGATATTGACCAGGCCTGGAATGCGATGCTGCGGGGCATCTCTGAGCAGAAACTTGACCTGCTGACGCGGCTTCAAAGTGAATTTCAGGTTTTCCTCCTCAGCAATACGAACGCCATCCACATTCACCACATCAACGAGGTGATATTGCCGAAAGGAACGAAAGAGACAACGCTCGACAGCTACTTCCACAAGGCCTATTATTCGCACCGGATGGGTAAGCGCAAACCCGACGCGGATATCTTCGAACAGGTGATTGAAGAAAATAATCTGGTGCCGGAGCAGACACTCTTCCTGGACGACTATGCCATCAACATTGAAGGCGCAAAGGCAGTGGGCATCAAGACTGTTCACGTCACTTCCTCCAACCTGATACTGGACTATTTTCATGCATAAGGATCAGAAGCGCCTCGTCTTTCAGGTTGCGTTATTCATCGTAACATTTTTGTGTACCACGGCGGCGGGAACACAGTGGGCGTATGGCAAGCTGGTGTTTGATCCGGATTACACCTGGAAGGATTTTAGCAACGGCCTCGCCTATTCCATACCCCTGCTGTTGATCCTGACGGTGCACGAGTTTGGCCATTATTTCGTCGCCCTGTATCATAAGGTCAAAACTTCCCTTCCGTATTACATTCCCTTTCCGCCCATGCCATTTCTCCCTGTCAATATCGGGACGATGGGAGCGGTAATACGCCTTCGCAGCAAACCGCGGAGCAATGTCGAGAACTTCGATATTGGGATAGCCGGGCCGTTGGCTGGTTTCATCGTCGCCCTCGCTGTTACGTTTTACGGTTTTCAAACTTTGCCTCCCCCCGAGTATATTTATCAGTTTCACCCGGAATATGAGCAATACGGACCCGGTTACGCGGATGTAGTTTATTCAAAAGAATATGCAAAGGAGCACGGCGGCATGCTCGACGTGGCCATTGGAAGCAACCTCCTGTTCTGGCTGTTTGAACAAACAGTCGCGGACCCCGCCAGAGTTCCCAATGCGCATGAGATGATGCATTATCCCCTGTTGCTCGCCTGCTACATAGCCCTGTTCGTGACATGCCTGAACCTCCTGCCTATAGGACAGCTCGATGGCGGACATGTTGTGTACGGACTGTTTGGTTTTAAAACGCACCGGATTATTGCCAGGGTATTTTTTTTGGTGCTGATCTTTTACGCGGGATTGGGGTTGCCCTATATCGATCCGAGGTTGCCGCAGAAGGAATTGTTTTTCGGCATAGCCGGCTATCTGCTCTTTCTGTTTTTTGCCTTTAAAGGTTTGAGATTATCCCGGAGGGACACTGCCATGTATACCTTCCTCATGTTTGGCGTGCATTTCCTGATGAAGTTTTTTTTCCCTGCCGTTGCAGGATATGAAGGCTGGATCGTATTTGCCTTTATCCTCGGAAGGTTCATCGGCGTTGAGCATCCCCCTTCTGAGATCGAACAACCCCTGGATTCAAACCGAGTCATTCTAGGCTGGATAGCCCTGCTGATATTTGTCCTCTGCTTCAGCCCCGCGCCGCTCCAACTGGCGATCATTACCGGGCAAGAATGACCTTTTGCGATCTGATGGTATTGCCCTCGCGGTAGCGCAGAAGGTAAAGGCCGGGAACATTGGTACCCATTTTTACTTCCGTCCGGTGCTCCTCCATTGCAGATTCGAAAGGAATCTTTTGACCGGTCAGGGAAAGGATCTGGACATCGCGCGGTGATCCTTCGATATAAAAGACGCCGCGGTGAGGGTTGGGATAAACGTAATGGGTTTTCTCATCTTCAACGCCTACGCTGGAATCAATGATGCCGGAGCCAAAGACGGGTCTTAACATCAGACTTCCGCTTACGTCAGTATTCTGGTACCACGTTCCATTGGTGTTTACGAATATCTTCTCACCCGTATCGCTGCTGATATCAAGGCCCACCACGACCTCTCCGGCCAGCGGTTCTTTCCAGCCCAGGAAAAATTTCTTTTCGTCGATCAAAAGGGCGGGAAGGAATTCCATTCGCTGGAACTGGTTGATGCTCTTTTTAAGCACGCGTTTGGAAGGGATGCGCAGCCAGACCTCTCCGGGAAAGCCCGCGTTCTCCGCATCTTCATGGTAAATAAAGAAATCAACGGTCTGGTTGCTCGTGATGGCGTAAGGCGGAAAATAAATGTCAAAACCCACCAGCGTATCCTGTTTAAGGGAGTAGCTGGTATCGATCTCAAATTCGTAGGCAACCAGGTTGCCCGCTTCGATCAGGCCCGCACCATATTCCGCGACGCCATCGTCATAGGCGTAATAGGAGGAGAGCACGTACTCCGCAGTAAGGGTATCGTTGGTGGTAAAGCGGATGGGCAGATAATTCGAAGTATAATCTCCCGTGGAGTCCGGTTCGATCGGCGGTGTTGTATTGAACGGAATATCATCCCGGCTTTGAAGGGCAATGGTCAGGCGGATGAGCGTCGAATCAATACCGGGGTCTGTCGGAAATTGCATGGGGTCATTGATGTCCGGCAAAGTATCCATTCTCACCGTCTTGTGTTCGTTCGCAAAAATTACGTTGTCCGTGATATTGATGGGCGTGGCTTTGCTGATGACGGTTTCATAGGTCGTCGTGTTGCCATTGTCAAGATCCGTGCTGCTGAAGAATCCTTCGGTGCGGAAGTTCAGGGAGGCCTCCACGTTCTTCATGTTCTGGATCTCGAATGTCGGTGGCGAGAGCTGTGCATTGGAAAAAAAGTGACGGCGGGGAATGGCGCGGTATTTTCCAAACAGTGGTCCCAACTGGGTGGAAAGAGCGCGGTCCGGAAATGAAAGGTCGTTGATATGGCGATTCTTGTTTAAGTAAACATAATCGACGTGCCAGGTATCGAACGGACCGGACATCCGGCCGAAACTGCGGAGGCGGAACTGAAACTTGTCGTGAAAGAACTGGTCGCCGCTGACCTGAATGATGGTATCATAGAATGCCGTGGGGTCAGGATCCGTTTTCGGAAAGATCGTCATCACTGCCTCCCATCCGTTCTCTTCAGCCGACTTGAAATCGAGTTGCAAGAAATCTTTTTCGTCGGGCGCCTCTACATTTCCCTGCCATTGATAAAAAAAGCTCAGGTATACTGTTGGCCGTTCATCAATGGAAACCTCGGCCTCGCTCAGGTCGATGCGTTTAGAAGTCAACGTGTCCGTGTAACCGGTGAGGAACACTTCATTGGGATTATACGCTAAACCCGAAGAATCCAAACCGTCAAATGTAGCGACATTGATCGTTGGGGGATTGATGCCCATGCCATCGTTTATCCACGCGGAGAAACTGTTCTGCCAGCGTGAAGTGTCCGCATACAGCACCTGAAATGATTTTGAGAAGTCGTCAAAAAATGGGAGGGTAAGGGGTGGTGTCTGTTTCGTGCGGGCCGATGAATGTTGACCTTTCAGCCGTGGCGTTTCCGCATCCACGCGTTGGACAGGGATCACCTGAAGCTGTGCCAGGGTCACCTGTGAAACAAGCAGGAAGGGAATAATGATGGCGGTTCTAAAAATCCACTTTCCGGAGAGAAGCACTGTCCGCTTTGTCAATTGTTCAATTGTCAACTGTCGATTTTTTTGGAAAGCTAATTATTCCCCTCGTCCTGTTGCAATTCATTTTCCGGGGCCTCTTCCTCCTCGGGTACTTCAGTACCCTCGATCCCGACCCAAAGGTCAATCACGTCGCCTACAATGACCACCTCGCCCGGGGTGGGAACCTGTTTTAGGATCACGGGGTTATTTCCGGTGGTATCCCGGTCGCCGACCAGTTCAACATCGCCTACTGTGAGATTGGACCCCAGGATATTGAATTTTGCATCTTCGAAGCTAAAGCCTAGAACGTTGGGAGTGGGTAGTTTATTACTTCCGCCGTCCATGACAACCAGGTCTATGACCGTTCCCTTGGGAACAAGGACACCCGGAACCACTTTGTTGCCATCGACTTGCATTTCTTTCACGACATTGAGAAAAGGGCCTCGTACCAGCCGGATCTTTCCCCGTTTTAGCTCACTTCCTCTCAGAACGGCCTCGGCATTGGTCAGAGACCCGTCGATAAGGTCAGGCATTTTTACCGTAGGCGGATTTTTGCGGTTTACGGAAACAAAGATCTTCCTGTTTTCCTTCACTTTTGCTCCGGCAGCAGGATATTGTTTTAAGACCGTGAGGGGAGGGTATTCAGCGGAATAAGAAGAGTCGTTCACCTCATATCGCAGATCATGGCTGGCGAGAAACTCCTCTACTTTTGTGATGGGCAATCCCTCTACGCTGGGGACGGTAATGCTTTCGCCATGGTTTGTAACATGCGGCAGATAAGCGTAAAAATATAGCAGGCTCCCCACGATGATGAGTGCCCCGGCCAGGATGAGGTGTGTGAGTAATCCTCCCAGCGTATTGGTCCTTAATGTTAACCCAAGATTCCGAAAATCAAATTTCATTTCAAACGAATTTTTTCCAGGTAAAGATACGGAAATCAAAATTTCAACGACGAATTGAATTCCCGCTCCACGCGTTTACTCCAGTCGTAACGCTCCTGGGCGAGGTCAAGCAGCTTTGAGATCAGGTCGGTAAACCCAAGCCCCCGTTCCTGCCACATCATGGGAAACATACTGGAGTTTGTAAACCCGGGAATCGTATTGATCTCGTTAATGTAAATTTTTCCCTGTTCTGTCAGGAACAGATCCACCCTGGCAAAATCTTCACAGCACAGGGTTTTGTAAGCTCTCACGCAAATATCGCGCACTTTTTCTGCGATCTTTCCGTCAATTTTAGCCGGCACATCTATTCGCACCGCTTCGGGGTCGACATACTTCGCATCGAAGGTATAAAAGTCGTATTTGCTGCTGATGACGATTTCACCCGGATAGGAGGCTTCAGCAGGGTGGTTGCCCAGAATAGCGCACTCGATCTCCCGCCCGGTGATAAATTCTTCCATCAGGATCGAGTCATCATAGCGAAAGGCTTCCTCCACAGCCTTCTTAAAAGCCGCTTCATTTTTTACCTTGCTCACGCCCACGGAAGATCCCAGACTTGCGGACTTCACCATAAAAGGTACCGCCAAAGTTTTCTTGATGGCCTTAAAATCAATTTTATCCTTTTCTGTGTAATGAAAAGAAACATAATTGGTGACGGGGAGCCCGGCATCCTTCATCAGCCGCTTCGCGATGATCTTGTTCATCGAGATGGCAGAACCCAGCACCCCGGTGCCGACCATCGGGATATCCATAGCCTTGATCATTCCCTGGATGCTTCCATCCTCGCCATCAGTTCCGTGAAGTACGGGAAACACAATGTCTGCCTTGATCCGGTCACCGCTGGAAACAAGTATGAATCCGGGACTCTGCGCATCGAGAATTAATCCCAGCGCTTTTCCCTGCCCGACATCTTTTGCCACGCCCGAGGTGAGGTACCACTGGCCAGCTTTCGTAATGCCTATTGGAAGCGGTTCAAAACGATCTTTATTGATGTTGTCGAAAATATTTCGGGCTGAATTAACGGAAACCCCATGTTCTACAGAACGCCCACCGTACAGGATGGCTACTTTTTTCTTCTTTGACATGTTTGCTCTTTTCGGCTGTAAAGATATTAAAAACGGTCCATAGTCCATGGTCCATGGTCCATGGTCCATAGTCCATAGTCCATAGTCCATAGTCCATAGCTGTGGAGCGTAGACCATCGCTATCGACTAATTCACAAGCACCCTTGTAGTATAGAACTTATCCGCGATCTGCACCCGGATGAAATAAACGCCAGGGGGCAACCGGGTGGGAAGACGCAGCGGATAAGTCTGGTTCAGGACATCTGTCAGAATTCCATCCGTTTCCATCTGGCCTGTTACTGTGATAATGGAAAAGCGCACATCCTGCCGTTCGGGAAGGTTGAAAGTAATTCTAAGATCAGAAAACTGAGGATTGGTAAGATTATATCCATAAACTGAATACAACTCTTCGATCTCGATGGGATCCGGATCAGCTTCGACAAAAAATTCTATGTTGTCCAGGTATAAATTGTTGCCATTTTCGTTTCGCACAACAAAGGCGATGCGTACATTTTCCTTTCCGGCCAGTGAATTCAGGTTCACAGGAATATTCCGGCCCCAGTCTTCAGGAGAATCGGGACTCCAGCTTTGATTTGAGATACCAGGCTGGGGAAAATTATAGCTGATCTCCTTAAAAGTAATGCCGCAGTCCGTTGAGGCCAGGATGGTGAGTTTCTCCTCTCCGTTGTTACTGGCGACATAAGCCAGATCAAATAACATACTGGCATCACTTGTACGGGAAAAATCCAACACCGGACTTACCAGCCAGGCTTCATCGCCCACCACTTCGTTGTTGAAGGCATTGAAGTACAGGGACTCACCAAAGTTGGTTGGAATGGTTTCCCAGGTCATCCCCTGCGTGGGATTGACCACAGTCCATGCGGGGTTAATCCCATCGTCGAAGTTTTCGCGGAGGGGTATCCTGTCCTGGCTTTTATTGACAACAATGGCAAATGTCTTTTCATTATTAACCGGATTGAAATCAGTAGTCCCGTTCGGTTCCTGAAGGATGATCTCCAGCGTATTCATTCCATCAGACAGGCTCATGGCGGGAAGGTTGATCTCTTTTTCTTCCCCGAACGGCAGGTTGATATCGGTGATGTTCAGCATTTGACCAGCACCTCCGTTGACAGCGAAAAAAACTTCCACCTCCGTCAGCAGCTGGCTTCCGGCATTTTGAATGAGAATGGAGGGGATGATCTGATCTTCACAGGTTACCACGGAGGGTTTTGCCAGGTCCACGAGGGCAACATCGGTGGTTTTTTCTGTAAAAAGGGTAATGTTGTCGACGTAAATATTGTTGCCATAGTCATTGATCCCGACAAAGGCAATTTGCACTTTGTCCATCCCCACGAACGCGGACAGGTCGATCAGTTCTTTTCGCCATTGGCTTTCGCCTGTCGGAACAAAAGGCTGAGTAGTGGGAGGTGCCGTCTTAAGGGCATCGCCGGCCTTGTCATAAACCGCCGTGCCCTGGTAGATGCTCTCACAGTTTTGGAGCACAATCACCTTGAGGCGATCGCTGCTCAACTGGTATCTCGCATGGGCAACGTCAAAGGTAAGCGTCGCGGCGGGGGCGGAAGCAAGGTCGATGACCGGGCTGAGATACACATCGACCTCTCCAATCTTATCTTCATAGTCCAGGTAATTGAGTTTTAGCGCCTTGTTGGCGCTGGTTTCCTTTGGTGCGGCGACGATCTGCCAGGTGATCTGGCCGTCCGGGTTCTGAATGATCCAGCCTGAGGGTGGTGTACTGAAGTTTTCAGCGAAGGGCGCGCTGCCGAACGCGGGGACAATCACCGAATTACTTTTTTCGTCATTATAAGCTCCGGAGTCAGTGCCGCCATTTGTCAAAAGGATCTGGAAAGTAATTCCATGTGTGCCGGCAGGAAGGGTGATTGAAGTAAAGGAGACATCAACAGACTCTAGCGGACCGAGGGTCAGGGCGAAGTCTTTTGTTTCCTGAACGGTGCCGTTCAGGATAAACCGTACACGCCCACTAGTGATACCGTTACTGCCGTAGTTTCGCAATTCAATGACTGGTGTGACGATGGTGCTGCACACGGAGACATCGGGAGAGGTGATCCTTCTGATTCCAAGATCATTGGGAAGGGGTGCAGGGTCCAGCAGGGCGGGAGAGGTGAGTAAGCTGCTTCTACGCGGACTGTTTTCCAGCACGACGACCATGCGGTCAACCTGTCCCTGAGTAAAGATGTTCATGCAGTCGTCATCGCTGTAATCCAGAAAATTCTGGAACATCACCACTTCACCGCACTGGTCTGTTCTGGGATGCGCAGGGCATCCATTGGTTTGTGCTCCCTGGTTTGGCGTATCGGTAACGTAGTCTGTTCCGCTACAACCGGATTCATCACCCCAGATATGGTGGAGTCCCAGGAAATGACCGGTCTCATGAGTGGCGGTGCGCCCTTTGTTGAAAGCCGGGTCCAGGTTAAAAGGACCGTCGTCGGCAGAGCCGAAAGCCCTATGCCAGATAACGATCCCATCCGTTAAGCGGTTGGTGGAAGAGTTTTCGTGGCCTTCAAGATCGGATTCGGGAAACTGCGCAAAGCCGACAAAAATGTCGGCGAGGTTACAAACCCAGATGTTCATATACTGTTCTGCGGGCCAGTAACTCAACGACTTAAGGGTATAGCTGTCGTTCATCGTCCACGAAGACCTGCCCCCATCCACGCGCACAATACCGGTGGATGCCAGTCCATCGGGGTCCTGGCGGGCCAGCACAAATTCAATATCAAGCTCGCCCGCTTCATCCAGAAATTCAAAAGGTGTGTTGACGGTGTCGGCATTGCCGCGGTTGAGATCTTCATTCAGGACCCTGATCTGGGACAGGATCTGCTCATCAGAAATATTTTGCCCGTTGCCAATAGCTTCTCCGTTATGAATGATGTGCACTACGACAGGAATTTTGAAAGGGGCGAGCTGCTGACGTGACTGACGGCTTAACTTAGGTACTCTTTGTTCCGTCAGCCATTGCTCGAATTCGATCTTATGAAGGGTGGGATTGGAATGCAATGTCTTGCTATACTCCACGGTGCCGCAACGGTCCTGTGCACGCAAAGGAGACAAAAAAAATGGCAATGCGAGGGCAAGGCCTGAAAAAATGATATTCCGAAGGGCAAGCCTCATGAAAATTGTTAGCGCCTATTGATCAACTGATTGCACAAACGGTAACCAAAGGTTCTTAATAATTGAGGGGAATAAGGTTGATTACTTCAATGCCTTTTATTTCCGGCACGTCGCGTTTGATCGCCGCTTCCACGCCTGCCTTGAAAGTCATGGTCGACATGCTGCAGTTTCCGCAGGTGCCCACAAACTCCAGTTTCACCATGAACTCCGGTGTTATTTCATTCACCCTTACATCCCCGCCGTCAGCCTTGAGATACGGCCGGATGGAATCCAGGGAAGCTTCAATTTTTCTTGCTAACTCGTCGAGGTTCACTGTATTTGCGCTCATTAAACTTTCAATTCTACCTTTTGTGTACTTGCAAAGTTAGCATTTCTTATGGCAATCTGGCGGGCCAGGCTGCGGGCTAATTGTTGGAAGGCTTCGCCAGTGGGGCCGGGCTT
>JBBEBN010000345.1:0-12831 GCA_040882305.1 Cyclobacteriaceae bacterium
GTGACGGAAGACTTATTAAAGAATCTGGGAATGGTCTGCGCGGCCCTATGGACAGACTTTGATAACGACGGATGGACGGATTTGTTGGTTACAGGTGAATTCATGGGACTTCACTTCTATCGCAATGACCACGGCAAATTGAAAACGGAAACCAGGTCGGACGATCTGGCTCAAACATCGGGGTGGTGGAACAGCCTGGTGTCCGGAGATTTTGATAATGATGGCGATACAGACTATGTGGCGGGAAATCTTGGTTTGAATAATCACTTCCGGGCGACAGGGGATGAGCCATTGTGTATTTACGCTTCCGACTACAACAAAGACGGTCGCATTGATCCTGTAATGAGTTATTACGTGCAGGGCAAAAAATATGTCGGTCACCCGCGGGATATCCTAATCGACCAGATCAATTCCATCCGAGCCCGCTTCAAAACTTACACCCACTATGCCAACGCTACGTTTGAAGAATCTTTTCTCCCGGAAGAACTGGTTGCGGCATATGTTGTATGCGCGGAAAACTTCGAAAGCAGCTATGTCGAAAATGTGGGAGAAGGAAAGTTCCGGATGTCGCCATTGCCCCTTTGCGCACAGTTTTCATCTGTATATGGAATGATCTCTGGTGATTACGATATGGATGGAAACCTCGATATTCTCATCGCAGGAAATTTCTATTCACGGGAAATCATTTCCGGCCAGGACGATGCATCAACCGGTTTATTTCTGAAAGGGGATGGCAAAGGGGGTTTTACGCCCGTGGACGTGACCAGCAGCGGATTTATCGCTGACGGCGATTCGAAAGGGCTGGCTAAAGTCGTGCTGTCAGACGGGTACGAGCTGATCCTCGTTGGCAATAACGCGGGGCCTGTGCGCTCTTACGCTCCCCTCCGGAAACGAACCTATTACCAACCCGGGAATTATGATGCGTACGCACTGGTGACCCTGTCGGACGGAAAGATCATCAGACAGGAATATTATTACGGGTCCACTTATCTCTCCGCTTCATCCAGGATGACGGAGGTTCCCCTGAATGCAATTGCCATAAAGATCTTTGATTTTAAGGGGAACAGCAGGGAGATCAATACCGGGCTAAGTGCGACGAGGGATTGAAGGCTGAATTCGAAAACACGCTAATCTTTCTTATAAAGAGTTTTTTCCGGCATCGCCGAGGAGTCAACAGTTGTCAGAGTAGATTTGCGATAGGAGACAAACAGTACCGTTAAGCCCATCAAAACAAACACAATATTGAAGCCTGTTTCAACGGAACCCTGTGTCTCTCTGAAAAATCCATAGCCGATGTGCAAACCCCAAAAGAGGATCATTGAAAAGGCAAAAAGTCTCCCGGGATGTTTTACTTTCGTACCATACCACCACCACAGGAAAATAAGAATAACCACGGAAGAGACAGCCTCGAAGATTTGAACGGGATAACGTGATATTCCCTTTGTTTGTATTCTTGCTATATAATTGCCGTTCTTTTCGAGAAAGATTCTGTAATGTAGTGGCTGGTCTCCCGGTTCATGGACAAACAGAGACATTTCATACAAAAAAGCTTTTACATCACCCATCAAAAATTCGTTAACTAACCGTTCCGATGCTCCCGGCTTGAAAAACAAATAAACAATTACGGATTTTTGAGTTTTTTCATCTTTCGGAGGCGCAGGGTCTTTCCTAATCTCGACCCGTTCCAATGGATTTTGACCATCAGGACTTCGCATGATGCAACAGGGGACCTTCGTGAGCCCTCTTTCAACCGGAGAAACGTAAATGGTACCCAAATCTGAAGTAGTCGGTTTGCCTTGAATCCCGGAGTTGAAGAAGCTGGCCAGGAGTAAAAAACTTCCTGAAAGTACACAGACCAGCGCTACCCTGTCCAGGAGTTGAAAATACCTTTGATGCAAGGGATTTTTCCGGCCGTAAAACCAAAGAAAAATCAGCAGACCGAACACAGCACCATGTTCAGAAAATTCACTTGCACCTAAAAGATGAAAACCCGGTTCGAACGCAAACGGAAAAATGATGCTCCATTCTTTTGACAATATGGCGCCACGTTGATAAAAAATCAGATGGCCCAGACGTGCGCCGACTAAAGCGGCAACAACGAGATAGATGCATAGGTAAGAAACGGCATTTAATGGCTTACCTTCCTTTTTGTAGAGGTATAATAGTATCTGTCTGCTGATCAAAAAAGCGAGGACAAACAGCACAGCACTCCACCGCAAGGCAAAGCCGCCAAAAGATAATATTTCCGGGCCTCCTCGCCAGATAAAATAGCCTGCAACAGGGTTTTCCAATTTCAAGAAGGGTTTAAGGCATCCTTAAGATACAAATAGTACACGCTCCATCCGAATTCGCATAAAATTCTTAGTCTACAACGGTCGTTAATAACGAGGTGGTTCTTTCTATTCAGTAAAATTTTTCTTCTCGATTTTCTCAAGAAAAGATTTTACCTGATCCGTATACGTGGCAATGAGGTGTGTTCGTACACAAAGGGTGTGGGCTTAAACGACTTCGGGGCCTGCATCAAAACCTTTCTGGAGGGCAGGGCGGGCATGTGGCAGTCAATACAATTATCATCCAGAACGAGGCCCCGCAATTCCGGCTGCCTGCAAAAATTATCATTTTCCTTTGAATGGCAACTCTTACACCGCCTGGAAAATTATCCAAGGGCGTTTGTTTCCATGGCATGCTCATTATGGCAGGAGGAGCAATCCATTGAGCTCATCCTGAAGCATTTGCTGGCCCGGAGCAATCCATATTGATTTCCATGAACGTCAAGGCCTGCCTGCTGATGCGTTGGACCGCCGGAAGCATTGTCGGCGTCGCGATCCGGGAAAAAATAATCATTCAGGTTCTCACCTACCACATACGAAAATGAAGGCAGCAAATTGTCGCGGATGCCCGAATGACAGAGAGCGCAATTATCAAGTTTTTGCTCCCTGCTCAGTTGTGCGGGGTTAATGATATGCTTCCCTTTCCTCTCCTCCGGATTGTCGCGATGAAAAATTACATGACCCGCCGCGGGGCCGTGACATCTTTCACAATCTATTCCGAGCATCGCCTGGTCCGGATCAAATGTTTCAAGGCCTCCAGCCGATTTTGTGATTTTGAAATAGGTACTGTGGCACTCAAGGCATCGCGCCGTAATGTCTCGGTTAAAAAGTATCTGGTCGGTCGGATAACCAGGGCTATTGCACCAGATATCCAGCGGGGTATAATACGACACCGGGAGTTGAAAAAGCGAATTGCTCTCCCAGTACAAGTAACTTTGCCCTTTCCTTCCGGATCCTATCGCAATGTGCATTGGCTTTCCATCAACCTCGAAGCCGTCGACGAATCCCCGCTGAAACAGTCCCGTGGAGTCCTTCTCCATGACAATCCTCAATCGGTCATCCAGCTGGAAAATATTTTCACCCGGCTCGAAACTTCCCTTCACGGATTCAGCGTCGGCGAGACGAGAGGTCAGAAAGTGCGGAGTCTGCGAATGGGAATCAGCGATGGAGCGGTGACATTCAACACAGGTTTCCGATCCGGCAAATTCACGGCCCGAAAAATGAACAACCCCAGACAACTTATTTTCGCTTTTACGGAGGTCGCAGGTAGACACCAACAACACCAACGCCATCAGATGTCCTGCGATTACCAGATGGATGATGCTGATACTTTTTCGTAAAGGTGACATTTATATGCGGCCAGTAAGATGCAGAGTAGCGCTAAAACCCTCAACTGTTTGAAATATACAAAAAAACCTCAGACAGATTTTGTGGAAGTATTTTGCAGCGATTCAGTGCCGGTCTAGAGAGGAATTGATATATTTAACAACACGAAAAGACACGAGCTCTCAAACGATATCGCGATAACCTTTAATGGCTAATGACAGTGGCATTCCGGAATCATCTTTTTACATCAGGTGTGCAGATTAGGTTTCTGCTTCTCTGCTGTTTTCTTCTAATCCCATTTAAGGGAGAAGATGCTTCAGCACAGACAAAATCCGGCATTCACGAGAAGGACCTTGCGCGTGAGAATGAGGAAGAAGACCTGAACGTATTTCAGCAATGGATCCGGTGGAACAATGGCGGAAGTCTGCTCTTAAACCACTTGATCGGTCAGGCTTACGATCTTTATGCCATCCGAGACTCGGAGATCGAAAAATTAAAAACCAGAAACGATTGGCTGGAGCGGCAGAACACTGTCAGAAGAAAATTAAGTGCCATTCTTGGGCCTGTCCCGGCGAAAACCCCGCTTCAACCGGTGATCACGGGTGTGATCAAACACGACGGATACCGGATTGAGAAATTGGTCTATCAGTCACACCCCGGCTTTCATGTGACAGCAGCGCTTTATGTTCCTGAACGCGTCAGGGGAAAAGTGCCCGCGGTGTTAAACCTGATAGGCCATGAGCAAGAATCCTTCCGGGCACCGCTTGACCAGGTGATCGCCACCAACCTCGTGAAGAAAGGCATCGTTGTTCTGACCATTGACCCGCTCGGGCAGGGAGAGCATTTACAGTACTTTGATCCGAAAGTAAATTTTTCATCCATTGGATATTCGGTCATTGAACATTGCTATTTCGGGAACCAGTGTTTCCTATCCGGAAACAACAGCGCAAAATATTTTGTCTGGGACGCTATACGCGGAATTGATTATCTCGTCAGCAGAAAGGAAGTTGATCCGGAAAGGATTGGTGTGACAGGATTCTCGGGCGGGGGAACCATCACCTCATTCGTGGCTGCACTGGATGACCGCGTGAAGGTTGCCATTCCGTCCAGTTGGTCCACCGCGAGCAGAAGGCAACTGGAAACCAAGGGCGCACAGGACGCTGAAGCCACACTCCTGCACAGCGTTGCAAAAGGTATTACGCTGGAGGACCTGATCGAAGTAAGGGCGCCAAAGCCAACCATGATGACTTTTGTATCAAGAGACGAATATCTTTCTATTCAGGGAGCGCGGGAAGCTTATTCAGAAGCAAAGAAAGCGTATGAGGCGTTTGGATCTGAAGAAAATATCGCGTTTGTGGAAGACGATTCCAAACACTGGCTGACCCCGAAGATCCGGAAAAGCATGTTCGATTTCTTTTTGAAACACTTTGGCATGCCGGGCGACCCTTCGGAAGTTGAAGTTGAGATCTTCTCTCAGGAACAATTGAAAGTCACCAATACCGGGCAGATCGCCAGCTCACTTGGCGGTGATATGTTGTTTGACCTGAATAAAAAGGAAACTCAGACCCTGCTGGCACTCCTCGAAGCGTCGCGAAAGGACATTGACAGTCACCTGAAAAAAATTAATGAACAAGCATCGGTAATTTCCGGGTATAGAAAACCGGAAAATGATGTGAAGCCGTTCCTCAACGGCCGGTATCGACGCAATGGGTATACCGTAGCGAAGATCGCCATCCGGGGCGAAGGGGAGTATCCCGTGCCATTCCTGCTATTTGTTCCTGACGCCACCGAACAAAAACACCGGGCCATCGTCTATCTTCATCCGGAAGGGAAAATCAAGGAAGCACTTTCCGGAGGGGAAATTGAACGGCTGGTAAAGAAGGGTTATGTCGTGGCAGCAGCAGACGTCATTGGCGTGGGGGAAACATCCAGCACTGCCGCCAGGGGACTTGCAGATGGATACATGGGCGTGTTGATTGGACGAAGTGTTGTTGGAATACAGGCAGGTGACATTGTCAGGATGGTAAATTATTTGAAAACCCGCCCGGACATCGACCCGGAAAAAATCGGTGCCATCGCCAGGGGGACCATGTGTCTCCCGCTGATACACGCAGCCGCGTTTGATCCTTCCATCGACAATGTCACGCTGGTAGGATCGCTCATATCTTACAGGTCTGTCGCCATGAACAGATTTTACAGGATCGGTCTCACCGAAAGGCCAGGTGGCGGTGTCCATCATCCTTATGAAGTTGATTTTACATGGGGAATTGCCAACGTCCTTACGGGTTATGATCTGCCGGATCTGATAGGATCTATTTCCCCGAGAAAGATCGTGCTGGCCGGGCTCACCGACCAGATGCTTCAGCCTGCAACAAAAGAAGTGATCGACCAGGACATGCAATTTCCTCTGGCAGCGTATTCCTCCAAAAATGCTGCGTCGAATATTAGAATTGTATCCTCCATTGACATAGCTGATTCTGTTGATTGGACGTTTGAGTAGTTGGGTATGGGCATTAGGCATTAGGCATTAGGCATGAAGTATGGGTTAATATTTTTTCTTTTCCTTCTATCAATAAGCGCGCGGGCTCAGCCTGGAGATCGCGTACAAAAAGTTATTCGCATCCTGGATGAAAAGGGTATCGAGACGGCGGCGAGGGTAAGAGTAACACAGGATGATTCGATTTACATTGCCCCTGATGGACACGAATCGGACTTTCCGTTTACGAACTTCGGAGGGGATGTGATCCTCGACAATAACCGAAGGTTCGCCTACGTCGACGGGTCATTCACCGTTCACCTCCCACCTCGAAAAAAGATCCGGATCGAAATTGTAAAGGGCTTTGCCTATAAAATATACGACCGCTCCATAGACGTTTTCAAGGCAGATGATTCCGTCGATATCCGTTTGGAAAAATGGTTTGAATTTCCCGGAAAGGCTTGGAAAAGCGGTGATGTGCATGTCCATAATATCAACCCCGGGACCGCCCTGCTTGAAATGAAGGCGGAGGATCTGAATGTCTGCAATGTCCTCACCTCAGATTTTACAACCGACCAGGACAATTTCCGGGGCCGTCCGGAACCGTTTTCTGACTCGCTTCACCTCGTTTATGTCAATCAGGAGTATCGCGAAGACCGGCTTGGTCATGTGAATTTATTAAACCTTAAGAAACTGATAGAGCCGGTAAAGACGGGAAGAAATTTTCAATACCCTCTAAATATAAAAGGTATCGATGAGGCCCGTGCGCAGGGGGGTCATGTATCATGGGCGCATTTCGCTGCGTGGCCCGGACTGGAAGGCCCTCTTGCGATTGTATTAAAAAAGGTTCACACAGTGGAGTTACTGAGTACGATCGAACCTTTTTCAGAACCCACATTTGTGGCCGACATCGTGCCGGACCTTAGAATGAATTCCGGCCTCAGGCTATGGTACAGGCTTCTGAATTGCGGGTTGAAAATACCCGCCACTGCAGGAACTGATAAAATGAGCAACTGGGTAACAATGGGCGCTAACCGCGTCTACGCATTAACAGAAGGTGATTTCAATTATCAGTCTTGGATCGACGCGTTGGAAAGGGGCGCCACCTTTATATCCAATTCACCTTTTATCTTTTGTTCTGTGGGTGGCAAGAATCCTGGAGATGAACTCCATATTCAGAAAAACGGGAGCGTCAGGATCACGGCGGAAGTATGGACCCAATTTCCGATCGACCGGCTTGAGATCATTGGGAACGGACAAGTGATCGCCGAAAAGATCGTCGGTAGCAATCAGACGTATGCAAAACTTGAAATAGATTTCACTCCATCAGAAAGCTGCTGGATTTCGGCAAGAGCTCATCAGTTTACCGAAGGCGATCGCGACCGCGGGGTGAGCTTCATGCAACGCCGGGACTTTGGAGGCGGGCCAACCTTTCTAAACAGGTATTATGGAACGCTGCGGCCTGAGACCACTTTTGCACACACCAGTCCCACTTATGTAATTGTGAATGAAAAACCCATACATTCAACAGACGATGCGGTGTATTTTACTCAGTACCTTGAGAATGGCATACAATGGCTTCAGAAGTCAGGTCGTTTTCCTTCTGAGGAGGCCAAGAAGGAAGTGCTGGAAACTTTTAAGAGAGGAAAGGAAATATTCTTGCGGTTATCAAAATAATGCTCCTGCAATATTCCGGGGGTAAATTCTTCGCGCAGGATATTTACAAAAATCGGCCAGTACTCCTTTGGTAGAAGTTCTTTCAGGTTCGCCATCCGGGATTATTTCTTCAGAAACCAGTTCGCGTTCGAAGATCATTGAAATCGTGTAAGGTAAATCCCAGTTGACCGTAGCGCGTCCGTTCGCCGGGTAGGTTTCCGGTGGTGGCACCTCACGGGATGAGAAGCTGCATTGGCCTAGCGCAACCCAGATCAAAATAAAAACGAGGATGGTACCGAAACATCCGCCCCCAAGTTTTTTTGCGCCATAACCAGCTATAATTGCACGAAAAAAATTATTCATAAGTGTTAACAACTACTTAAAAACATTATGCCATTTCAGTCTTGTCTTTATTTTTTCAACCGGACGATAATCCCCAAGACGTCGTAGGGGCCAGGGTTCGAGGCTTGTCCATAGAAGGACTCCTTTGGAGAATTTTGGCCGTCGCCGATGGTCTGCTGGCTCATAAGATGCGCTTTTAAGAAATTGCTTCGAATAGCTTATAGATGGAGAAGGCGACGGCAGCAATGACGATAAGAGCAATCAACAGGATCATCAGCAGGAGTCCGGCGCCGGAGCCCTGATGTTTGCCTTCGAAGTAATGTTCCTTCAGGAGCCTTACATTGCGGTCGTTGGCGCGGTAAAAGATGTCAAAAACGGTGCCCACGAGAGGAATGGCGCCGATCATCGTATCAAGGCCGGCGTTCAGCATCATTTTTACCACGACTTTTCTGCTTGCGCCGTGGTTGTGCATTGTGTAGATCAGCACGCTCGAAATGATCAACGTAATGAGATCGCCGAGAACCGGCATCAGACTGAGCAATGGATCCAGGCCAAAACGAATTCCCGTACCGGGGATCTCAAACTTGGAATCCAGCAGCTTTGCCACGCGTTCAAAGGATTGAAGGTCTGGGGGGCGGGTGCCCCCCTTTTTCGGCTCATATACTACATGGACATTGGGCTCCATATTGGACATTTCAAAGAGAAAAATGATGCCAACCGGGTGTTGAGCCGCTATTAAAATTTCAATATATTTAAGGCTGGGCCCGCGCCATAAGGGAATTTACGAAGACACGGAAATGAAAAATACTCAGGAGACTATGAAAGTACCCGAAGATCTCTCATTGTACCACCAACCTCTCAGCGAGACATTCTCGAAACCCGTCACCAGGGAAGCCTGGGAGAAGTACAAACTGACCGACGATCAAGTGGAGTTTTTCAGGGAGAATGGATATTTAGCCAATATCCGGTTGCTTGACGATGAACATATTGCGCAGCTGAACGACGAACTCGAGGAGATAAAAGACCCCGCTCATCCGAAGCATCATTTGTTTTATGAATTCCACAGCAATGAATCCGCCAATCCGAATGCGGTGCTGTTTCATTCACTGGGGCACTGGAGGATCACACCGGGTTTCCATGATGTCTTATGGAATCCTGCTTTTATGATTGCCGCCAGCCAATTGCTTGGAAACAGGGCGGTGCGCTTTTGGCACGATCAGCTTTTCTGGAAACCTGCCCACCACGGCGGCGTTGTGGCGTGGCACCAGGATTACAGTTACTGGACCCGAACAAAACCGATGCAACACCTGACTTGCTGGGTTGCCCTGGACGATGTGTCCAGGGAGAATGGATGTATTTACTATATCCCCAAAAGCCATAAGTGGGGATTGCTCGACAAGCCTGAACTGGCAGGTGACATGGAAGGTATCAACGCCTTTTTAAATCCCCAGCAGAAAGAAGAATTCAAAAATAAGGCGCCGGTTGAAATGAAAAAGGGGTATGCCACTTTCCATCATCCGCTGACCGTGCACGGCTCATACGAAAACAAATCCGCCCGGCCCAGAAGGGCATTCGTTCTGAACGTCTTCGCCGAAGACACGAAGTCGGACACAGATGGAGAACTCCTGCAGGGCGTACCCATCATTCAAAAGGGAGAAAAAATGGAAGGGCAGTTTTTTCCGTTATTGCTTGATCCGGCAAGTGTTCTGAAGGGCCGTCAGTAACTGCCTGACGTGCGTGCATCATTCTCGTGATCAAACGTTGCGTCGTTGTTTTGCGGCATCGAAAAGCCAGCGGTCATTGATCCCCGATGGGAAAGCCTCGTTTTCGCATGAGTGGTTCGATTTTCGGATCGCGGCCGCGGAAAGCGCGATAAGCTTCGGCAGGGTCGACCGTATTTCCCGCGGAAAAAATATGTTGACGCAACCTTTCGGCTACAGCTTTATCATACGGGCCGCCTGCTTCCGTAAAAGCATTATACGCATCTGCAGTGAGCACATCCGACCACAGGTAGCTATAATAACCTGCGGAATAACTATCACCAGAGAAGATATGGGAGAAGTGCGGGCTGCGATGACGCATGACGAGTTGCTTTGGCATTTCTAAAGCCGTGAGCGTTTCCCTTTCGAATTTATCGGGATCGATCTCTTCTTCCTTCGACAGGTGATACTTTATGTCCATGAGGCCGCTCGCCAGGTATTCCGTCGTACTGAAGCCCTGATTGAAAGTGGCGGCCCGCTCAATCCGGTCAACGAGGTCCTGCGGAATGGGCTTTCCCGTTCTGTAATGAAGCGCAAAACGTTGTAATACCTCTGGCGTTGAAAGCCAATGCTCCAGAAGTTGAGAGGGAAATTCAACATAGTCCCTCACAACGGATGTTCCCGCGACGGAAGGGTAATGGACGTTGGAGGAAAGTCCGTGGAGCGCATGACCGAACTCATGGAACAGGGTAGTGGCATCATCCCAGGAGATCAGTACAGGCTCACCGGGCTTGCCTTTAACGAAGTTGGAGTTGTTTGAAACAATGGTGGTGACAGGCTCATCCATCTTTTCCTGACCTCGATAGGTATTCATCCATGCACCTGATCGTTTTCCATCTCTTGCATAAGGATCAAAATACCACAAGCCAACGTGCTTGCCGGAAGTCCGGTCTTTCACCTCCCATACCTTGACATCCGCGTGATAGACAGGCACGCCGGTTACGGGCGAAAAATCGAAATTGAAAAGTTCGCCAGCAACCCAAAACATTCCCTCGCGCAATTTGTCAAGCTGCAGGTATGGTTTCACTTCATTCTGGTCCAAATCATATCGATGCTTCCTGACTTTTTCGGCATAGTAGCGATAATCCCAGGGAGCAATGGTAATGCCTGCCCTTTCCTTATCCGCCAGCGCCTGCATGTCCGCCACTTCTTCGTGAACCCTGGCCACGGCAGGTTTCCAAACGGCTTCCAGCAGCGCAAGAGCTTTTTCAGGCGTCTTAGCCATTGTGTTTTCCAACCGCCAATGCGCGTGCGTGGCGTAGCCTAGTAATTTTGCGCGTTCAGCGCGAAACTTTAATATTTCTGTGATGATCTCGTTGTTGTCGTGTTCATCGGCATTGTCACCGCGGTTGACGAACATTTTCCAGGCTCTTTCGCGGAGGGCGCGCTTCCCGGAATAGGTCAGGAACGGATCGACGGAAGAACGCGTATTGGCGATGACCCACTTGCCGGAAAGGCCCTTTTCCTTTGCCTTTTCTTCCGCAGCATTTTTTACCGACAGCGTAAGGCCAGCCAAATTATTCTCATGTTCCAACACAAGCCATTGCCCGGTTTCATCGGCCAAAACGTTTTGGCTGAATTTTGTAAACAGGCCAGCGAGCTTCTGATTGATCTCGGATAACCGTTGCTTTTCCTTTTTTTCAAGTTTTGCGCCGGATCGGACGAAATTGTTATAATGCAACCACACAAGGCGCTGTTGCTCCGGCGTAATCCTGGATTTTTCTGGTGCACGGAAAACCGTCTCTATCCTTTTGAACAGTGCAGGGTTTTGGATGATCTTGTCGGAAAACGCGGCAAGTCTGGGCGCCATTTCCCGTTGCACGGCCTGAAACTCAGAACTGCTCATGTTACCGCTCCAGATACCGTACACACTCTGAACACGGTTCAGCGTTTTGCCTGCGCGCTCCATCGAGGCGATCGTGTTTTCAAATGTCGGGGTCTCCGGAGAAGTCGCGATACCCTCAATTTCATTGAGGAGTTCCTTCATTCCGGCTTCCAGGGCAGATTCAAAATGCTCCACCTTCACCCTGTCAAAAGGCGGAACGCCCCCATACGGGCCTGTCCATTCCAGAACCAGGGGATTATCCGCTAACGAATAAGAAAGTACTTCCTGGTTATTCTTATCTCCTTTCCTTTCAGTTCTATTGGCGCCAGTATTCGGTGAGAAAATTGCCATGGTGGTAAGTACTAAGAATAAAATATTATCAGTGGTAAGATTCATAAAATGATCGTTAACGGCCGGTTACAACGAATACTTCAATTTAGGGATTTCATCTTTCCGGACAAATGCTTCTCTCCCTCTGGGTTCTATCTAAATGCCAACGTCGCCAACTACGCTACAACCCACATTCCGCCTAAGCTTCGACGGGCAAAGCCCAACTGCGTTTCCTATAGTCGTTTGCCGGCGAACCTCGATTCCTGGTTTGCTTTCCCAAAAAATCCACCTACTTCAAAGATTCCTTTAACCAGTCCCGGAAAAAGCAGTCAAACTTCCGTCTTGAGGCTTGAATCTTGACGCCCTTGTACTTATCTTAACCAGCTCAAACAATACCCATCGAAATGGCTCAATACAAACTACAAATCAACGGCCGCAACTACGAGGCCGATGTGGAAGCAGATACCCCTTTGCTGTGGGTGCTGCGCGACAACCTGGGGTTGGTTGGTACCAAATACGGGTGCGGAATCGCCCAATGCGGTGCCTGTACCGTCCATATGAATGGAACTGCTGTGCGCTCCTGTACCCTGCCGGTCTCGGCCGTGGGAAACAAGGCCATCACCACCATCGAAGGACTATCCGAAAAAGGCGACCACCCCTTGCAACTTGCCTGGGATGAAGTGGACGTTCCCCAATGCGGCTACTGCCAGGCCGGTCAGATCATGACGGCCGCGGCGTTGCTGAAAAAAAATCCGAAACCTTCCACGGAACAGATCGACAATGCCA
>JBBEBN010000346.1:0-12623 GCA_040882305.1 Cyclobacteriaceae bacterium
CCTGATGTAACAGGTAATTATATCCCGCCAAGGCATTTACATTCCGGTGTAATAAAATTTCCGCGCCCAGGTTCAGGTGACTGAACACTTTTTCTAAACGAGAGGGGTTATCCCCCGTTAAGGGGTCCACCGATAGCAGCTTTGATCTCAGCAGATGGTATCCGGTAAGTGAAAACCTCAGCGGCATGTACTGCGGTTTCATGGTGACGCCGGCCTGCACGTCAAAAGGTACTGCGGTGGAACTTGTCTGGCTATATTCGGATAAAACAATTCCCATATTTTTGATCGTTAACCCAAAGGTCAGGTCCTGATGAGGATGTAAAAAAAGCCCACCAAGATCCACCATGAGGGCGCTGGCCCGATATCCCGCAATGTTTGAAAAAACCGCTTTGAGTGAAGCCCCTAGCCTGAAATTCCCAATCCCATGAGTTTTTCCCACCAGGATGGCGGTCTCACCGGAAGAAAACTCAAGGGTTTCCATCCCCGTTTCGTCAAAACCCTGTATAATGCCATACCGGGTGTGTTGGATGCCGGTTAATACCTGCCCGAATTTGCCTAGATCATGTGCATAGGAAAACAATGCATTGCCGACATCTCCCACATAAAACTGATAACCCGCCGAAGCAAAACCATTCAGCGTGTCACCAGCAAGGGCTGGATTGTTGTGAAAAAAATTAACGTCTTTGTCTGCAAGGGAAACATTCACTCCGCCGAGTGCTGAAATCCTGGCATGAGCAGACAATCGCAGAAAATCATATGCATTGCCGCCGCCGATCTGTGCCCACGCTCCACTGACCATCGAGCAAAACAAAAAAGTTAACAGTTTACGCACGAATAAAAAAACTATGGAAAAATCCCGGAACTAATTGTGAATATAACTTTGAAGTTTCGGTTCCGTCAGGCTAAATGTCATAGGTTTTACCACCTTCTCTTTCAACAATGCCACCTTCAACACGTCATCGACCGTGTCTACATAATAAAATGTAAGCCCTTTCAGGTAGTGCCTTTCTATTTCATCAATATCCCTTCGGTTTTTCGCACTGAGAACGATTTCCTTGATGCCACTTCTCTTCGCAGCAAGGATTTTTTCCTTAATGCCTCCCACCGGCAACACTTTACCCCGCAGGGTGATCTCGCCTGTCATGGCAAGTTTGGATTTAACTTTTCGCTGCGTGTAGATAGAAGCAAGAGAAATCAGCATGGTGATTCCCGCCGATGGCCCGTCCTTGGGCACGGCGCCGGCAGGCACGTGGATGTGCAGGTCGTATTGCTGAAATACACCCGAATCGATCCCTAAATTCTCTGCGTTGAATTTGAGATAGGATAATGCGGCCATCGCCGACTCCTTCATTACCTCTCCCAATTGTCCGGATATGGTAAGGGCCCCCTTGCCCTTGCTCAAGCTGGATTCTACAAAAAGGATTTCTCCACCCACCTGTGTCCAGGCCAGTCCTGTGACAACACCGGCGATGTCATTTCCCTGATACAGTTCTTCATCGTGGATCTCCGCGCCGAGGACCTTCCTCACCGTGGCCTCCGTAACGACTTTTTCATATTCTTCCTCCATGGCAACGGACTTGGCTACGTGTCGCACCACTGTTCCCAGCTGCCGCTCCAGACCTCTAACACCGGATTCGCGCGTGTAGCTGTTAATGATCTTACCCACGGCAGGTTTGGTGAACTTCACCTGCGAAGCTTTCAACCCGTGTTCCTTCAGCTGTTTCGGGATCAGGTGTTTCATGCTTATCTCCACTTTTTCTTCCTGTGTGTACCCGGTGACCTCAATGATCTCCATGCGGTCGCGCAATGCGGGATGAATCGTGTCAAGTGTATTGGCAGTGGAAATGAATAATACCTTTGAAAAATCGTAATCCACTTCCAGGTAATTATCTCCAAAAGCATGGTTTTGTTCCGGATCGAGCACTTCCAGTAACGCAGACGACGGGTCGCCCCTGAAATCAGATTTCACCTTGTCTATTTCATCCAGGATAAAAACAGGATTCGACGACTGGGCCTTTTTTATGTTCTGCAGTATTTTACCCGGCATTGCGCCGACATATGTTTTCCGGTGGCCGCGGATCTCAGCCTCGTCATGCACACCGCCTAAAGACATACGGATATATTTTCGCTGCAGGGCTTTCGCGATGGAGCGTCCGAGAGAAGTCTTGCCCACACCGGGAGGGCCATACAAACAAAGGATCGGCCCTTTCATATCCTTCTTCAATTTCAGAACGGCGAGGTATTCGAGGATGCGCGTCTTTACTTTTTCAAGGCCGAAATGGTCCCGGTCCAGAATTCTTTTTGCGCGTTTCAAATCAAAATCATCTTCCGTGTATTCTCCCCAGGGAAGGTCAAGCATAAATTCTACATAGTTCATGGCAACCGGATACTCCGCGGCCATGGGATTAACGCGCAATAATTTTTCAAGTTCCCGTCTGAAGTGTTCGGCAACCGGCTTCGCCCATTTCTTGCTTTCAGCCCGCTTGCGAAGTTTTTCTACCTCCTTATCAGGGCCGTCATATCCAAGCTCGTCCTGCAGCACTTTGATCTGCTGACGCAGGAAATAATCGCGTTGCTGTTGGTCAATGTCTGTATGAACCTTCTTTTGTATTTCATGCTTGATCTCCAGCATCTGCACATCGCGCAGCATATACTGCAGCAACAGGGTACCCCGTTCGATAAGATTGTGCGTTTCCAGGATCTTCTGCTTATCCGCTACATCAACATTCAGATTGCTCGCCAGGAAATGAACAAGAAATGACATGCTGGAAATATTATCCAGGGCCACCTGTGCTTCCTGCGGTATCTCCGGATTTAACTTCAGTATTTTTAATGCTGCGTCTTTCAATGACTGCACGAGCGCCTTTGCTTCCTTTCCGTTGATGTTGAGCACCGGCTCTGTAAGCAAATTAATTCTTGCCGTGAGGTAAGGATCTTCCTGAACAAACTCACGGATGCCGAAACGGTTCTTTCCCTGAATGATTATCGTGGTATTTCCATCCGGTAAAACCAACATTTTTATGATCCGCGCCACCGTACCGGTTCTGTAAAGTTCTTCCACCGATGGCTCTTCCGCCTGTGAATTCTTTTGCGCGATCACTCCGATGATCCGGTTTCCCTGATAGGCTTTTTTTACCAGTTTTATGGATTTTTGCCTGCCAACGGTGATTGGAATAACCACGCCGGGAAACAAAACAGTATTTTTTATGGGCAGGATAGAAAGTTCTTCCGGAAGATCTTCTGGCTTAAAATCACTCTCCTGCTCCGGATTGATCAGCTGAATGAGGTCGTCCGATTCTTCCTGCACCAATTGTATTGCTAAGGTCTTGAACATGTGATGGGATGTCAGTTTGGCACAACAACGAAAGTATTGTTGGTTTAATTCATAACGGATTAGTTGGACAATAGTAGTGCCAGTGGAGTTGTAAAAGAAGGAAAAATGTGACAACTTTATTGAGTTTCGGCCTCATTAAAGTCCAAAGGTTAAGTGAAAACCTATTTTTTAATCGCAATTACCGCTTTTTCACTTATTGTGTGCTCTACGGCCCATGGGCAGCGAAAAAAAAGCAAGTTCAAGGGCGGTGGAGTGGTTCAATTGAACGATAGCCTGACAACCTACAGCCAATCTGACATCTTTCTCTTCCCAAATATCAACAAAACCCGCTTTTACAAGGATGAGACTGTCCTTTTGCACATGCAGCGGCTGGAACAATCGCTTGCAGAAAAAGAACTTTATTCGACGCTTAAGCGATATGTCGGAAATTTCGGGATCGAGAATTTCTCGGAGAGCACGCTCCTGATTTGGAAGCTGGCGAAGCTGGCTGAAAAATTTGGTCTGCCGGGGGAATCCATTCTGCTCTATAAACTTGTCCTGAAACATTACCGCAAGAATACCGACATCGGTCAGGTGAAGGCTGAGTACGACAGTCTCACCAACCATCAGCGGGATAATTATGTGCCACTTCAACAGTATTATGAGCTCGTTGCCTATAGAAAAGAGATCGACACGCTTCGTCCTCCACATGGTGTGCTTGTGAAGATGGCCGAATGGGTGAATTCAGAAAAAGCCGATTACGGACCAACGATAGGCAACCTCGATTACCTCCTGCTGTTTACCTCCAAGCGGAATTCCAGTCTTCAAAGTATTGGACGCGCCTACAACGAAGATCTTTTTTTTACAACCAAGATAAATGATCAGTGGATGGAAGCACAGCCATTCAAAACCATCAACACTCCATACAATGAAGGCTCGGCCTGCCTGAGTAACGACGGAAAATACCTCTACTTTGCCCGCTGCAATTCTCCCGATTCATATGGCAGTTGCGACCTCTTTGAGGCTACCCTTACCGCCGATAGCACATGGGGCAATGTCAAAAACCTCGGCATCAACATCAATACGATCTCCTGGGATTCACATCCCTCCTTGTCACACTCTGGCGACACATTATTTTTTGCCTCCGACCGACTCGGAGGATTTGGGCTTTCGGACATCTTTTACACCGTGAAAGGTGAAAACGAAGCCTGGCAGAAAGCCCGGAACATCGGTCCCATCATCAATACCCGTGGAAATGAAGTGAGTCCTTTTTTTCACCACCGGTATAATGTCCTGTATTTTAGCTCTGATGGACAACCGCTGACGTTTGGAGATTTTGATATCTACAAATCCTACCGCCAGGAAATAAATTGGGGTGAACCCAAAAACATTGGGCCCCTCGTAAATGGGGCTGGAAGTGAATACTATTTTACCATCGACTCTGAATCCAGTCAGTTGTTCTATGCACGGTCTGATGAAAATGACCGGGAAAACCTCGACCTCCACACTTTCCCCGTGCCGATGGAAGCGCAGCCCACGGCCGTAGCGCATTTGAAAGGATCGCTCATCAATTCACAGACAAAAAAACCATTCAACGGTATTGTTTCCGTAATTGATATGGATAAAGGCGTGGAAGTAGCCCCCAAGTTTCTCCGGGAAGATGGCTCTTTCGATTTTGACCTCATCAACAAGAGAAACTATCTGCTCATCATACAGGGAGACGATTTCTTTCGCATTGAGGAATTATTCTTCATGGATGGTGATGCGGACATGCACCGCGAAACAGAACCCATTGAAAGCAAGATCGCATTCTCATCACTTGAATTTGAAAACGGAAAGGCAGACATTCTACTGGCCATGCACGCGGACCTTGATAAGCTGGCTAATTTTCTGATTGATCATCCGGAGATAGATGTGAATATTTCCGGACATACCGATTCTCAGGGAAGCGAACATTCGAATTTGCGTTTGTCACAGGCACGGGCAGATGCCATTAAAGCTTATCTCATCTATGAATTCAAGATCGCGGCCAACAGGATCATTGCCACCGGTTACGGCAGCTCAAAACCTCTGGTCGAAGAGCGCAGTGATCAGGACAGGAAGCTGAATCGCCGGGTGGAGTTTGATATCAGGAAAAGAGTGCCTGGCAATCAATGATTAAATTAAATATGAGCTTGGGCGGGATGTGGAAGGAATCGCAGGACGCTTGATCATGCGTCCGTACCACTAGTCAGTAATCAGTAATAATCAGTAATCAAGCAAGGACACTAATCAGTGATCAGCTCATACTGAGGCTATGGACTATGGACTAAGGAAACAGCTTAATAATATCGTTGGCGAAAATGAAGACCATTAAACCCAACAGGAAAACCATTCCGACCTTCTGAGCTGTTTCCAGGAATCTGTCTGAAGGTTTGCGGCGGGAGACGATCTCATAAGTGAGGAACATCACGTGTCCTCCGTCAAGGGCAGGTATGGGGAGCAGGTTCATAAAAGCCAGCACGAGAGAGAGTACCCCTGTCAGCGACCAGAATTTTTCCCAATCCCATTCCACTCCAAATGCCTGCATGATGCCGATGGGACCTGAAAGCGATTCCTTGGGAGAAAGGGTTCCTGAAATAATTTTTCCGAAGGCTTTTATCTGAACTGCGAGTGTTGTGAACGCCCTGTCAAATCCCAGGGGTATTGACTCAAAAAAACCATAGGTGATCCTGCGTTCTGCCTTCTCGTAATAGTCAGGTGTTGCATCACCTAAAACACCCAGCATTGTCTGGTCTTTGAAGTTTTCTTTCAGGGTCAACAATTCACCCCCCGCTCTCTGAACCTTTAACACGAGCGTATCGCGCTCGTTGGCTTTCAGCATCCGGGTAAATTCATCATAATAGGTGATGGGAGTACCGTTCATTTCCATGATCTTGTCTCCTTCCAGGATACCCATTCTATCCGCGACAGAACCTTTCTGGGTTGACAATATAACGGGAGGGATACGATAAAAAATAAAGTTACCAGCGGCTTCCCTCCTGTTGAATTTCTGGATGAAATCCGGCGGGATGGAAATATCGATCATCTTGCCATCGCGATCAACAGTATAATAGGCGTTCGTGGCCAACAACGTTTCAGGGCGGATAAGGTCTTCGAGATATTCGTAGTCATGCCCATTGATCTTGACGATCTTGTCTCCGGTTTGGAGGCCGATACTCTCACCGACGGGACCGACCTGAAATCCACCGTTATTGTTGACCGCGTCTTTTAAAAGGTATGTATCGCCAAAAGTATAGGTGATGCCAATAAAGATCATGATACCGACCACGAGGTTCACGAAGATGCCTCCCAGCATGACGACCAATCGCTGCCAGGCCGGTTTAGATCGGAATTCCCATGGCTGGGGCGGTTGTTTCATCGCCTCCGAGTCTAGAGACTCATCGATCATGCCGGAAATTTTTACATATCCACCCAGTGGAATGGCGCTAATCGCGTACTCGGTCTCGCCCTTTTTAAAGGACCAGATCTTGGGAGGAAAGCCAATGGAAAACTGTTCCACCCGCATGCCGAAATATTTAGCTGCTATCAGGTGCCCGAACTCATGTACTGCCACCAAAAAAGAAAGACTCAACAAGAGTTGAGCGAGCATGATCATCCAATCCAAATCCATTGCTTGTTCTTAATTCATTATTTTAATATTTCAAAAGCCCTCAAACGCGTTTCACGGTCTGTTTCCACGTAATCGTCGTAGGAAGGATTATTGATATAAGCCATTTTGTTCAAGCATTGTTCCACAATTCCCGACATTTCTAAAAAACCGACCCGATCCTTCAAAAACTCTGCCACTGCAACCTCATTTGCCGCGTTTAGGACGCAGGGCATGTTGCCGCCCCTGTTCAATGCTTCAAAAGCCAGCGCAAGATTACGAAAAGTTTCCGTATCGGGCTTCTCAAAGTTTAAAGCAGGGTACTTTCTGAAATCAAATCGCGGAAAATCTGATTTTAGCCTTTCGGGGTAAGAAAGGGCGAATTGAATGGGTAAACGCATATCCGGAAGCCCGAGTTGCGCTTTTAAGGAGCCATCCTCAAATTGGACGAGCGAATGTACGATAGACTGGGGATGAACCACCACTTCCACCTGATCCGCGCTCAGGCCAAAAAGCCATCTCGCCTCGATAACCTCCAGGCCCTTATTCATCAGCGTGGCGGAATCAATGGTCACTTTATCCCCCATGCTCCAGTTCGGGTGGCGCAGGGCATCGACTTTTGTAACATGAAGGAGATCTTCCTGTTTCTTTCCCCTAAAAGGCCCTCCCGAGGCAGTGAGGATGACTTTCTCAATTTTGTTGTGAAATTCACCGACAATGCATTGGAAAATGGCGGAGTGTTCGGAGTCCACAGGATAAATATTAACACCTTTTTCCCGCGCGAGCCTCGTAACCAGTTCCCCGGCCACCACCAATGTTTCCTTATTTGCCAGCGCGATGGGCTTCCCGGCTTCAATCGCCTTAATGGTTGGTCTCAAGCCCGAGTAACCAACAAGTGCCGTCAAAACGAGATCGATGGTTTCCATTTGAACAATGGAGGCAAGGGCATTCTCACCGGCATACACCTTAATATCCTCACCCTCCAATCCTCGTTTCAGATCTTCATAATGGCGGTTATTACTGATCACCACCGCGTTGGGTTTGAATTTCCTGGCCTGCTCGATCAGCAATGACGTGTTGTTCTGGGCCGTCAGCACCTCTACTTCAAAAACGTCCCGGTGCAGCTGGATAACCTCCAGGGCCTGACGTCCGATAGAGCCGGTAGAACCGAGGATGGCGATATGTTTCTTAGAGGTGTTGATGTGCTGGGAGTGTTGGTGTGTTGATGTTTCTGGATTCTAATTGCTCATTTCTTTTCTAATTTTTTGTCACATATCTGAACGCATAGGTTAATTTCTATACCGGATCCTACAATTGTCACTATGACAAAGCCACGCCTATGAACACAGAATTAGTTTATATTGGGGTATTTATCGGTGGTTTTTCAAAAGTTTTTTAAGGATATCTTTTGCAGCTTCCGTTATTACTGTTCCGGGCCCAAAGATAAGGGATGTTCCGGCCGCATGAAGGAAAGCGTGATCCTGTTCGGGTATGACACCGCCAGCCACTACCATGATATCGTCTCTTCCAAGCTTTTTCAGCGCTTCAATTAATTCCGGGATCAGTGTTTTATGACCGCCGGCGAGGCTTGATGCTCCGACAACATGTACGTCGTTTTCCGCTGCTTGCATGGCCACTTCCTCCGGTGTTTGAAAAAGCGGTCCTATATCAACATCAAAGCCGAGATCGGCAAAACTGGTGGCAATGACTTTCGCGCCGCGATCATGCCCATCCTGACCCATTTTCGCGACGAGAATGCGCGGCCTTCTCCCTTCTTTTAAGACGAACTGGTCAGACAACTTTCTGACGGCGGAAAAATCATCACGGCTTTTCATTTCTGCCCGGTAAATTCCTGAAATCGATCTAATGGTTGCCTGATATCTGCCGAAAACTCCTTCCATCGCTTCTGAGATCTCCCCCAATGTGGCACGTTTGCGGGCAGCATCGATGGCCGCTTCCAGTAAGTTGTCATTTGCCGAAGCGGCTTTCGTTAAAGCGTCCAGGGCGGCCGTAACTTCACCTGCGTTCCGCTCCTCCTTTAATTTTTCCAATCGCTGAACCTGCTCTTCCCGCACTGCCGTGTTGTCGACTTCGCGAATCTCAAAGTCGGGTCGTTCATTGATGCGGTACCGGTTTACTCCGACGATCACATCGCGGCCAGCATCGATTCGCGCTTGCTTCGCCGCCGCCGCCTGTTCAATGCGCATTTTGGGAATTCCACTTTCTATGGCGCGGGTCATTCCCCCGAGTTGTTCCACCTCCAGGATCAGTGCCCAGGCTTCATTCGCAAGACGGGCTGTAAGCGATTCAATATACCATGAACCGCCGAACGGATCAACGATGTGTGTGATGCCGGTTTCTTTTTCGATATACAGTTGGGTATTTCTGGCAATACGGGCTGAAAAATCTGTTGGCAGGGCAATGGCCTCATCCAGAGAGTTTGTATGAAGCGATTGCGTCCCACCCAATATTGCAGCCAGCGCTTCGATGCATGTACGCGTAATGTTGTTATAGGGATCCTGTTGGGTAAGGCTCCATCCGGACGTTTGGCAATGTGTCCGCAATGCCATGGACCTGGGATTTTTCGGCTGAAAGTCTCTGACGATGACAGACCACAACAGACGGGCCGCACGCATCTTTGCGATTTCCGTAAAGAAGTTCATTCCGATGCCCCAGAAAAAAGACAGCCGCGGAGCAAAATCATCGATGGCAATTCCCGCCTTGATGCCTGTGCGGATATATTCCAACCCATCGGCTAGTGTATACGCAAGTTCGAGCGATGCCGGCGCACCCGCTTCATGCATATGGTAACCGCTGATGCTGATGGAGTTGAATTTGGGCATGCGGCGCGATGCATACGAAAATATATCCGCAACGATACGCATGGAGGGTCCAGGCGGATAGATATAAGTGTTGCGCACCATGAATTCTTTGAGAATATCATTCTGGATGGTTCCGCTCAGTTGTTCAGGTTTAACGCCCTGTTCTTCTGCGGCGACAATATAAAAAGCCAGAACAGGGATGACCGCTCCGTTCATCGTCATCGATACCGACATTTTATCAAGAGGTATCCGATCAAATAAGATCTTCATGTCCAGCACTGAATCGATGGCGACACCAGCTTTTCCAACATCGCCTTTTACCCGCGGATGATCTGAGTCGTAACCGCGATGCGTGGCCAGGTCGAATGCCACAGAAAGGCCGCGTTGGCCTGCCGCCAGATTCTTCCTGTAAAAGTCGTTACTCTCTTTTGCTGTGGAAAAACCTGAGTATTGGCGGATGGTCCATGGCCTGGCAGTGTACATGGTGGCATACGGCCCCCTGAGAAACGGCGGAATACCGGCGGAATACCGGGAGTGCTTTACACGTTCTTCTTCTAAATGAAATGGATCCGAAGCTGTTTCAGCAAAACGGTTGTAGCTGATCCTGGAAAAGTCAGGGTGTTTCATAGACGCTGACACTTTTCTTGAAACATGGACCATGCTTTTTCCGCTATGGCGTTGGTAATGACGTCAACGGCGTAGGATCCTGCAAATGGATCCGCCATCTGATTAAAAAATGACTCTTCCCGTAAGATGGTTGAAATATTTCTTGCCTGGCGCGCGACTAATGGCGGCTGCTCTTCACATTCCACCGTGAGCGAATCACATCCCCCCATGATCGCCGCTATGGCGGAGAATGTCCCTTTCAGCATATTTTCGTGGGGAGCATAAAGGCCATCTTTTGCGCGGGTAGAACGGGCGTGGATCACCAGATCGCGCCTCTTAAAGTCATGATGACCATAAGATCGGGCTACCTGATACCAAAGCATCCGGAGAGCCTTCAGTTTGGCGATCGATTCCGGAATACAGGCGCCGACGGAGATCGAAAAACAAACAGATCTCAAAACATCAGCTGAGGGCGATTCGCCGGAAAAAGCTTCCACTGTTTTTATGCCTTTGAACAACGCACCGCTGATCTCTTCCGTGGGCGCTGCCGGTGGGACAATAAGACCAAGGCTCTTAAAATTTTTACAGGAGTGAACAAAAAAATCCGCGTTAGTGGTTTTGGGAATCGATTCCCAAAATAGTGCACCTTTCAGGGATGCAGGATCATAACTTTCTGAAATGAAGCGGCGAAGAGGTTTCAGGAATTCGCCTTCGGAGTGTGCCCGGAACGCCAGGGTGCAGTGCGGCCATTGAATATTTTGAAGCAATCGTGAAAAATCCGGATGGCGGATGTTTTGGAAATCAAACAGGACACCATCGCCACCCAGGGAAAGATGGTTTAATGCTGAAAGATTGGCAGGAGGCTCGTCTGAGACAGTTATGGCAGGAAGATTGGACCATAAGCGCGGTCCGGCCGGATCGTCAATAGCGGCCGGAAGATCAAATACATTGGGAAAGGGAATACGAGCAACATCTTCCGCATCATAGTAAGGTAAGAATAAAATTTTATCTTTCCCACTCCAGGATAGATTTTCAGATGGATTTTTTTTTTGTATTTCCTGCATCGCAATTTTTTCCCAATCCATTTTGAGGGATTTCGAAAAAAAAATTTCCAGGACCTGATGAATAGAGTGTTCCGGCATTATTTTGAAAAAAAATTCAACTCAATTTTAGTCAAGATTTCTTCATTCAGTTGCGTTTCAAAGGAAAATAATGATGTTAATTTTTTTTTCTAAAAAATCAAGAGGCGGGTGGCTTGTTTTGATGACCTCTTTTTTTACATCTTTGTCTCCCCTATTCCCCACGGGACCTAACTTCACGAATTCAGAGCTAAATGGAAGTAAGCTGCGGTACAGTATGGAACGATTGTCTCGAAGTAATTCGGATAAATGTAGATGAAGAAAACTTCAATACATGGTTTAAACCCATTAATCCCGTACGCGTTGAGGGTGACGTGCTTACCATCCAGGTACCTTCTCAGTTCTTTTATGAGTGGCTTGAAGATAACTACGTAGCGGTACTAAAAAAAGCCATCCATACCGTGCTGGGGCCTTCCGGACGACTCGAATACTCGGTAGTAGTCGACAGCGGTAATCAGCAGACTCCACCGGTAGCTGTCAATTATCCCGCAAATGGGATTGGAAACCGTCGTGCGGCTGGAACGGGCACATCGTTTGGCTCCGATGATTATTCCCCTTTTACGTTAAAGGCCCTGAATCCGCAAACCGTGAATTCGCGCTTAAATCCCGCGTATTCATTTGATAATTTCGTTGAAGGTGACTGTAATCGCCTGGCGCGCTCCGCCGGGCTGGCAGTCGCCAAGAAACCGGGTGTCACGTCTTTTAATCCACTCATGCTATACGGAGGTGTGGGTGTGGGAAAGACACACCTCGTGCAAGCCATTGGAAATGAGATAAAGAACAACATGCCCGTTAAAGTAGTACTGTATGTTGATCAGAATGATTTCACAAATCAATTTCTCAATGCCCTTCAGAACCATCGCCTCCAGGATTTCCAGAATTTTTACTTACAGGTCGATCTTTTGATCCTGGACGATGTGCAATTTCTTGCCGGACGTGAAAAAACACAGGAAATGTTCTTTCACATTTTCAATCAACTGCATCAGTCAGGTAAGCAGATCATTATGACCAGCGACTGTCCTCCGCGCGACCTTAAAGGTTTCCAGGAGCGATTGTTGTCCCGCTTTAAATGGGGTTTAACGGCCGACTTGCAGGAACCGGATTTCGAAACCAAG
>JBBEBN010000347.1:0-12582 GCA_040882305.1 Cyclobacteriaceae bacterium
TGGAGTACTATCAGGTTTGGATATTTTTTCAACTCGTGGACAAAACTTTTGTTTTTCGCAAAATCGATATACGCTTCATCGATCACAACGAGGCCGTAAAATCTTTTGAGTACCTCCACGATCTTGTCGCGGCTCAGAAGATTTCCAGTGGGATTATTCGGACTGCATAAAAAGATCACCTTCGTGGTGGCGTCGAAGGTGTTCGGGATGGCTTCCAGGTCCAGGTCAAAATCCGGAGTGAGTAATACCTGTTGCACATTGACGGCGTTGACATCAGCGCAAACCTTGTACATGCCGTAGGTCGGCTCTGTGATGAGGATGGAATCCTGGTTGGGTTCACAGAAGGCGCGCACGATCAGGTCGATGGGCTCATCGCTGCCGTTCCCGAGAAAGATCTGCGTTGGTTTTATGCCTTTTATTTTGGACAGTTTTTCCTTTACCTTCCATTGCCGGGGATCGGGGTAGCGGTTGTACGGAGAAGGGTAGGGGTTTTCATTGGCATCCAGAAAAATTTCCGCTTCACCGTGAAATTCATCTCTCGCCGAGGAATAAGGTTTCAGGGTGAGCACATTTCTCCTCACCAGGGTATTGATATCAATGAAATGTTTTTTCTTCGCGCACATGGGGATAAGGTTAGGACAAACTTTTAAGCCTGATGGTGACGGCGCGCTCATGCGCTTTCAGCGCTTCCGCTGCTGCGAGCGTTTCAACAACAGGGCCTACATTCTTTATTCCGGTTTCTGATAACTGCTGGTAGGTGATGTATTTGAGGAAGCTTTCCAGGGATACGCCGGCATACGCTTTCGCGTAACCGTTGGTAGGTAGGGTATGATTTGTTCCGGAGGCGTAATCACCCACCGCTTCAGGAGAGAAATTCCCAATGAATACCGACCCTGCGTTGACGATGTTCTCCGCAGTAGCCTCTGCGTTGGACGTGTTAATGATCAGGTGCTCCGGGGCGTATTCGTTCGTGAAGTCGATGGCCGCGGCCTTTTCTTCAAATACAACGACACGGCTGTGTGCTAGTGATTTTTCAGCGATGTCTTTCCTCGGTAATTCGCGAAGCTGGCTGTCGATCTCCTTCTTTATGGCCTCCAGCTTCGACTCATCCAGCAGCACGAGCATCACCTGGCTGTCTTCACCGTGTTCGGCCTGAGAGAGGAGGTCGGCAGCAACGAAAGCCGGGTTACAGGTCTCATCAGCCATGACCAGCACCTCGGAAGGACCGGCCGGCATGTCGATGGCCACACCTTCCTCTGTAATAAGCTGTTTTGCCTTCGTGACATATTGATTTCCCGGACCGAAGATCTTATAAACATTCGGGATGGTTTCCGTGCCGTAGGTCATCGCGGCGATGGCCTGCGCGCCACCGACCTTGAATATTATTTTGATGCCCACGAGCTCCGCGGCAAAAAGTATTGCCGAGTTTACCTTTCCGTCATTAGATGGCGGCGTGCATAGGATGATCTCCGAACATCCCGCCAGGCGCGCGGGTATACCAAGCATAAGTACCGTCGAGAATAAAGGGGCGGTTCCTCCGGGAATATAAATGCCGACCTTTGTTATTGGTACTGCTTTGCGCCAGCATTTGATGCCAGGCATGGTTTCAATCACCAGAGAATCCTTTTTCTGCGCGCTATGGAAGGTAGTAATATTCTTAGCCGCCGTCTCGATCGCTTTTTTCAGTTCTTCCGGAACATCTTTCCGGGCCTTGTTGATCTCTTCTTTCGTTACTTCAAGGTCCTGAACTTCTACTTTGTCAAACTGAAGGGTGAGTTCCCGGACAGCCTGATCGCCGGATTTTTTCACCCGGTTTAAAATATTGCGTACAGAGCTTTCCAGAAAGCCCAGCTCAAGCTGCGGGCGTTGTGTGAGCTCCTTCCACGTTTCTCTTAACGGATTCGTATATACTTTCATCGTGTTTGGATATCGTTGTCTGTCAGACGATCATTTTTTCTATGGGTACTACCAGGATACCTTCGGCACCAAAGGAACGAAGCTGATCTATCCGTTCCCAAAAATCATTTTCATCCACGACCGAATGAAGGGAACTCCAACCCGGCCGCGCCAAAGGTATGATGGTCGGGCTTTTCATTCCCGGTATGACGGACGTGATCTTCTCGATGGATTCATTAGGACAATTCAACAAAATGTATTTGCTGTTCCTGGCCTTTTGCACGGCGTCGATCCTGAAAAGCAACTTATCAAGTATCTTCTGTTTTTCACCGCTGAGGTTAGTGCTGGCGATCACTACAGCTTCCGACTGCATCACCACTTCCACTTCTTTCAGTCCATTACTGAGCAAGGTGCTTCCCGTGCTGACAATGTCACAAATCGCGTCCGCCAGCCCGATGCCGGGAGCAATTTCGACCGAGCCGCTGATCTCGTGGATACCGGCGTGTATTTTATGCTTTGCGAGAAATTTCTTTACGATATTCGGATAAGTGGTGGCAATATTTTTTCCCTGCAGGGATTTCACGCCTTCATAGTTTTCAGAACGCGGCACTGCTATCGACAACCTGCATTTCGCGAAATCCAGGCGTTTGACCAGTTCATTTGATTTTTGTTTTTCCACAAAAATGTTCTCGCCGACAATGCCGACATCAGCAACTTTGTCCTCCACGTATTGGGGTATGTCATCGTCACGCAGGAAGAGCACTTCCACCGGGAAGTTGCGCGCCTGTGTTTTTAGCTGATCTTTTCCATTGCTGAATGACAATCCGCTTTCCTTCAGCAACTCAAGCGAGCCCTCCTGAAGTCGTCCTGATTTTTGAATCGCAATCCGAAGTAATGTTTCCATTAGTGTGTTTTATTATTGCGGTTGCCCCTAAATCCCCTAATGGGGACTTGGTAGCGCACGCCAGTCCAAAATAAAAAAGGCTTGACACCATCGTGACAAGCCTCCTGAAATTTTAAAGTATCCTAAAATTCAAAGCATAACTGTGCCACGCATCGTGTCATTTGCATGATGGTGGTCGTGAACGGCTATGCTGAGAAGTGTAATCATAATTTTTCCGGGTGCTAATAACACAAAATGGTTTGAATTATCAAAATTTCCTTCTCGCAAAATATAGGAATACGATTGAAACCAGTAATAAAAAGGCCCCTGGTACCGCCAAACCGACTATTAGGGCCCACCGATCGGTAAAGGTGTCAAGGGTGACCTCCTCCGGATCTTCCCGGTTTACAAAGAGGGGAACGGTTTGACCAACCTCGTAATCCGGCGGAGAAGAATAGTATGTGGACTGATACGAGCGTTTGTTTCCCTTCCATTCATACTCCACCACGGGAGCGCTCTCGCCCGTATCCATGGATTTCATTTCCGTGACGAGGCCCGTTACGCGGTCGCTCTTGCTGATGGATTGTGATTGAAAGAAATAAATGATCGCTGCTGCTGCCAGAAAAAATATGGAAACAACCATCAGAAATATTCCAAGACCCTTGGCGACGAGCTGAATGCATCCTGTTGCGTTGAAGGAAACATAGTTTGGATTTACCTCCCTGGCTACTTCCTCTACCAGCAACAGGGCTTCCCTCAAACCGACGTGCAGGTTACTCCTGACGACCTGTACGGCCTGCAGTTTGCGACCTGATTTCAAGAGTTCCGACACGTCTGTTTTCAAAGGACCATCAATGGTGGTGGCGATTGGTGCGACGGGCGCGCCCACCTTATCCGGCGTGATACCTGTTTCTCTTTCCAGCGCCGCGACAAGGTTGCCGGCATCCTCAAAGGAGATGTTGAACGTTTCTTGCAGGTATTGGATCGCCCGTGGCCGCTCGCCCGCGCGAAGCAGTTTTTCAACCTGATCCTTAATTTCGCCGGTCATATGAAGGCACAATTTATGTCTAAGCCTTGCTTGTTGTGCATATTAACGGCGCGTATTGAAATACATGACGAGCATGGGAATGCCGACAAAGAACACTCCGAGTACGCTCAGGATTAAGATGAGCAACCACCGCTCGGAAAAGGTATCCACGGTGATCGTATCAGGATCCTGACGGTTGACATATACGGGAACTTCTTCGTCAACAAAAAACGCAGGCGGCGAGGAATAGGTGTTCGATGAATACACCCTCTTCGTTCCATGCCATTCATATTCAATTACCGGGGCGCTCAGGCCCTCGTTGTTGTGTTGCATGCTGACCACCTTACCCTTGATGAGATCACTTTGCTGAATGGATTGTGACTGGCGTAAATAAATATACGTCGCACCCCCCAGGAACAGGAGACCCAACGCCATAAACACTCCCATCACGACTCCGCCGGGTACCCTGCGAAAGGCTGTTCCATGACGGGCGTAACCCGGATCCATTTCCCTCTCAATATCCTCCACCCACACTTTCGCGCCGTTCAGTCGGACCCTCAGGGTTTCTCTGGCCAGTTTTATCGCCTCGGTCTTTTTCCCCCTTGTCAACAACTCTTTAATTTCAGCTTTCAAAACTTCATCCGCGCTTGCACCACTTTGCGCAAAAGTGGTATCCGGCACCGGATTGTCGTCCACGCTTTGTTCAAGGGCTTCGACGAGCGTTTTGGACTGGCTCAGGGAAAACCCATAGGCGTCCTGGAGATGCCTGATGGCACCGATTTTCCTTCCTTCCCGAAGGAATCTTTCTACTTCTTTTTTAGCTTCGCGAGACATTGACATACAGTCAATTTAAGATTTAAAATCTAGAATTGAAAATTTCCGTTAGACACATTTGCCCCAGGTTCAGCTGTATCTCAGCGCTGTTGTTGCTCGCCCTTCTTGCCTGCGGCGATAGCAGGGAAACCCGTTTACAGAGATTCCTGTTGCAGGGAAACGATCAGGTGAAGAAAGGGAATGATGCCCGGGCCATGGCATATTACCGCGCCGCCCTTGACCTGGATTCCTGTTTTGCCCACGCCTGGAATAATCTCGGAACGGTTTATTATCAGCAACAAAATTATGAGGAGGCTTTGGCGCACTACAATCACGCAATAGATTGTCGCGAGGAATATACAGAAGCTTTGCTCAACAGGGCCAATACCTATTACGAACTGAGGCAGTTTTACAGCGCATTAAAAGACCTTGATAAGGTTTCCGGGATTGCTCCCGATACGGCTGTCCTCCATTTTTCCCGCGGACTCGTCTATGCGCAAATGCGGGAGTATTCGAAAGCACTCGCATCCTTTCAGAACGCTCTCAAAAAGGATCCTGACAATCCTGAAATACTCATAAACCTGGGAACTGTTTACTATTATGAGAGTGAATATGATTCCGCCCGCCTGCACCTGGCAGAGGCCCTGCAGCTGGATTCGACGGAAGCGAATGCGTACAACACCCTGGCTTTACTGGAAGCGCAAGATGGAAATCATCCGCAGGCAACGGAGCATATCAATAAAGCGCTTAACCTTGAACCCGGTGACCCCTATTTCCTCAACAACCGAGGCTATATTTTATTAATGCAGGGCGAAAATGAAAAAGCGTTGGAGGATATCAACGAAAGCATCATGAGGGATCCCTATAATGCGTGGGCCTATCGCAACAAGGGAATTTATTACCTGAAAAAAGGCGATGCTCCCAATGCCATCCGGCTGTTAACCCAGGCGTTGGAAATGTCTGATTTTATTGAGAAGGGCCACTATTATTTAGGAGAGGCCTACTTGCTGAGCGGCGACAAACAGAAAGCGTGTGAGCAGTTCCGGCAGGCAGTTCGGCAGAAGGAAGTAAGTGAGGAAATATGGGAGAGACATTGCCGGTGAGAGGGGAAAGTTTAAAGTTTGAGGTTTGAGGTTATTTGAGGTTTGAAGTTGTGCAACTTTCTTCTTGCGTGTGGAGATTAAGAACTCCTCCGTCCGCTGCAAATGAAAGTTCGGAGTTATCAAGTTGCACAACCGTTGAGAGAGCGGAACTTCAAACTTCAAACTAAAAGTTGTGTCGCACAAACGCTTCCATGGCTTCATACTCCGCAAGCCCGAGCTTGTTGTATGCATCTGCCGTAGCGTGGTTGCGGTCTTCGGCGCGCATCCAGAATTCGCGTTTATCACTGCCGGGGAACATGGCGCTGTCTTTTTGTGACTGGTGTTTGAAGACAGCCCTGCGCTTGCGCATGAGTTCGTCGGGACTGAGCGGAACGGCCATCTCGATCTGATCGATATCCCACTCCTGCCAGGCGCCGCGGTACAGCCACACCCAGCAATCTTTCATCCACGATTCATTGCTGAGCCGCTTAAGCGCCTCAAAAATCGCGGCAAGACAGACACGGTGCGTGCCGTGTGGGTCGGAAAGATCTCCGGCGGCATACACCTGATGCGGTTTTACTTTGGCCAGAAGGTCAGCGATAAGTTTTATGTCCTCTTCAGCCAATGGCTTTTTCTTGACGGCACCGGTTTCATAGAATGGCATGTCGAGGAAGTGCATTTGCTCGTCTGGGATACCTACGTAACGGCCACCTGCTTTTGCTTCTCCACGCCGGATCAGCCCCTTGACAGTCAGGACATCCTTGCTGTCAACCTGGCCCGGGCCTTTGCTCTCAAGTGATTTGACAATGGTTTTATAGAATTTCTCGCCATCGGATTTGCTCAATCCGAATAGCTCATTGAAGTCACGGACAAAATCCGCGAACCTGATGGCGTCGTCGTCGAATACAGCGATGTTGCCCGACGTCTGATAGGCAACATGCACCTCATGGCCCTGGTCCACCAGGCGGATAAAGGTTCCTCCCATCGAAATAACATCATCGTCAGGATGGGGCGAAAAGATGATGATTCTCTTTGGAAAGGGGCTGGCGCGCTCCGGACGATGCGAGTCGTCGGCGTTCGGCTTACCGCCCGGCCATCCCGTAATAGTGTGCTGAAGGTCATTAAAGACTTTAATGTTCACCTTGTAGGCGGAACCGTACTCCGTGATAATGTCACCCATACCATTCTCCATATAATCATGGTTGGTGAGCTTAAGTACGGGTTTCTTGACCTTTTGGCACAGCCATACCACAGCCTTGCGGATGCGGCGGTCGTCCCAGTCGAGGCTGTCCAATAGCCATGGCGTTCTCATCCGCACCAATTCGGAGGAAGCTGCCTCATCCAGAACCACCAGACAATCGGTATGCTTCTGAAGAAATGAAGAAGGGATCTGATCTGAGACAGGTCCTTCCACTGCTTTTTTGATCACAACTGCCTTGCCTTCTCCCCATGCCATCATAAATACCTTCCGCGCCTTCAGGATGGAGCCCACCCCCATGGTAATGGCCTTGCGGGGCACGTTCTCCTCTCCAAAAAAATCGCTTGCGGCATCAATGCGCGTAACCTGGTCAAGTGTGACGAGACGGGTCAGGGACCTTTCTGAAGAACCGGGTTCATTGAAACCGATATGGCCCGTTCGCCCGATCCCCAATACCTGAATATCAATTCCGCCCAGGTCGTCTATCTGCTTCTCGTAGATGCGGCAAAAATCAGCGACCCTCTCTTTGGACAAGGTGCCATCGGGAATATGAATATTTGCTTTGGGGATGTCAATGTTGTTAAATAAATGCTCACCCATAAAGCGGACATAACTTTGCACTGCATCCGGCTTGATAGGATAATATTCGTCGAGATTGAAGGAATGGACGTTTTTAAAACTCAGGCCCTCTTCCCTGTGCATCCTCACGAGCTCCGCATACACCCGGGTAGGTGTTGACCCGGTGGCAAGGCCTAAAACACATGGTCTTTTTTCCTTTTCCCGCGACCGGATCAGGTTGGCAATTTCTTTGGCGACAAACAGGGAAGCTTCTCCGGATGTGTTGAAAATTTTTACCGGGATCTTTTCAAAGGCGGTAACGTCGTTGTTCATAAATTGGGTTTGATTTGGCCTGCCATGCCGCTGCCTTAGCCGCGGCAGGCAGGCCTGACTTTGAACCAGGTGTAAAGTATCTGAAAAAGTGGGAAATTTTCAAATGTTATCGGTAACATATTTGCACAAGCCGATTTTCAACCGATTGCTTTTTCCCTGTGGGTAAAGGACACATATTTCCGTGGTCTATCGGGGTGTTAATGGATAAATAATTTATGAAAGAATTCAGAACCGAAGTCAAAGTAGCGCCTTCCACCAGCCCCATCGATATTAAAAGCGGAATCCTTACGCAGGGGTCGTGCTTTGCTGACTCCATAGGCACGCGCCTGGCATCCATTAAACTGAAGACGCTGATCAATCCTTTCGGCGTCATTTACAATCCGGAATCGATCCATAAAGTTTTAGCGTACAGCATATTTAATGAGCCGCTTCCCGAGCATACCTATCTGCATCAGCATGAGGTTTATCTCAATTACAACTTTCACTCCGAATTCTCTTCGCTGACGAAAGAAGAGCTGGCGTCACGCCTCATAAACACGATCGGATCAACTCACTATTTCTTAAAGGATGCTGACTGGTTACTGCTGACCTATGGGACGGCATGGTTGTACCAACGCAAGGAGACCGGCGAGGTCGTGGCAAATTGCCATAAACTGCCTTCCGCCATGTTCATCAAATCGCTGATGAACATCGATGCGATCACATCGTCCTTTAAAAGCGTGTTCAACCAGCTGAAAAATTTTAATCCGAAAATAAAGATCATCCTCACCGTCAGTCCCGTTCGACATTTAAAGGACACCCTTGAACTCAACAGTGTCAGCAAATCCATACTGCGCGTAGCCTGTCACCATCTCAGTACCCAATACGATGATGTTGAATACTTTCCGGCTTTTGAAATGATGGTAGATGACCTTCGCGACTACCGTTTTTACAAAGCGGATATGTTGCATCCAACTGCGGAGGCGGAAGATTATATCTGGGAAAAATTTATGGAACGGTATTTTTCCCACGAATTAAAGGAGTTTGTCGGAAAATGGAAACTGATATTGGCCGCACTCCGGCATAGACCTTTCCATCCGCAGACCGCATTGCACCAGCAATTTCTGAAAGACATCCTGGAAAAACTGGAGGAACTGGAACCATGGGTGAATGTTGAAGGCGAAAAGAGCCAGGTCAGACAGCAGTTGATAAAGTAAAGCGATCATGATTGATTTAAAAAAAGCAAACCGGCTGATACATTCCACGTCACCTTACCTTCTCCAGCATGCCTACAATCCAGTTGATTGGTTTGAATGGGGGGATGAAGCGCTGGTGAGGGCAAAACTGGAAAATAAACCTATACTAATAAGCATTGGCTATTCGTCCTGTCACTGGTGCCATGTGATGGAGCGCGAGGTTTTTGAAAAGGACGATATTGCCAGGATCATGAATGATAACCTCGTATGCATTAAGGTAGACCGTGAGGAGAGACCGGACATTGACCAGGTTTATATGGAGGCAGTGCAGGCGATGGGCGTTCACGGCGGCTGGCCTTTAAACGTTTTCCTGACACCCGAACAAAAACCCTTTTATGGCGGCACGTATTTTCCTGCGCAGCAGTGGGTGCAGGTCATTAAAGGAATCCACAATGCTTTTTTAAACCGGCGTGAAGAAGTAGAAAAGTCAGCAACAGAACTTTCCAACCTGGTGGCGGGGCAGGATCTATCGCGCTATACCCAAGAACCGGTCCCTGGCGAACTGAAAAATGACCTGGAATCGGTCTATGGTAAACTTCAGCCTGCTTTCGACGGGACCTGGGGAGGGTTGGAGAAAGCACCCAAGTTCATTATGCCCTCCGTGTGGCGTTGGCTGCTGCGCTATCACCACCTCACCCGTAACGAGGAAGCGCTTCAACATCTTTTGCTAACGCTGAAAAAGATCGCCATGGGCGGCATCTACGATCAGATCGGCGGAGGGTTTGCGCGTTATTCCGTCGACCAGTTCTGGTTTGTTCCTCACTTTGAGAAGATGCTATATGACAACGCGCAGCTGATGACACTATACGCCGAAGCTTATGCTTTGACAAAAGATAATGAATTTAAAACAGTGATCCAGGAAACCTTCGAGTGGCTGCAAACCGAAATGATGGATGGCCATGGTGGTTTTTATTCGGCCCTGGATGCAGACAGCGAAGGGGAGGAGGGGAAATATTATATCTGGACGGCGGCGCAATTAAGGGAGGTGCTGGACGAGGAGGCGCCCCTTATCATGGACTATTATTCCATCAAGGAGGACGGCAATTGGGAAACTCAAAAGAATATCCTCATGCGCGTACAGAAGGAGGAGGATTTTTTACAAAAACATCAATTGTCCCCTGAAGCCTGGAAACGAAGACTCCAGGCTGCCAAAGACCGGCTTCTGGAGGTGCGCGACAAACGCTTCAAGCCCGGCCTGGATGATAAGATCATCACAGGGTGGAATGCCATGATGGTGGTGGGCCTGGTCGACGCATACAAAGCCCTGGGGAATGAAAACTTCCTCAAGGCCGCCCTGCGCAATATGCAATTCCTTGAAAATGAACTGACCGAAGGGCTAAAGCTTTTTCGTTCTTATAAAAACAAACGCTCGCATGTGAAGGGTTTCCTGGATGATTATGCTTATCTGATTCAGGCGTGCATCAGCCTCTATCAGGTAACTTTTGATGAATACTTTATTCACCGCGCAAGAGCACTCGCGCAACACACGGTCGATAATTTTTATGATGGTGATGACGGTTTTTTTTATTATGCCCGTCAGGATGCGGAAAAATTGATCGCTGCGCGCAAGGAGATCTTTGATAATGTCATTCCTGCCTCAAACTCGGTGATGGCGCAAAATCTTTTTCACCTTTCTGTTATCTTCGATGATCCAGGCTGGAGAGCCATCGCGGAAAAGATGACTTTTTCTTTAAGCCATCTTATCATCTCCGAACCAAATTACATGTCGAACTGGGGCATCGTCTACACAGAGATGAAAAAAGGAATGGCTGAGGTTGCATTTGTGGGGGATAGCGCTTCCCCGGCGGCCAGGGAAATTTTTGCCCGGTTTCAACCCTTTATGATTGCTATGGGGTCTGAAGGGGAAAGTCACTTACCCCTGCTGGAAGCTAAAACAAAAATAGATGAGAAACTGACCATTTACGTTTGTTACAACAAAACGTGCCAGCGACCTGTTCATGACGTAGTTTCGGCGATAGCCCAGCTCTTATAAGAGACCAGGCCTGCCTGCCAGTGTTTTGGCGCGCGCGGTGGGATGCATGCTCGCCTCTACAGGAAAAATTTCCTGCGCTATATTTATGGAAGCCAAATCTGAAATGACAGGTTTGCTTTCTTACTTCCTTTATTTTTCCATTACTTTGGTAAGTGGAAATGTTTGAAACCGACGCGTCGCGCAAAACGCTCTTCGCCGAGCTGCTGCTCCCTGTGCCTGTCCCGAGATTGTTTACATACCGCATACCTTTCAACTTAAATGATCATGTCAGGGTAGGTCAAAGGGCAATCGTTCAGTTCGGCGACCGCAAGATCGTGACGGGCCTGATATTTAACGTCCATGAGGAAGTCCCAAAAGACTTTGAAGCGAAATCCATATTAGAGATTCTTGACGATTTTCCCTCCGTCAATGAGTTCCAGCTGAAGCTTTTCCAGTGGATGGCCGACTACTACATGTGTACCCTCGGGGAAGTGATGAACGCCGCTCTGCCCGCAGGCTTAAAGTTATCCAGTGAGTCGATGGTGCAGATCCATCCCGCTTTCAGCCTGGAAGAAACCACTCTGGATTTTTCCGGAAAGGAAGTCATGCTCCTGAAAAGGCTCGAACAGGGAACGATGACTTATACGGAGATAGCGAAATTTTTGGGTGTCAAATTTATTTTCAGTATCCTCAAATCCCTTTCCGGCAAAGAAGCGATTATTTTATTTGAGGAGGTAAAAGAAAAATTTAAGCCGAAAACTGAGAAAAGGATCCGGCTGAATAATAAGATCAATGCGGCGAAAGCCCTGGAAGAAATATTTCAGACCATTGCTTCAAAACCCAAGCAGGAAGCCATCCTCTTAAAATATTTACAGGAAGTTCCTGTCCTGAATGCCCCTGAATCAAACAAAACAGGCATCTCCAGGAAGGATCTTTTGAATGGCGATGTATCCGAGTCATCCCTCAATACGCTCATCCGAAACGAGACGCTGGAAGAATTTGAGACCGTTGTACCACGTTTTGGTTTTGCCGAACAAAAAGAGCCGTCGGCTATCCTGCTGAGCGAAGAACAGGAACGTGCCCTTTATGATATCATCAAAAGTTTTGACAACCATGCGGCAACTTTGCTGCACGGTATAACCGGCAGCGGAAAGACCGAGATCTATATCAACCTGATCAGGAAGGCGCTGGAAAGCGATACGCAGGTATTGTATCTTCTTCCGGAGATCGCCCTGACGACACAGATCGTACAACGCCTGAAAAAGATCTTTGGGAACAGCATGGGCGTGTATCACTCCCGTTTTTCCGACAATGAGCGCGTGGAAGTCTGGAATGGCATCTTAAGCGGGAAATTTAAATTTGTCATCGGTGTACGTTCCTCCATCTTCCTTCCCTTCGATAACCTTGGCCTCATTATCGTCGATGAGGAACACGATGGCTCTTATAAACAACAGGAGCCGGCACCGCGGTATCACGCCCGCGATGTAGCCATGATCGTGGCACAACTTCATCATGCAAAAGTTTTGCTGGGGACACCAACCCCCTCGGTGGAATCTTACTTCCATGCGAAACAAAAAAATTACGG
>JBBEBN010000348.1:0-12407 GCA_040882305.1 Cyclobacteriaceae bacterium
TAAAACTGAATCCATCAAGCGGAAGCACGGAAGCGCTCGGGGCGAGGATCACCTTGACGGCAGGCGGAAAAACGCAAACAAGAGAGATCGCGTCTGTATCTTCCCTCGTGTCGAGAAACAGTGTTATCGCGCATTTTGGTTTGGGGTCAGCGAGCACCATCACCAACATTCAGGTTAAATGGCCGCATGGCGGCGTTCAAAACTATCCCCTTCCTCCCATCAATCAGATCCTTGTCATCGACGAGGATACTGACGGGCCTGTTATCTCTGCCAGGACCCCGGATCACAATGCCACGGCTGTTGCGACCACGACCACGCTCACCATGGTATTTAATGAAGTGCCTTTCGCGGTAAACGGGAAAATGATCGAAGTGACAAAAATTGGCGAAGCAACTGCTTTCACTGCCGTGGATGCATCGATTGGCACAAAAGCAGGTAATCAAATTGTGTATACCCTCCCCGTTGAACTGCAGGGTCTAACACAATACCGGGTCACGATCGAGGCTGGAGCTTTCAGAGACCGGTGGCTTAATCCGTCACTCGCAGTAGGGCCCCTTCAGTGGTGGTTCACAACGGGGGCGGTAGTGGATGTTACACCTCCTGATATTAATTTTTCAATACCAGCCTCGCCTCCCAAAGGTTCCGTTCCCGCAAGCTTTCCCATCATTGTAACAGATAATGTAGCGGTAAATTCAGTGGTTGTTTCCATTAGACCGATATCCGGTTCCTCTTATACCAGTGTTTTTGCCAGTTTGAGTGCAGCAGACATCTATTCAGTGCCGATTTCAGAAAGTGCCCACTTTGATGCAACCGGTGCGGAGTTTTTTATCACTGCCACAGACCTCGCAGGAAATACTGTGCGCGAACCTGAAGGGACGGGAACGCACAAGGTTTACCTGACCTATTCCGCAGCGCAGGCCGCGATACCAACATCCAGCCTGGGCCTCGGTGGAACCAAGGCAGCATGGAAAGTTTTTGCCATACCGTTTGAAATTTCTTCTCCAAACAATGGCGTCACTGCGATATATAATGAAGTCACGGCCCCTGCGGATAAATCACAATTCAGGTTGATCACTTATGGGACACCCACAAGCTGGTCTCAGTATCCCGATAACTTTTCATCACTCAGCCGGGGGCTTGGCTACTTCATTAATATTAAAACCGACCCTGGTGCAATCGCTTTGTTTGATCTTCCGGCTCCTCCAAACAGCAGGTCGAATCTATTTCAAATAAATTTGAAAGTTGGCTGGAACATGATAGGAAACCCGTATCTGACACCTATTTCATGGGATGATGTGGTCGAGCTAAACGACGGACTCTCAGGAGCGGAAACCCAGCTCAAGACATATCTCAACGGAAACTATAACAACGATCAGACGCTTGGTCCTTATGAAGGCGGCTTTGTCAATATTACCACCGCGAAAACGATCTCAATTCCCTTCCTCGGCCAGACGTCATCGGGAGGAAGAAGAGGTGTTCCCACACTGGGCGACGATATCAGCGCAGAATCGTGGGCCCTTCCTGTGACCATCCGCCAGGAAGGAATGGCGTACACCCTCGGAGGTATAGGCATGGCCCCCGATGCGGATACAAGCATCGATAACTATGACGACCTGACACCTCCGCGCTTCTTCGATTACCTGGAGATGAACTTCAGCCATCCTGAGCACAACGCTAAACGCTTCACGCGCGAAGTTGTGCCCACGCAACCAAATTATACCTGGGACTTCACCGTTGACTCCAACCTCGAAGGAATGGCCGAACTCACCTGGAGCAACGCTCCCCTGATCAGTTCGGGTAAGGATATCTTCCTGCTGGATGTCACGACCCAAAAACTCCTCAACATGAAGGAAACGGGAAAGCACATGTTCGATCCCAAAGAATCAAGACAGTTCAGGATCTATTACGGCGACAACCTCAACATCGCTCCCGAACGGGTGCAACTTGGTAAGGCTTATCCCAACCCGACAAAAGGACTTACCACGATCGGCTTCTCGCTACCTGAAACCGGTGGCTTGAACCAAACAACTACTATCGAGATCCTCGATGCGCTTGGCCGCACCGTTGGAACCCTCACGAACGGGATGTTCAACCCGGGATACCACGAAGCCGCCTTCGATGCAACAGAAATGATGAATGGATTTTATACGTATCGCCTGACAGTGAAAAACCGCCGGGGAAATATCACAGAAGTAAACAAACTTATTATCAAATAGAAATCATTATGAAGAACAAAGTTTTCTTCTCTTTCGTGTTGTCGCTTTTGAGCATCACTATGCTGGTGGCTCAGAATGTCAGCACGCGCACGAACGAATTCGAGGTGGACTTCAGCGACCCGAAGAAGCTCATGTATACCACCATCCCGGTGATCAACTGGGTAAGCCCTGTGCCGGAAACAAACTACGCGCAGGAGATGAAGTTCAAGATCGAGATCGAAATCGAATCGGACAAACCCCTCAAGAATATCACCATCTATATCAAGGAAAACGAACTTACCGCTAGCAGGGGCATGACTTCGGTAAAACCGGAGCCGGGCCAGGAATTAAAAATGGTGGTTGTAAAAACGTTAACCCTGATGGAAGGCGAAAATCTCCTCGAAGTAGTGGCCGAAAATATTGACGGGCAAAAAACAATCAGCCAACGCAAAGTGCATATTGGAAGCGCTGGCCTGGCTGACGCCATCAAACTCGATCGCACCGACTTTGCGCTCGTATTTGCAACAGACCAGTATGACAACTGGAGTGATCTGGTAAATCCCATCTTCGACTCAAAAACAATAGCGAATGAGTTGAAAACAACCTATGGTTACAAAGTCGAGCTGGTCGAAAATGCTACGCAGGATCTCATCCTGAAAAAATTGAGGGAGTACGCAGAGAAAAAGTACAAACCCCTTGACCAGGTATTTATTTTCTTTGCCGGCCACGGCACCTACGACCAGACTTTCGGCGAAGGATTTGTCGTAACCCGTGAATCGCAGGTGAACGATCTTGGAAAGACCACTTACCTTTCACACAACCGCCTCCGCTCCATTGTCAACAACATTCAATGTGATCATATCTTTCTTGCGATGGACGTTTGCTTCGGCGGCACGTTTGACGCCGCGCTGGCGTCTTCACGCGGCGGAGAAGAGGAAGTATACCGCGAGCAGGGAAAAGCGGAATTCATTACGCGGAAACTGACCTACAAGACCAGGCGCTACCTCACCTCCGGTGGCAAGACGTATGTTTCCGATGGTATCCCCGGCAAGCACTCTCCCTTTGCCAAGAATTTTATTGAAGCCCTGCGCTCCCGCGGCGGCCGCGATGGAGTCCTGACGCTGCCCGAACTTTACACCTTCGTGGAGAGGTTAAAGATCCAGCCCCGCTTCGGCGAGTTCGGTGACAACGCACCGGGAAGCGATTTCATATTTGTGGCGAAGTAATTTTTAGCCCCACAAGGAAGTCAGTTTCCTTGCCACCAAGACACTAAGGCACTAAGAAATTTAAAAGGGTGAGCTGGCGCTCACCTTTTTCATGATACTCGTATATCGATCGCGATGAGGGGTTGGGGTGAGGTAGATCAGGCGATGAACGACCGCGTGTGCACAGAATTGGGACTCGAACTCAGGTATGGTTATTCCCAATTCCTCCACTATTTTTTGGTTTATAAAATACAATCATCCATATTTTCGTTGAATATTAAATTCGCATAGTGAGGTTAACGGTATTCTTCCTTTTCATATTCTCTTCGGTAAAGGCTCAGATTCCCCTCGGGGAGCAGCAGCTCATGTCGCGGCTTAAAGCCGGTGTTATGCTGCCTGAAAAACTGCTCAGCACGCGTTCCGTCGTTTTTTATCCCTACACCATGCCGATGAAGGAGCTGGAAACGGTCCAGGAATACTTTCACCGCACGGGCATAGATGCTGTATTATATATGGAAAGCGACTTCCTGGCGGCCGGAAGGGACCCATCGGTGGCGCTCGCCGAATATCTGAACGCACGCGAAATAAGCCACATCGTCATCTTGCAAAAACAGGACGGCTACGGGATGTATATCGCCCCATATAATAAAATGGCTACGCTGTTCGAACCTGATGAACCGGCCTGGCACAGAAAAGAAAGAGCACTTGACGTGTTGCTGCAGGGCCTTTTCCGTATGGCGAACAGCTCGCTGAAAAGAGAGAATATGCTCATCAATGAATTCCCAGAAGTGGCCATGCCGCTGAATGTGTTCAGGGGGAGACGCTCGGAATTCTTTGCCATTGACCTCAAGGTCGATCCCCTCGCAGTGCCAAAGTTCGGCAATGAGGCCATGGACCAGGAACTGGAAGAGATCATGAAGTCATATCCCTATAAATATAAACTTACCGAACCTGGTCTCTCAGAGGCGCAGATCAGGCAGGATGGTTCATTCTACGCGCTGCGCTTTGTCTATGCCCGCGATAAAGCCGCTCAAAACCTGCTGGGATATGGGGCGACGAAATTTCAAAGCGCCATCGTATCCGTCACCTATCCGGAAGACCGGCCGCAGCTGAAAAATATTCCCGCAAATACCATGGTATACAAATTCTATTTCAAGCACATTGACTCGGGTAATGTTTTCCTCGGCACGAAATGGGATGCCGATGTTACCTGGCAACAGGCGCTCATCAACCAGCTGAAAGCGTTCAAGGCAGAATTGAAAGTCAACTAGCCATCCGTGCAAAAAAGAAACACGATGTAAGAATCGGAAAGGGATTAAATAAAATCATAATAAAATAATGATCTATTTTATTATCCCTAAACCCGTTACCCGATGGCATCGTTATATCTCTCCTATCTGCTGAGCGCATCCATGCTCTATCCTCAGCCGCAAAACAATCCGAATGTTCCCATTCAGTTCTTTCCCGATTGGATACCGGGGTTGGTTGTGCTGGAAACAAATGATACAGTGGCCTGCGACCTTCGCTACAATCAAATGGTGCCCGAAGGTTTGCTTCAGGTATTGGATGGCCAAAATATTCTTACGCTTTCGGTGAAAGATGTAAAGAGTTTCCTCTTTTTTGATCCTGCGAAGAACCGGTACCGTCAATTTTTCACCCTGTCAGTTCCCATGGATGGGAATGTAAACCGCGAAATGTTTCTGGAGTATGTGTATGGAAATGACAAGGTTTCCATCCTCAACCACAAGACAATGGGTCTGTCGCACGCATATATGGAATTCACACCCTTTAAGCTGCCAGTCCCTATAAACAAGTTGTATCTTCTCGATTGTCGCTCCGGAGAGCTTCTTCCTATTTCCGGGGAGAATGCCCTTTCACTGCTGGACAAAAAACAAGAAGTCGCCAGTTTTATCCACGACAGCGGCATCCGCTTCCGCAGACTCTCTGACTACGTCAAGGTTTTCGAATACGAGGAGTCGTTGTAAGCGCTCATCGGGTTATAACGCATTTTGTTCGGGGGCAACTTCTCCATGGGCTGTGGACAAACCTCAAACTTCAAACAAGATCTCAATAGGAGTCAACCTCTCAGAATAGACTGGCATTCCCGGCAACCGGCACCCTGGCAACCATTCAAAACCCATCCGAATAAACGATCCTAAAAAAGATTTTTCTGCCCCTCGACCCTCCTGACATAGGGTTGACACTAACCCTTTTTTCTTTGTACCATTATTGCTTTTTTATGCAGGATGTCGAAGAATTCATAGAGAACCTTCCCCGGGATGAGCAGGTGATCTTCAAAAGATTGCGGGGCCTCATCTTTCAGGCTGAACCGCAGATCACCGAAAAGCTCAATTATGGCGTGCCCTATTATTCACGCCACAAAAGGTTGTTTTTCCTCTGGCCGGCCTCAGCCGTGCCCTGTGGCTATAAACACAACACCCCGCCTCCAAAGGTGACACTGGGATTCTGCTACGGTAACCTGCTCTCAAATGCGCAGAGATTGTTAATGAGTGAAGGCCGCAAACAGGTTTACACAATCAATATATCATCCCTTGCGAACGTGAATGAGCGCCTTCTTTCGGAAATACTGTTCGAAGCGATCCTCGTGGACGAGCAACTCTACAAAAAGAAAATGAAGCACTTATGAAAACACCCCTCAGGGATATGTACAACCCGGCATTTTTCGAGCGACTTTGTCCCGTATTGAATGATTGCATACCCGGTTTTGACCGCAGGGATTTCATCTTCCGGATATTTAATAACGCGTGGCCCGACATGGAATTAAAAGAACGTGTACGGCACGTTTCGAAAGTATTGTACCATTTTTTGCCGAAAGATTTTTCCCTTGCGGCGAAACAGATCATTGCGATTTCCCACGCATTGAAAAAGGAAAAATTCCCCCAACATGGTTTTGAAAAGATCTTCCTGGCAGACTATGTTGATCAATTCGGCCGCGAGTTTCCCGAGCTTGCTGCAGCGGTCACGGAAGAAATCAGGAAGGCCATCGGCGCCGAATATTCGATTGCGCCTGCATTAATCAAAGATAAAGTCTAGGCGGGTTCACCAGTTTCCAGATGGAATAAGTCAACGCTTTATTCAAATACTCTGAACTCTCCTTCCCTCATGACCAGAAACTCATCAGCAGTCATTTGAAATTTTTCCAGGCCCAGTCTTAAATCATTTAACGGGTCATCATGACCATCATCGGCGAGTGGAAAGGTTCCAAAGTGCATGGCAATACTGGTTTGAGAACCCACATCGCGATGGATCCTGATGGACTCTTCCGGTGAAGTATGGATCGGCGACATGAACCACGCAGGTTTATAGGCGCCGATGGGTAGCATGGATATCCTGATGGGCCCACATCGCAAAGGGATCTCTTTAAACGTCACTTCGTTATATCCTGTATCTCCGGCGAAGTAGATGTTTCCCCTGCTGGTCTTGAGCACATAGCCACACCACAACGTCGCATCGCGATCAAGAAATCCGCGACCCGAAAAATGCTGCGCGGGTACCGCCTGAATTTTCAGGCCGCTATCGAGCGCCAGTTCTTCCCACCAGTCCGCTTCTGAAACTGCTGAAATATAATGCTGCTGGAGAAAAGCCTTCAACCCCAGCGGCGCGATGATCTTCGGATGGTGGGCCCCAAAAACCACCCGCATCGTTTCCAGATCAAGGTGATCGTAATGGTTGTGGCTTAATATTACAGTGTGAATTGTCGGCAGATCTCCGAACCTGATGCCGGGAAGCCGCATGCGTTTAGGACCAATCCACCGGAACGGGCTCACACGCCGCGACCAGACAGGGTCAGTTAAAATATTCAACCCGTCCACCTGGATCAGGAAAGTAGCGTGATTCACAAACGTAATGCGGATTCCATCTTTGAAATGCGCGAGCGGATGCTTGCCGTAATTTTCAGTGAGATTCTCTTTCCAGGGCCCTCGCTTGCGGGTCACCATCCACTTGAGAACCTCCAGTCCTCCCTTTGCCTTGATATTCTCAGGGTTGATAAACTTCCTGCCGTCGAAATGGTCAGAAAGCGGACCGCGGTATTTTGGTCCTGACAAAGCCATGCCTACCAGGATCATGACCAGGGGCGCTACAAGGATAAAACCAAAAATCGCAAACGCCATATCATCAGGTTAAAAAAGTAGAGAACAACTTCCTGGAAGTTTGAAACTTCCAGGAAGTTGTTCTCCACCTTCTTGTGATCGAAACACTCTTACTGCACGAGTTTTGTAATGTCAGAGAGCGGTATGGCACTGGCCATCTTAATCATTTCATCTTCCGTTGTATCCGGCGCTGTAAACGTAAGCAGCGTGGAGCCGATCGGAACCTGCAGGGTATAATCTGTTTTCTTTGTTTCCTCGTCAACGGTTTTTTGCAGCATTCCTTTGTAGCCATCGACCTTGATGACCTTCTGTGAACCGTCGCCGGAGTTACCCATAAAAGGGATTGAAAGAATCGCGTTGATGGAAGCCACCAGCGGGGAATTGCCCATCAGATCCAGGTTGAGCTTTTTGTCTTCGGCGCCGTAATCGCGGTGAATGATCACCCCGGCCAAACCTGTGTTGGCCGTTACATTATCATTGGCTGAATTGGAAGCGGACGCGCCCATCTTCATCGGAAGCATCTTTAATACTTCCTTCCCGATTGCCATATCCAGGTCGTTGAGCATCTGTTGCATGGCAAAACGGGCATCCTCAAGGTTTCCACCGGCGTACGCAGTTTTCGCCGTGGCGATACTTTTGCTAAAGTCCTGTGAAAATCCTGCAGTTGACAGGCACAGCCCTATAATTATGATCGTTAGTTTCTTCATGATCGTGGTGGTTGTGGAATTACTTCTCTCCTAACATATTTTTGATCCCATCGATATCAAAGGTGTTGGCCGCTGCCATCATATCGGCCTCGCTCTCGAAGTTCACACCTTCCCAAACGATCAGGGACGTCTGGCCAAGAGGAACACTGAGCTTGTAACCGGTATTGTCGTCGTATTCGATAATGGCTTTATGACCTTTTACCTTTGTCTGCTTCCAGTTTTGTTCGCCGTTGGTTGTCTGCGCATAGCCACCGTTAGCCATATACATGTTGATGGCGGTCATCATGGCAGAATTATTTGCAATGGTCGCAGTCAGTTGTTTATCGTCCCTGAGATATTCCCGGTGGATGGTTAACCCTGCCCACCCATAGCCGGAGCTGGTCACCTGATCCGACTCCACCACTTTGTCCAGGCCATTCACTGACTGGGGCAGGCCTTCCAGCACTTGCTTGCCAATTTCCATTTCCACGCCAAGCATCGCCTGCTGCACGGCATAACGCGCTTCGCCGTAGCTTCCTGCCTTGTAAGATGTTTCTGCGTCGGCAAGGTTTTGATTTACATCCGGGGGCGCTGAGATCAGCCCACCACCGCCTTTATTTGAGGGGCGATTCTTCACACCGGGACCAGCTCCCTGATCGGTTTGCGTCCCTGCTCCATCCTTTACCTCTTCAGTGCCGTCACTGATGCCTGCTTTTTCTTTGGCTTTCTTTTCGAGGGCTTTTGAGGCCGCCTGATCTGCTTTTTGCTTTAGCTTGTTAACAAAGCCCTGCGCGTTGGCCGAACATGCAAGAAGCAGAACGACTATGCATGTCAGTACAAATTTCATTTTCATAAGTCGTGGGTGAATAGTTTAGCAAAATACGCATTAACCAATGTCGGTTTTCCTGAAAATACAAAATATTTTATATTATCTTATGATCCTTCTTATATGAAAGACTGAATCTCCACAGGTTCATTCTTTCAGGAAAGCGCTGTATCCCGGACTTCCCACCAAAAACATAATGAGCGTGTCTGGGAAGGATTCGAATAATAAATCGCACGAATTTCTTGATAATTAACACATCAGAAAGATTGCCGCCATACCGTTTGACTTTGTTCTGGACAGGCTTGAGCAGTCTTCTCCGGTTGTCAAACCTATGTTCGGATGTCATGCCATTTACCTCGGTGAAAAGATCGTTTTGATCTTGCGAAATAAGGAAAATGCAAAACACGACAACGGGGTGTGGCTGGCCACAACGGAGGAACACCATGTAAGCCTGAAAGAAATATTTCCCAGCATGCGCTCCATCCGCATACTGGGCGGCAAAACATCCACCTGGCAAAACCTGCCGGCGGAGGCGGATGATTTTGAGGAAAGTGTAATTATCGCCTGTGAAATGGTGTTGAAAAATGATCCGCGGATCGGAAAAATCCCGAAAGGGAGAAACAGGAAGACAATCAGGAAGCGCTGAAGACTATGTTCACCCTGGTATAGAAAAGTGTGGTGATGCCTTCAAGGTTTGAGTCTGTTCCAATGATCAGCCAAAGTTCACCATTGGCATTCGTTCTTGCCACATACCTGGAATTGGCCATCGTGTTATTCCGGGTAAGCAGCACAAGACCCGAGTTCTTATCCCCAGAAATGATATCACCGAGCAAAATAACATCTCGCCCGACTGTTCCTTCGTTTCCCTTATCGATATTGATGACATAGTTTCCACTCTCAACCAGGCTGAACGGTTCGGTATTCACGGCCCCCACTTTTAAATAAACCGAACCCTGCGCATCTGTTGTAAAGGAACTGCAATTGGAAGCAAGCTCGACGCTGAAAGTAACAGTGTACTCCTTGTTTGGTTCCAGCCCATCAACCTTCTTTTTTAGATACATAAAGAGGTCCCTGTTCAGATTTTTGCCCTGAAGCATCACAGATCTCTTTGTTAAAATGCCCACCTGCTCAGTGTAACCGTATTTTAATTCAAATAGGGCCGAATCAGGCCCGGCGGGATAGTCCGCGAAACCAGGTTTCCACCCATGATCACTATCGTTAAAATCATAATCTTTTGAGAAGATCAGGAGGTTCTTGTTGTCCTCGTCAACGCTACAGGCAGAAAACAGAGGTAAAAAGATCAGCCAACGCACTTTGCTACACAGTTTCATATTCATCTATTCCTGAGCAATAGACACCCGCGGATCAGAAATGGTTGTAATTTAGCACGAAATGAGCTGTTAATGAAGCATTTGGAGGGTTTGTTTTCCCTTAAAAAAATAAAAAAGTTAAAATTCCGACCATCTAACTAAACCATGTGGATTTTTAAACGTTTGCCCCAGCAGACCCCCCGCGCATGATGGATTCTACTCAAAAAAGAGATTTTCCTTTCAAATCGGTCTTGAGCCTGCATTTACTGATCCGGTATTGGGAAACGGCCATTAGATCGGGCAAAGTGCCTTTTGGGGAGCCGTTGCTTGAGCACATTCAGGCGGCTCCTGAGCTAAGGGCGCCGATAGTCGATGCTTCTGTCCTGGAGAAGCACAAAGAACTGATCAGTTTTCTCATGTCAGCGGTGATAGCCCCTGCCCAAACTGACAAGGAACTAACTGCTGCCACCATCCCTTTTCAATTCAAATCTTTCTTTGAAACACACGCATTTCAGAAAAATCTCACGCTTGAGCAGATCAAGAGTTCCGCCATTATTAATATTCCGGGGAATGATATGGCCGTTGGCAAGACCATTCAGGCCTGCCTGCTGATCCTGCAACAATTTTACCATGTCAAGATCAATTTTGACAAGCCCATATTATTTACCATCCGCAATCCTCAAAACGGGCTTGACAAAGTTTATAAGATCGAGATCGGGCGCCAGTTTTTCGAGATCGTCTGCAAGCGCGAGCCACGGGCTATCGATCCGCGAATTATCAAGTTTCTGACGGAAAAAGTTTACGATGTTGATCTCTGGCTTCAGTATATCCGTCCCGAGGATTTTGAATTTCACGGGTTTATGATCCTGCGCATGGTGGACGTTACAGAACAGGAGATGGTTTCTTCCATCAAATACGACCTGCTTGAAAAGGACGCCGTCTCCAAAACGGAGAGTTTCATCTCCATACAACACAAACTGCGGTCAATATTTGGTATGCCTGACATCCGATTGGGTCTGGCCTACTTTGATCCGGACAACAACATCATTCTGCGGACGGAACAAAACAGAGACTGCTGGAGAAGCCTTGCGGAAAGTGATCGATCAGAAAGCAACTGCGAGAATTTCCGGGGGTCTGTTTATGAGCGCAGCTGGATGGAGAAACGGTATATCACCGTAGAGGACCTTGAGTCATACCCCTACAAAAGCGTTGTGGAGGAAAACCTTCTTTCCAACGGTATAAAAAATATTCTCCTTGCGCCGCTGATCGACGAAGGTGAAACCATCGGCATGCTGGAACTGGCGACCACTACTCCCGGAGAGCTAAACCCCGTCACGGCAAATAAGGTGGAAAGTGTGCTGCCGATGTTCACGGCGGCTGTGAAACGCGTGAAGGAAGAAATGACCACGGAAATAAGGGCCATCATCCAGGAGGAATGTACGAATATCCACCCCGTTGTGCAGTGGCGATTCATGGAAGCAGGAAGCAGCGTCCTGGAAAAACGAAGAAGGGGAGAACCAGCCACGTTCGGGGAAATTGCTTTTAAGGAGGTTTATCCCCTTTTCGGAATGACCGACATCCGCAATTCATCCATCGAGCGGACTGCCGCGATACGGGAAGATCTCATGCAGAATCTCCAGATGGCGAAAGCCCTCGTGGAAACCGTTAATGTCAGGAGAAAACTTCCGGTGCTGGATGAAACCCTTTTCAAAATCGATGGCCTACTGCAGAAAATTGGTGCCGGACTTGCCTCCGGTGACGAAACCAGCGCGCTTGAATTCCTGAAACGCGAGATCAATCCACTGCTGGAACACTTCAACAGCGAAGAGGAATTCGGCGGCCACATCCAGGAATACCGCGAACACCTCGATCCGGTTTTTGGAGTGGTCTATAATAAAAGAAGGGATTTTGAGAATAGCCTGGGCATGATCAACAGTATGATCAGCGCCTACCTGAATGAAGCCCAGGTGGATGCGCAGGAAATGTTCCCCCATTATTTCGAGAAAAATCAGACGGATGGTATCGAGTATACGATCTACCTGGGAAGCTCGCTGACGAAAAACAAAGACTTCA
>JBBEBN010000349.1:0-12342 GCA_040882305.1 Cyclobacteriaceae bacterium
CTTTCAGGTAATTTTGTTGTAGTAAAATTTCCTCACCCATGGCCCGGATGAGATCCTTTTTGATCTGCGTATTTGTTGAAAAGTGAAAATCACAGTAATAACACGCTTGCCGGCAAAACGGGATATGGAGATAAATTCCAGCCATAGTAGGTTCAAACTTACGTGCATTTCGGGCATTCGCACAATTCTTATACTTTTGCGCTCATGTGGCCCCAAATGCTTTCTGCGTCTTTTGTCGTCTTCCTTTATTCAAGTGTTTTTGCACAGGAAAAATTCACGACTATAAAAGATCTGAATGGAGACTGGCAGACTTATGACGAAAGCGGTTACATGGCGCTGACCGACATCCCCTTTACAGGATTGCATACAATTTATTTTCAACTGGATCGCGGCGCTTTTCCCGGCAACTTTCTTCTGCTCAAATCAGACAAGCCCTTTTTTGTTTTTATAAATGGAAAGATCATGGCCGAGTATCAGGGGCAGGTCATCCTGAGCATTGACAGTATCTCGAGGGAAATTGACAGCCCGTCCTATTGGATCGGGGTCCACCAGAAAGACATCAATGAGCGGGATATGCGGACGGAAATTATATCCACGCGATTGGGGAGGGCGCCTGAAGACGCGAACGCTGCCAGGCCATACTCTTATTTCAGGGATTTTGTTGTCATCGCCGGGTTGACGACCACGCTACTGTTTCTTCTGGTATTCCGCTTACATCCAAAACTGGCAGCTGATTATTTTTCGGTTGCCCGGATATTTTCTTCCCGCGAGGTGGATGACGGACAAACCAGCATCCGGTTAACCAGCAGTTCGAATATTCAGTTTTACATTTTGTGCAGCTTGCTGATCGGTTTATACCTGCTGATCGTGTTTTACAATTTACCGCCGAAATACGCTTTGCCTATCCGTTTTCAAGCTTCCGGCTTCTGGATGATATGTTGGCAATGGCTGAAGATCAGTGCGACGGTATTCTTTATACTGGTCATGAAGATCATGATCATCTTTTCATTGACGCGATTGTTTGGTCTGCGCGGCATGGCGCGTTTTCATTTTTTTAACTGGATAAGGTTGTTGCTGGTCATCTTCGGCACAGCGACAATCCTTCTTTTTATGTATTTTATTTCGCGAGGCGACCGTCCGGATATATTTGTATTTTTTCTTTCGCTGGTCGTCATTACTCTCATCGCCTGGATCGTGGTGGCCTTTTTAAAACTTAGTGGTCGAACAGGCCATTCAATGTTCCATTTATTTTCGTACCTTTGTGCGACAGAAATAATTCCATTATTAATTACCGCTAAGGTACTGTTCCAATAGCTAAGATTACGTTACGTGCTGATATGAGTGAAATTGCTACTGACAGGATGCGAAAGGTCAAGAGTATCCTGGTAACCCAAGAAGCTCCTGCTGATGCTAATTCTCCCTACCTTAAGTTGTCTGAGAGGTTCAATGTAAAAATTGATTTCCGGCCATTTATTCAGGTTGAGGCAGTGCCGGTGAAAGAGTTTCGAAAGCAGAAGATCGATATACTGAATCATACTGCCATTATCTTCACCAGCAGGAATGCGGTGGACCACTTCTTTCACATTTGCCAGGAGCTGAAAGTGGAGATGCCTCCGGAGATGAAGTATTTTTGTATTTCGGAACAGACCTCCAATTACCTTCAGAAATATATTGTTATCAGGAAGAGAAAGATCTTTACGGGTTTGAAGACCGCGCAGGATCTTCTGGAGATGTTGAAGAAACATAAAAATGAAAAGTATCTTTTCCCTTGCTCGGACATACGCAAAAACGATATACCCGATTACTTGCGCGACAACGGATACCATTATACCGAAGCGGTGATCTACCACACGGTGGCTGCCGATCTCTCTAATCTCAAGGATGTCTATTACGATATACTCGCCTTTTTCAGTCCCTCAGGTATTAATTCCCTTTATGTGAATTTTCCTGACTTTAAGCAAAATAATACGCGTATTGCTGCGTTTGGTCCTACCACGGCCAAGGCCGTACGCGACGCGGGGCTGATCCTGGATATTGAAGCACCCCTGCCTAATGCGCCTTCCATGACCGGGGCATTGGAATTGTACATCAAAAAGGCAAACGGGGTTAAGTAGAGACAAGCATGCCTTGCCTCTACTTAACCCCGGTAACCGCTTCATTCATTGGAATTTACAATGTGAGGTTTTTTATTACACTTTAATTACATGCTATTGAAAGTGTCCTAAAAAAGCCTTTACTTTAAATTCTATTTTTTCACCTTTAAATGCTGCAACGCACTTTTTATACTTTGGCAATTGTAGTATCTGGCGTGTCGGCACATGCGCAGCAGGATCCTCAATTTACGCAGTACATGTTCAACAGCATTTACGTGACCCCGGCCTTTGCGGGAGTTGAGGGCGTGACGCAGCTCACGGCCATCCACCGCAGTCAATGGTTGGGGTATGAATCAAGCTTCAATGACGGTGGGGCACCGACAACCCAGCTCATCAGTTTCACCTCCCCGATATATAAGTTGAAAAGCGGATTTGGTGTCTACGCCATCAATGACAAGCTCGGCCCTCAGAATAACATTGAGGCACACGCCATGTACGCTTATCATCTTGGACTGAAGGATTCAAAATTGAGTTTCGGTGTGAAAGTGGGTTTCTATTCACAGGCAATAAATTACGACCAGTACAGGGCTATCCATCCGGACGACCCGTTGCTGAGCGGAAAGGAAGGAAAAGAATCCCAGATCAGACCAGACCTGGGATTTGGATTGTTTTATAGGGCCGAAAAGTTTTACCTGGGTGCGGGAATTAACCACTTGACCCGGGCCGAATTTGACTTCGGAGTAAACCAGGCCCGGAATGCCCTGGAAAACCACCTCAACTTCACGGGGGGCTATTTTTATGAGGTAAATTTTGACCTTACCCTCATGCCAACAGTCCTTTTGAAAACCGATTTTAAAGAATATTCTTTCGATCTGGGCGTTATTGCCACGGTGAAAGATAAGATGTGGGCGGGATTATCGTTTAGACAATCAGAGGCCGCAAATGTGTTGTTGGGGTACAGTTTCCTGAAAGATCAGTCCTTGAAGCTTGGTTACGCCATCGATATCGTGGTAAAGGATCAGGAAGCCAAAGAAAATTTTTCGCATGAGCTGATGCTGAGTTACCAGTTACCTGTTTACGCGACCGGTAAAAAAGTCGTTCGAACCCCTCGATACAGGCACTAAGCGGCGTTAAATTTTGGTTTTGTTCAGAATTTGTGGAATTTGGTAGTCATTTTATAAAATATTAAAAGTATAATAACTTATCTTTCGTGTCTGTAATCATTCTAATAATATGAATAGATCTGTTTCTTCTAAATTAGTCTTAGTCATAGCAGGTGCTCTCGCAAGCGCTTGTGGTTTGCTTGGCTTGGGAGGTCAAGGAGGCGGAGATCAGGGGGAGCTAGTGGGCGTCCCCGGACGGGAAGGATGGGTGATGACTATTCCATATGGAATGGTTCCGATTCCGGCTGGTACGTTTCACATGGGTCAGGCCGATGAGGATCCTGCCTCTACGCAGATCAATTTTAATAAGCAGGTGACCATCGGCTCATTCTTCATGGATGACACCGAGATCACCAATAACGAATATCGCCAGTTCACGAATTTTTTCCTGGTCGATGCCGGAACCATTGAAGGTTTTGAACCCATAGACCCTGAAACTTTTCGCACGGAATATTATCCCGACACGAGCGTGTGGGTGAGAGATTTTGCGCACCACATGGGTGATCCCATTCAGGATTATTACTACTGGCACCCTGGCTATGATGACTATCCTGTAGTGGGTGTGAATTGGGATGCGGCTGTTTTCTTCGGCAAGTGGAGAACTGCTTACCTCAATGATTACAGAAAGAGTGTGGGTGATTTTCCCATGCCTGAATTCAGGCTGCCATCGGAGGCCGAGTGGGAATACGCTGCCCGCGGTGGCCGCGATATGGCGAAGTATCCCTGGGGTAACCCCTATATCCGCAATTCAAAGGGATGTATGCTGGCTAACTTTAAACCCGGCCGCGGTAATTTTTACGATGACGGGTTTGCTTACTCTTCACCGGTGCAGTCCTATTTCCCGAACGACTTCGGTCTGTATGACATGGCCGGAAATGCTTCGGAGTGGTGTCTGGATGACTTCAACCCTGCTTCTGTTCCCACAGTGTGGGATCTTAACCCGCAGTACATTGATGAAAGAACCAACCCCGAAAGCAGTTCTTACGACCCTCGGATTCCTCCGAAGAAAGTCGTAAGGGGCGGTTCATGGAAAGACGTGGCCTATTACCTGGAAACCGGTACGCGGACCTATGAATTCAAGGATTCTGTCCGCGCTTATATTGGCTTCCGGTGTGCCCTCACGCATTTGGGTCGCTCTTCCGGGCAAGAATTTTAGTGATTAGCTAAACTCCTATTAATATTTAATACTAAGACTTAAACCTTACTAAAATGAGCAAGAAAAAAGGCGGATTTACGGAGCTTCTTTACAAAACCATCATGCCGAAAGTGTACGGTATTGGTGCGGCTGTTGTTATCATCGGTGCTTTGTTCAAGATATTACACCTTACGGGTGCGGATGAGATGTTGATGATTGGTCTTGGCACGGAAGCCATCATATTTTTCCTGAGTGCATTCGAACCCCCTCACCAGGAAGTTGATTGGTCAAAAGTCTACCCTGAATTAGCAGAGGAATATGAAGCTCCTTCCGTTACACCACGCATTTCAAACAAGCAGGGCGCGTCTCTTACTCAACAACTGGATGTATCGCTCGAAAAAGCCAAGATAGGTCCCGAGCTGCTCGACAGCCTTGGAAAAGGATTGAACAACCTGGCCGAGTCAGCCAAGAAGATGAACAATCTCTCCGATGCTGCTGTGGCCACCAACGACTACGCAAAGAACGTGCAGTCAGCTTCCAAATCCCTGGCAGAAATGAATAAGTCATATGACATCGCCATAAAGGCAGTTTCATCTATGGCCGATGCGTCAAAAGATGCGGGTGAATATCACAGCCAGGTGCAGAAAGTAACCAAAAACCTCGCTGCCCTGAATTCTGTTTATGAAATGGAATTGAAGGATGCCGACAGCCATGTGAAGAACATGAACAAGTTCTATGAAAGTTTAACCGGCGCCATGACCGGTCTTTCCAAAGTTGGCGATAACACGGCTAAGTTCACTTCTGAACTCGGAAGATTGACCGACAACATCACAGCGCTTAACAGGGTTTATGGCAGCATGCTCACTGCCATGAAAGGTGGCGGCCCTAACCAATAAATTATTTCGATTTCCAAATTAATATTCTAATCATAAACGAATATGGCAGGCGGTAAGGAAACACCCAGGCAGAAGATGATCGGTATGATGTACCTCGTACTCACGGCACTTCTGGCCTTGCAGGTAAGCAGCGCGGTTTTGGAGAAGTTTGCGATCATCAACGAGACGATGCTCGAATTCAAGGATGAGACCATTCGCAAAAACTCGGCTACCTTAAATGAAATTGTAAAAGAGGCTGGTAAAAGCCAGAACGCGCGGGTTGTAAATGCCCGCGAGAACGCACAGAAAGTTCGCGACCTCACTGCAACTACTCTTGCGAGTATTGAGAAGCTCAAGGTGGAGATGATGAAGCAGTCCAATACTGACGTGATTAATGAAGGGTTGATCAACGACCACAGCTCCAAAGTAGCGGCCATGATGGTGACAACACCTGCGGGTGAGAACTTTGAAAAGCTGTTGAATGATTACGTAGTGCAGTTAAGGGGATATTCAGGAATGACTGAAAAGGACTTCCCCACCCTGGCCAAACGGCCAAAGGACATGCCGCTTTTTGCTACGGATGAGGATCATGCGAACAAGAATTTTTTGGAGTTTACATTTGAGAATACTCCCGCGATTGCAGCGCTTACGTCTGTGACGCAGATTGAAACTGAGCTCCTCGAATATGAAACAAGAGCATTGGATAAACTGCTCGCAGATGCTGGTATCGGAAAGGTCAGCTTTGACAACATGGTGCCTATGGTAAGAACCAAGTCTTCGGTGGTTGCAGCCGGTGCCAAGTATGAGGCAGACTTATTCATCTCCGCATCTTCATCTTCCTTCAATCCCGAGATGTTCAGAGATGGACAAAAGCTTGAATTGTTTAACGATCCGTCGGGCGTTAGAATGGGTAAGATTGAGTTCAGGGCCACTGGCGGATCTTACGATGCTAAAACGCAGCTGGCAAAAAAGACGTTCGTTGCAGAGATCAAACTTCCGGATACAACTTTAAGGCAGGAAGTAGAATATTTCGTCGCGAAACCCGTTATCAGGGTTACTACGGGCAACGCACCAATACTTTACATGAATTGTGGCAATTTTGTAAATATTGAAGTCCCCTCACTGGGAACGGAGTATAATCCCTCTTTCAGCTCACAGGGTGCTTCTATCATTAAAGGTGACAGGCCTGGAAAAGTAACGATCATTCCGACACAGCGTAAGATCAGTGTTAGTGTCAGCAGTGGCGGTACTCCTCTTGGGAGTGAACCATTTGATGTCAATCCGATTCCTTTGCCCCGCTACATCATCAGAGACAATGCCGGAAAAGAGGTCGATAAGAAACTCGGTATGAAAGGAAGTGCTTTAACGGGCCTTAGAGTTGTTCCAACGCCGGATGAAAATTTCAAGAATGCTGTGCCGAAAGATGCAGTTTACAGGATCCGCAGCATGGAGGTGATCCATGCCCGTGGGGCTTCGCCGGTAAACCGGATGAATGCTACAAATGAGGTACTCGACTTAGGTCCGTGGAGGGCTCAATTCAGACCTGGCGACAGAATAGTTATTGAAATCAAGACTGTTACCAGAAGAACCTATCAGGGACAGGATGAAAGGGTCGAGGTGAGAAACGAGGTTTACAATGTACCCATCCAATAAGATGAATATGGCAAAGAAATTTTTTATTGTTAGTGTTCTTTCAGCAGCGTCCATGGTTGCGTGGGGTCAGGCTGAGGTTGAATCAAGCGAGGTAACACAGACATACCAGGCCGAGCTTGAGGAACAGTATAACCCTAACTCCCTCAATCCCATTCCCAAGTATGAGCATCATTACAAGCTCAGGGTTTGGAGAACGATTGATTTAAATGAAAAACAAAATAAAGGTTTCTTTTCCAACAACGGCGAGATCACCAAGCTGATCGTTGATGGGGTGAGATCCGGAGAGATCACTGATGTGTTTGCCTCGGATTCTCTTACCACGAAAATAAGCAAAGACCAATTCCTGAGTCGTCTGGTGCAGATGCAGGGTGCACAATATGACCCGTGGGATCCTACCCGCAGCTGGTTCACGGATGAGATTGCCACGCACAATGGCAAGAACTACAGGGTACTGGTAGACAATACCGGTAAAAACCCCGAGACTTCTCCCGACGACTGGGCTGCCACCTCCGAGGGTAAGGCGGTTAATTACCTGCCGCGTGATATGAATATCCTGCGTCTTGTAGAGGATGTCATTTTTGACAGACGGAGGTCGCGTTTGTATTATGACCTCCAGGCAATTCAGATCATCATTCCCGGTTCAAAGACCACCACACAAGTAGACGAAGAGTTGGGATGGTTCAAGTACAAGGACCTGGAAAAAGTGTTCCGCAACCATCCGCAAAAAGCTGTGTGGTTTAACAGGCAGAACACGGCGCAGAATAAGAATTTCGCCGACGCCTTTTTGTTGAGGCTTTTCCACGGAACCATCCGCAAGATTGAGAACCCTGAAGATGAGACCATATTCGACAAGTACATTGCCAACGGAAGATCCTACCGCGAAGCGGTGTGGGCAACCGAATGGGCAGAGATTGAGCTCATGGAGAAGGAACACCATCTGTGGGAATTCTAAAAGCAGAAAACAAGATCTAATAGAAAAGGGACTGATGATGGTCCCTTTTTCTTGCTAGTTCATAGATTTTACTATCTCCGCCTTCTTCCTGCCGATGATAGTCTCAAGTTCCTCGAAGGGGGCTTCGCGGATTTTCTTGACAGACTTAAAATGACGCAATAATTTATTGGCAGTGTTCTTGCCGATGCCGTGCAGATCTTCGATTTCCGTTTTGATTGACTTGCTCCTTTTCTGACGATGGAAGGTTATCGCAAAACGGTGCGCTTCATCGCGTACCTGCTGCAGCAAAAGAAGCCCCGGAGATTTCTTGTTGATGTGCAGGGGTATCGGATCTTCCGGGTAATAGATCTCTTCCAGTTTTTTGGCGATCCCCGCAATCGCTACCTTTCCATATATGCCCAATTCTTTCAGCGCTTCGCATGCGCTGCTCAGTTGCCCTTTTCCTCCATCGACCAGAATGAGATCCGGAAGCTGCCCGGCCTCCTCAAGAATTCTTTTATACCTTCGGCCAACGATCTCTTTCATTGACGCGAAATCATTTGCTCCTGTGACGGTTTTGATATTGAAATGTCTGTAATTTTTTTTCTCCGCTTTTCCATTTACAAAACGCACCATCGAGGCGACGGGCGTCGTGCCCAGGAAATTGGAGTTGTCGAAACACTCAATCACCAGGGGTAGGGCCGGCAGCTGAAGGTCTTTCTGCAGGATGGTAAGCGTTTCCAGTTGTTTGGATTTTTTTCCCTCCCGAAGGATCTCTTTTTCTTTCTTCAACTCAAGAGCGTTTCGCAGGGAGAGGCTGACGAGTTTCTTCTTATCCCCTATTTTTGGAACTACATTTTCGACATTCTCCTCCAGCAGTGTGATGGGAGTATTGCTGTAAATGATCCTGTTATTGCCCACGCGAAGTTCCTGCGTTGCGAATGCCAGCAACTCTTCATCGGTTTCATCCAGCTTCTTTTTAACCTCCACTGACTTTGAAAAAACAATAGCGCCTTCCTTTACCTGCATATAGTTGATGTAGGCGTATGCTTCGACGCTGGAGATGGTGAGCACGTCGATATCCGTGAGGGCGCGGTTTACCACCATGGATTTAGACTGGAAGCGTTCCAGTGTACTGAGTTTCTCCTTGTACCGTTGGGCCCGCTCAAACTCCATGTTCGTGGCAGCCTCCTGCATTTGGGTTTTAAAATGCTGATGAACAATGCTGAGGTCGCCTTTCAGGATGTTGCGCGCCTGCTCAATTTCCTCCTGGTACGCTTCTTCAGTTTGTGTGCCGGTGCAGGGCGCCTTGCAGTTTCCAATGTGATACTCAAGACAGGCTTTGAATTTCTGTTGCCCAATATTCAGTTGGGTAAGCATGAGGCTGCAGGTGCGGATGGAATATAATTTCCTGATGAGATCCAGCACGTTTTTCATTGCCGATACGCTTGAATAGGGTCCGAAATATTCACCCTGGTCAGGAATGTACTTGCGTGTATAAATTATTCTCGGAAATCGTTCTTTAAGGATACAGATATAAGGGAACGTCTTGTCATCTTTCAGCAGGATGTTGTACTTCGGCTGGTTTTGTTTGATGAAATTATTTTCGAGCAATAGCGCGTCGAATTCCGTGTCCGACACCGTGTATTCCATGCCCGCGATTTCCGACACGAGCCGTAGTGTTTTCCGGTTTACACCGGCTGCCTTCGTGAAATAACTGTTGACCCTCTTCTTAAGATTCTTCGCTTTTCCGATGTAGATCAACTCGTTGTCGGAGTCGTAAAACCGATAGACCCCGGGAGAATCTGGCAAGCGTTGAATCGCCTCTTTGACGTCGGCCATAGGGGTCGTTAATTAAAATCATCCAGGTTGATCTCTTTAAGCGGTTCTGTATAGGTAGAATCGGATACCGCGTACTGGCTGCAGTTAAGGGTCATATCCAGGCCGGAGCTCGGTCTTCTAAACATACCCTTGCCATACCCGACTTCAGGATTCTCATAGACCTTTAGCATATATGCTTCCCATATAGGTCGGGCAGTTTTTCCGCCCTGTCCGAAAAACCAGGATGGAAAATGGATACTGCGAACATCGCCGCCAACCCAAACGCCTGTGACAAGGTTGTGTGTGAGGCCCATATACCATCCATCGGATGCGTTGTTGGTCGTTCCGGTTTTTCCTCCGATCTCATTGTCTTTCTTCAGTGTATAGCTTAAGGCGCGTGAAGTTCCGCCTTCCTCCTCCACACCGCCCTGAAGCATGTAGATCATTTTGTATGCGGTTTTCTCATCCATGGCCTGCCGCGTCTTCGGCACAAAGCTTTCTATGACATTTCCGTTCTTGTCTTCAATGCGCGTTAGAAAATAAGGTTCCGTGTGGATGCCAAGGTTCACAAAACTGCAGTACGCTGAGACCATGTCATGCAACGTCACGTCGCTGGTTCCAAGTGCAATTGAAGGCACAGCCTCAAGGTGGCTGGTTATCCCCAGCCTATGGGCGAAGTCCACGACGTTTTGTGCTTTCACATGGTCGATGAGTTGGGCGCTGATGGAGTTGATGGATCGCGCCATTGCCTGACGCAGGTTGTACTTTTCTCCACTGCCATAATCGCCTTCGGCATTTTTTGGATACCAAGTTCCGCCTGGCACTTTAATAACGGGCGTAATATCCAGCAACTGGTAGCAGGGTGAATATCCATCCTCAATGGCTTTCCCATAGACAAAAGCTTTGAAGGTTGAGCCGGGCTGTCGGGTCGACTGCTTCACGTGATCGTACTTGAAATATTTGAAGTTTATTCCGCCTACCCATGCCTTGATAGCACCGGTCGAAGGATCCATTGACATCAGACCGGATTGCAGGAATCTGTTGAAATAGCGGAGTGAATCCATGGAACTGAACAAGGTATCGCGTTCACCTTTCCAGCTAAAGATGGTCATTGCTCTTTTCGTATTTAACATGATCCGGACCGAGTCGGATTTCTCACCATATTTTTGGACCAGCGATTTGTACGCCGGTGTTGTCTTTATTTTTTGCTGCAGAAAAGTTTTGATCTCATGACCGTCATCGTTCACCCAAGGTTCGCTGCCTTTCAGTTTCCATTGATTTTCAAAGTCCTTTTGTAACACTGACATGTGCTGTGCCATAGCCTGTTCCGCGTAATCCTGCATACGGCTATCGATGGTCGTATATATTTTCAAGCCGGATTCCCAGAGGTCGTAGCCCCTCTCCTTGCACCAAGCCATCAGATAATTCGTGAGGATGGAGCGGAAATATGCGGCATTACTGGTGTTTTGATTCTGTACCTGATACTGCAATTCGATCGGAAGTGACCGAATGGAATCAAAGCTCAGTTGATCCTTGATGTAACCGTGGTGATAGAGTTTGTACAGCACTTCATTCCTTTTTTTCAGTGAATTTTCCGGATTGCGGAACGGATTGAAAAAGGTTGGTGCCTGGAGCATTCCTACCAGAACCGCGGACTCCTGAATGTTCAGGCTATCGGGCTGCCTGTTGAAATATGTTTCAGCCGCAACCTTGATGCCATACGCATTACTGCTGAAGTCACTTGTATTTAAATACATCGTGATGATCTCTTCCTTGGTGAAGTTCTGTTCCAGCTTGGTGGAAATGATCCATTCCTTCGTTTTCTGGATCACCCGCCGGGGCAATGCCCCGAGTTGGGAGAGGTGGCCGTCCAATTCCGGGTTCATGGTGTACAGGTTTTTGGCCAGCTGCTGCGTGATGGTACTGCCACCACCGGCAGAATTAAAAGTAAGAACTCCCCACAGCACGCGCGGGTATGCCCAGAAATCCATCCCCGCATGTTCGTAGAACCGATGGTCTTCTGACAGCAGTAGTGTGTTCACAAGATGCGGTGAAAGCTGATCATAACTTACCTGGCTGCGGTTATAGCGGAAATAGCGCCCAAGGGAAACGCCGTCGGCTGAAATCAATTCCGATGACAGATCGTTCTGTGGATTTTCTATTGCCGCATAGCTGGGCATGCCACCAAAGAGGCCAAACAGATCAATGCTGACTGTGTACACATACAGCGGCACGCCGAGGATGATGCAGAGAAATAATATCCAAACCCCTTTCGCAGCCTTCCTAAACCACGGTTTCTGTAAGAGAAGCGGGTTGCTATTGGTTTTTCGTTTGGTAGTTCTTTTCGAAGAAACGGATGTATTCATTCAGGCCTTTGGTTCTATAAAATGTGTCAAAATTGTCTTTAGTAATTACAAAATTATCGAATTTATGGTTTCGCAGTTCCCGGAAACCTGGCAGGTTTTCGGTGAATGTCTTGAAATACTCTACGGCCGCCTTTTTATCGGGCAAATCCGACACAAAAGTAATGGAGTATTCTTCATTTAGTACCAGGTGGCTTGTTTTCAGGTTTAATTGATCGAAATACCCCCTATTGAATTTTTCCAATGAAGAGGCAGTCAATTCACTCATACCCTTTCCCATTGGGTAGATCAGTACAAAATAATGAGTC
>JBBEBN010000350.1:0-12269 GCA_040882305.1 Cyclobacteriaceae bacterium
GCTGCTTTTCTGCGGCCCCTCTCCCTGTTGCTCCTGACGGAGCACCGTGGGGAGAGGGGGACCTGGCTTATCTGTTTTCTTTTTGTCCTTTATTCCCTTTATACCAATCAGGACATCACCGGTGCTGAACCGGCAACCGGAAAGCCGGAAACCGGTAACATATTCAGCTTCTCCAAATGTACGGAAACAGCAGGTAGGCGAGGGTTGTCAGGATGGCGTTTATGGCGAGGAGGTTCAGCAGCTCGTCGTAGCTGGCGGCCCGATCGATGCCGTCGAGGACGTTTTTAGTGATCCGGATCGCCATGAGGAGGATACTGATGACGATAGGGAAGCTGAGGACAGCCATGAGGATATTGCTGTTGTTGGCGCGTGAGGCGATGCCGGAGATAAGGGTGAGGGCGCCGGCGAACCCGAAAGAAGTCAGCACCAGGGTAATGAGGAAGAGAGGGTGATCCTTTACGGGGTTATCGATGAACAGTTGGAAGAGGATATATCCTGCCAGGGAGAGGACAAAACACAAGATCGTATTATAAATTATTTTCGAAAGGATGATGATCTGGGGGCTGGAGATGGAGTAGTAATATATTGCAATTCCCTTTTTTTCCCCAATAAAACTTTTTGCTACGGTATTGACCACAGAGAAGAGGATGGTAAGCCAGAACAGGGCCGACCATGTGGCTTCATTGATGGCGTTGTTTCGGAGGCTGAAGGTGATGTAGCAGATAAAGGTGAGGCTGACGAGGTAGAGAGCGATGCCGGAGATGACAGCCTTTCGTCTGAGTTCGAGGACGAATTCCTTGCGCAGAAGGATTTTAACCCCGGAAAGCACTTAACCTTTGTGTTTATTAGGGTACTCCGCCAGCATGCGGTCGAATCGGTAGGCTCCGAGGACGAGGTAGCCGATAACGATTGAAAGAGTCAGGGAAATGGCCAGAATGTATGCCAGGCCGGCGCTTTCGGGTTCTTTGAAGGAGGTAAAGCCATCGACGATCTCGAAGTCGGGATTAAGGTACAAGGTCCGGTCAATGGACTGCAGTTCCTTATGCAATTCCAGATCCTTCGTGAATACTTCCAAAGGGTTGGCCAGGCCGCCGTCCTCGCTGCCAACAACAACATTGTTTGAGCCGCGGCTTTTATGGGCAAATGCCTGGTAATTTTGGAACAGCACCACTTTCAGACTATCAAGCTTTCTTAACTCTTGCTGCAATTTTGTTTTCCGCGCTTTAAAATTAGATTGAGTTATCTCAACCCGGCGTTTTATATAATTGTTATTTTTAAAATATTCTACCAAGGTTTTTTCCAGGGGTTTAACGATGCCGGGATCATAAACAAACACGCTGATTTCATATGCATTCTTATTTTCAATTGCAAGTCGATCAATGACACTCTCAACGAGTTCTTTCTTTTCCCCGGTAATATTGTTCAATTGTTCCCTTAAAACCTCCATTTCAACCACATCGTCTTCTGAGACAAAAGGACGAAATTCAAATTTTTGGATATTTTTGGCGGTTGCCTCATCAAGGTCTAAGACCTCCTGTATACCTTCGGTGCCTTTTTCCGCAGCTAAAAGGTTAAACTTGTCAATTGTGTTTTCCAAAATCTGGGTATTGAGGTAATCACAGCTGAGCACCATCGAGGATTTGTAGTAATCCTTTCTTATCAGTTCAGAATAAATTGCGCCAAGGATAAGGCCAAGCGTGATAATACCAAGAAAAAACAACCGGTTAGTATAAAACAGGTTTCGCAAACCGGCCATTCCTGCAATAATTGATGTCCCAAAATTTGAAAATCCTCTGCCAATCCACCTAAAAAACTGGCTTAAATCGATTTCATCACTTTCATTTGGCTTTTGTTTCTGATATTCCATGCTTTATTTGAATAAACGACGCTGCAATTTATATACAATATGCCTAATCTTCATATTTTTGCGCTCTTCTAAAGGAATTTAAGACCCATAATGTCTTCATCAAAAAGAATCTTAGTTACAGGAAGCGCAGGATTTATTGGATTTCATTTAGCTCGTAAGGCTGCTGATCTTGGGTATAAGGTTATGGGAATAGATAGCCTTAATGATTATTATGACGTCTCTTTGAAACGATCAAGGCTTTCCATCCTGAAAAAGTTTCCAAATTTTGTTTTCGAGGAAATGAACCTGGCGGACGCCAAAGCCATCAACCAGCTGTTTTCAGAAAACACTTTTCAATGTGTTATTAACCTCGCGGCCCAGGCGGGGGTGAGATATTCTCTGATCAATCCATATGCTTATCTGGAAAGCAATTTGCATGGTTTTTTAAATATCCTGGAAGCAAGTCGGCACAATAAAACGGGCCATTTGATTTATGCCTCCTCCAGCTCGGTTTACGGGGCCAATAAGAAAATGCCTTTTTCGGTTCACGACAATGTTGACCATCCGATCTCATTATACGCTGCTTCCAAAAAGGCAAATGAACTGATGGCCCATGCGTATTCAACCTTATACAATCTGCCGACCACTGGGCTTCGTTTCTTCACGGTTTATGGCCCCTATGGAAGGCCGGATATGGCGCTTTTCCTGTTCACGAAGGCCATTCTTGAGGGTAAGCCAATTGACGTTTACAACCATGGTAAGATGAAAAGGGATTTCACGTATGTAGATGATATTGTTGAGGCCATCGTAAGGTTGATCCCCAAAGAGCCGAAACCCGACCGAACCTGGAGTGGGTTAAAGCCGGACCCATCATCGAGTTTTGCCCCATACCGGGTCTATAACATCGGCAATAATCAACCGGTTGAGCTACTTAAATTCATTGAGGTGATAGAAGAAAAAACGGGCAAGAAGGCCATCAAGAATTTCTTACCTATTCAGGATGGTGATGTTCCGGAAACCTATGCGGATGTGGAGGACCTCATGCGGGAGGTTGATTTCAAGCCGTCAACACCCATTGAGACGGGCGTAGGTAAATTTGTTGATTGGTATCGCGACTATTATAAGATTTAATACCTTTAAAATAATGGATAAAATTGGAATTATCGGCCTTGGATATGTAGGCCTCCCTTTGGCTGCCGAGTTTGGTAAAATATTGGATGTAGTCGGATTTGACATCAACAAAGAACGTATTGAAGAACTAAAAAAAGGTTTTGATCGGACACGTGAAGTCGAGCCGGAGGAACTGAAAGTTGCAACAAAACTTAGTTACTCTTGCGACATAAACGACCTGCAAAAAGTAAACTGTTTTATTGTAACGGTACCCACTCCCGTAGATGATTCCAAAAAACCGGACTTAAGGCCTCTCGTGAGCGCCAGCAAGGCTGTCGGAAGTGTGCTTAAGAGAGGCGACATCGTCATATACGAATCTACTGTCTACCCTGGATGCACCGAAGAGGTTTGTGTTCCCGTTCTTGAGGAAATCAGTGGCCTGAAATTCAACACAGATTTTTATTGTGGATATTCCCCGGAGCGAATAAACCCGGGCGATAAATTTCATCGTGTTACGACCATCAAGAAAGTGACAAGCGGCAGTACCCCGGAGGCTGCGGAAAAAGTTGATAATCTTTACAAGAAGATCATCAAGGCCGGAACCCACAAAGCATCGTCAATCAAAGTGGCAGAGGCTGCCAAAGTCATAGAGAATTCTCAGCGGGATATTAACATCGCCTTTGTCAATGAGCTTGCGTTGATCTTTGACAGGATCGGCATTGACACGCACGAAGTCCTGGAGGCTGCCGGAACGAAGTGGAATTTTCTACCGTTTAAGCCGGGGCTTGTAGGCGGACATTGTATCGGAGTAGACCCTTACTATCTGACCCACAAGGCCGAAAGCCTGGGTTATCATTCACAGGTAATTCTCGCCGGAAGGAAGATCAACGACAACATGGGCATATACATTGCCACCAGTGTCATTAAACTCATGGCCAAAAAGGACTTCGCCATCAATAAGGCCAGCGTGCTCGTGCTGGGAGTAACCTTCAAGGAAGATTGCCCCGACATCCGTAACAGCAGGGTTGTCGACGTGATCCACGAACTAAGGAGCTTCGGAACGAACGTTGATATTTATGATCCGCAGGCCGATGCCGATGAGGTGAAGAACGAGTATGGTTTGATCACCACCCCCTCCCTGAACAAAAAGTATGATGCCATCGTCCTCGCTGTAGGCCATAAAGAATTCCGTGACCTGGATTGGGAAAACATCAGGCACGATAATACTGTTGTTTATGATGTAAAGGGCTTTCTGGATCCATCAAAAGTCACAGCGCGGTTATGAAAAAAAAGATCCTCGTTGCGGGCGGAGCTGGCTATATCGGTGCACACACTGCCGTTGAACTTTTCGAAGCTGGATATGAGCCCGTGATCATCGACAATTTATCAAGAAGCGATCGAACACTCCTGAGGGGCATGGAAAAAATCACGGGCGCGAAGCCGAACTTCCATGAGGGAGATTGTCTGGACGAAGATTTTTTACAGGGAATATTTAAAACCCAAGGGCCGTTTTCCTGCGTGCTCCATTTTGCCGCGTACAAGTCGGTTGGGGAATCGGTGCAGCAGCCGTTAATCTATTATGAAAATAACATCGGGTCATTGGTGAGTTTGCTGAAAGTGATGAAGGCTAATCATGTTAAGGACCTGATCTTTTCTTCATCCTGCACCGTCTATGGCCAACCCGATAGGATCCCCGTTAATGAGAGTGCCCCTTTTAAGCGCGCAGAGTCGCCTTATGGGGCTACGAAACAGATGAGTGAGAGGATCCTGGAGGATACCTATATCACTGGCTTCCGTGTAATTTCACTTCGCTATTTCAATCCTATCGGAGCACACCCCAGTGCCCTGATGGGAGAATTGCCGATAGGAACACCCAATAACCTGGTTCCGTACATTACCCAAACAGCAGCTGGCAAAAGAGAAAAACTTACTGTTTTTGGAAACGACTACAACACGCTTGATGGAAGCAATATCCGCGATTTTATCCACGTTGTTGATCTTGCAATAGGCCACGTAAATGCTATGGAGTATTTGGAAAAATTACCTTCCTCGAATCTTTACGAAGCCTTCAATCTCGGAACGGGCGTCGGCGTTTCTGTTTTGGAGTTGATAGATCAGTTCCAGAAGGTAACCGGCGTAAAACTAAACTACACAATCGGTCCCAGGAGGCCAGGCGACGTTGAGAAGGTGTACGCAGACCCATCAAAAGTAAATGCGATGTTAAACTGGAAAACAAAATATACGAGCGCGGATGCCCTTCGGCATGCGTGGGAGTGGGAGAAGAGGATCGGTAACCTGTGATCAGTGATCGGTGACCGGTGTGCGACAATAAATTTATATGTATGGGCTTGGGGGGCACGTGTGAGGGCATCGTAGGGACGCATAATCAGCGTCCCTACCACCCGCCACAACGTCCTTCCCATAGCGCCAGAATAAACAGTGGGCTACATGAACAGTATCAAAATGGTGGATCTGCACAAGCAGTATCTGGGTATCAGGCCTGAAATAGATAAAGCAATTGAAGATGTTCTCACTTCAACGGCCTTTATTCAGGGTCCACAGGTAGCTGAATTTGCAGAGGCGCTTGGGAGATATGTCGGTGCTGAAAAAGTGATTCCCTGCGCCAATGGGACGGATGCACTTCAGATTGCACTGATGGCGTTGGATTTAAAGATAGGGGATGAAGTGATCGTTCCTGTTTTTACCTACGTTGCTACCGCCGAAGTAATTGCCTTATTAGGCCTGACTCCAGTCTTTGTGGATGTGGATGAAAACAACTTCAACATCGATGTCAATCAAATCGAAAAAGTAATTACCCAAAAAACAAAAGCTATCGTTCCGGTGCATCTTTTTGGTCAGTGTGCCGATATGGAGCCGCTGCTTAAAATTGCCGTTAAACATAATTTATATGTGATAGAGGATGCTGCGCAGGCTCTTGGAGCTCAATATTCCTTTTTCGATGGCTCGGTAAAAAGAGCAGGTACCATGAGTACAATCGGGACAACCTCTTTCTTTCCATCAAAAAATCTCGGTTGTTATGGTGATGGCGGGGCGATCTTTACAAATGATCCGGCGCTTGCCGAAAAGATCAAGATGATTACCAATCATGGCCAGCGGATCAAATACCACCATGATATCATCGGCGTAAACAGCAGACTGGATACAATGCAGGCAGCAATTTTAAATGTGAAACTCAAATATCTTTCGGTTTATACTGATAGGAGGAACCGCGTAGCCTCGTTTTACGAGGCTAATCTTTCTGAGGAATATCTTCACATGCCGGTTCGCGCAAAAAACAGTACGCACGTATTTCATCAGTTTACCGTCAGGATCAATGGCAGAAGTCGCGATGATTTTCAAAAGCATTTAACGGCAAACGGAATTCCATTCATGATCTATTATCCGGTTCCGCTGCATCTTCAGAAAGCGTATAAGAGACCCGGGTTTGGTGAAGGTTCCTTCCCCGTTACCGAAAAACTTTCGAAAACCGTAATTTCGTTACCGATCCACACTGAAATGGAGCCTGATCAATTGGCATTCATTTGCGATACCATCAATAAATTTTAGATCCATGGCCGAGGAGAGAACATATTTTGCACACCCTACCGCGGTGATAGACGATGGCTGCGAAATTGGCAATGGCACGAAGATCTGGCATTTTTCACACATTATGACGAAATGCAAGATCGGGCAAAATTGCAACATTGGCCAAAATGTGGTGGTTTCAGCGGATGTTGTTCTAGGCAACAATGTGAAAGTGCAGAATAACGTTTCAATTTACACAGGAATAGTTTGCGAAGATGACGTTTTCCTGGGTCCCTCCATGGTGTTTACCAATGTTACGAATCCGAGGAGCGCAGTCAATCGCAGAGACCAGTACGCAAAAACGACCGTTAAAAAGGGAGCCACCATCGGCGCCAATGCTACTATCGTTTGCGGTCACGATATCGGGCGATATGCATTCATTGGCGCAGGAGCAGTTGTCACCAAACACGTACCAGATTATGCGCTGGTAATTGGAAACCCGGCCCGGCAAGCGGGATGGATGAGCGAGATGGGACATAAGTTAGTTTTCGATGACAACGGATTCGCCAGCTGTCCTGAGAGTCAACAAAGTTATAAGCTGAGCGGCAATGTTGTCTCTAAAATCTCTTCCTGAGGCGGTGGCAGACTGAGAGAAGAATTTCGAATGGCCTAATAGCCTGATCCAATTTATACATTATTTGTTCGATTGCGAGCGCTTCGATGATCGGTTAGGAATCGCATTCAATGGGCCGCGGTGCACGGCATAATCGTGTTTAGTTGGTCATTATATCAAAAATGTTAGTAATTTTGCACCCTAAAAACAGTAAATCTTGTTTGCATGAAAAATTTTGCCTTGATTGGCGCCGCCGGTTTCGTTGCCCCACGACATTTAAGAGCGATAAAGGAAACTAATAATATATTAATTGCCGCGCTCGACAAGTTTGACCAGGTGGGCATTTTGGACTCATACTTTCCTAACGCAGATTTTTTCACAGAATATGAGCGGTTTGACCGCCATCTCGATAAACAGAAAAGGCAGGGAATTGGAGTCGACTATGTCAGTATCTGCACACCGAACTATCTGCACGATTCTCATATTCGATTTGCACTTCGCCATGGCGCGAATGCCATTTGTGAAAAACCTCTGGTGCTGAACCCATGGAACCTTGAAGCGCTGCGGGAGATCGAAAAGGAAACAAAACAGAAAGTTTTTACCATTCTACAACTTCGCCTACACCCCACTATTATTGCACTACGCGAACAAGTCAAAAATTCGCCGAAAGACAAAATATTTGATATTGATTTATCTTACATCACTTCCAGAGGAAACTGGTATCAGATCAGCTGGAAGGGTGATATTTCCAAATCCGGTGGTGTAGCGACCAATATTGGGATTCATTTTTTCGACATGCTAATCTGGATTTTCGGCCAAGTGAAGTCCAATGAAGTTCATGCCTCGCAAAAAGATTACGCAGCCGGATACCTGGAACTTGAAAAGGCACGCGTTCGCTGGTTTCTGAGTATTAACTATGACCATATTCCCAGTGATGTAATGAACTCCGGCAAGAGGACATATCGATCCATCACTGTGGCGGAAAGGGAAATAGAATTCAGTGAGGGATTCACTGACTTACATACCGCGAGCTATCGAGAAATACTAGGTGGCCAGGGTTTTGGCCTAGGCGATACTGCAGCTGCAATTCAACTCGCCCACGACATCCGCCATACTCCTGTCAAAGCCGGTTCCTCATCAAAACATCCGTTGGCGGCGGCAGTTATCTGATCTGATGAAAGATAAGGTGCTTATAAAATCTAAAATATGACGCTTCAAGAATTCACTAAAGCATTCTCAAGTCAATTTGAACAAACTGACCCGGCTAAAATCAACGATGATACTGATTTCAAGAACCTCGATGAATGGGACTCTTTGATTGCTTTATCTGTAATTGCTTTAGCGGACGAGCAATTTCAGGTTACCCTGACAGGTGACGATATTCGAAACGCAAAAACAGTTTCCGACCTGTACAACAGAATTAAGGAATTGAAATAGCTATGGCCTTCTTAAGCTTGAAGCTCGTGCTTTGTGGCTTTGGCGTGGGCCTTTCATGGGGTGCTGTATACTTGGAAACCGATGGATTAAAATTATGTTTGTTCAATTGATCTATGAAAGAGATTTTTTCACTTAAGGATAAATCGATTCTAATCACTGGCGCTTCGTCAGGTATCGGCAGACAAATTGCAATTACTTCGGCTGCATTTGGAGCAAATATAACGCTGATTGGCAGGAGTTCCGAAAGGTTAGATCAAACAGTTGCGGAAATGGAAGGCACCGGTCACCTGGCAATACGGGCCGATCTGACCAGGAAAGACGAGCGGGCTCTTATCCCCCCGGAAAAAAAATTTGACGGCGTAGTTTTTAATGCGGGCGTTATCGAATACCTGCCTGTGAAGTTTTTGACTGACGAAAAGATCACGAAAGTCTTTGAGACAAATTTTAACAGCACCGTTTTACTTTGTCAGCAACTGCTGAGAAATAAGCAAGTCAGCAGGCTCGGTTCTCTTGTTTTCGTATCATCCATTTCTTCTAAACTGGGGGTGCCGGGAACTGCAATGTACGCTTCTTCAAAAGCCGCTGTCAGCACGTTTGCCAGAGTTGTTGCGTCGGAGGTAGCCGCTCAGGGGATTCGGTCGAACAGTATCTGCCCCGGGGTAATTGTAACACCAATGACAGACCAGGCGAAAACGGTGACGACAGCGGCAGCGGTTGATGAACAGAGTAAGAAATATCCCTTGGGTTACGGCTCCACGGTTGACGTCTCAGGGCTTGTAGTGTTTTTATTGTCCGATGCGGCTAAATGGATGACCGGAACGGACCTGATCTTCGATGGAGGTTTGACTTTAAACTAATACCCCATGAAACATGCTTTTCAGAATGCTTATATCAGACTCATGAACAATGCAAGCTAACATCAAAGCAATATCATATTATTTACCGGAGGATATTTTGGAGAACGAAACACTGAACAAATTATTCCCGGAATGGTCAGTGGACAAAATATCAAGTAAAACTGGTATTTACAAACGGCACATTGCCGGGCAGGATGAATTCGCATCAGATCTTGCCGTCAAAGCTGCTAAAAAGCTTTTCTCTGAACATAACATCGCTCCTTCTGAAGTTGATTTCCTCTTATTGTGTACACAAAGTCCGGATTACTTTCTTCCTACTACCGCCTGCGTTGTGCAGGACAGGTTAAGTATTCCGACAAGCGCAGGGGCATTGGACTTTAATCTTGGCTGTTCCGGTTTTATTTACGGCCTTAGCATTGCAAAAGGGTTAATTTACGCGAACGTTGCGACGAATATTTTGCTGATTACCGCCGAGACATATAGTAAATTCATTCATCCAAAAGACAAAAGTAACAGAACCATTTTCGGAGATGCCGCAACTGCAACGCTCATCTCCGCTGACGGTGGCTTTGCCCTTATTGAATCGTTTGAACTCGGGACAGACGGCCGCGGATCTGATAATCTTATCGTACGCTATGGCGGATTGCGCCATCCTCTTTCAACGGAAAAGGCAGAAGATATGGTCGATGAATATGGAAACGTGACGAATCACGCAAACTTATTTATGAATGGTCCGGAGATCTTCAATTTCACATCCGAGGCAGTGCCAGTGATGATTAGAAACGTTCTTAAGAAAAATGGTTTATCGGAAGAACAGATTGATTTGTATATCCTTCATCAGGCAAACCGTTATATGCTGAACCACCTGCGCAAGAAAATGAATATCCCGGAAGACCGGTTCTATTATTTTCTTGAAAACTGCGGAAATACTGTATCAGCAACCGTTCCGATCGCACTTTACGAGGCGCATGCGTCAGGTAAGGCAAAAGGCAATATCGTATTGGCCGGCTTTGGTGTAGGGTATTCCTGGGGAGCTTGTGTGATTAAAATCTGAAGCAGTATGAAGGTTAAGAGAAACGTTGGATGAGCACAAATAATGAGTATCAGGAGTTGAGGCAATCCCTGGAAATCCTGGGAGTTCAATCCGGAGATATTATTCTGCTCAAGGGAGATCTTTCGGAAGTCGGCTTAGTAGGGGGGTCACCAAAAGAATCAAGGGACCTTATCTTTAAGGTCTTATGGGATGCCATTGGCGGCGAGGAACAGGGCACGATCATTACATCAGCATTCACTCAGGCATTCTTCAAGTGGAATCTAACGGATTTTGTTTTTGACCAGACAAGTCCTAGCAAAAGTGGAGGAGCCATTACAAAATATTTTTTACAGCATCCCCGATCTGTGAGAAGCGAGCATCCTACAAATTCGTTTATAGCTTTGGGCAAATTTGCGTCTGAACTTTTGGAAGGGCATGATGAAACTTCAAGACCTTATTCTCCGGTTGGAAAAGTAATTGAACGCAATGGGAGGGTATTGAGCTTTGGAACCGTGGCCGACCCCCCCGACTTCATGACAGGCCATTATGCACAACAGGAAGCGGGGCTGACCACCAGAACGGTCCTGAAATTCCTGACAGGAGTTAAGTACAGGAAGAACGACGAAATCAAAGTCTACGAGGTAAAGGAAGCCGGAGGCTGCACACGAGGTCATCATATTGTATATTCAGAATATGTAAGACTAAGAAAACTCCGGACAGTTTTTTTTGGCAATGCTTATTCCATCAGCATGCTCGCAAAGGATGCTTTTGAAATAGCTTATGCCATGCACAAGAAGAATCCGCGCGCTTTTATTTGCAAAGATTCTCATTGTTTCAGCTGCCGTGGAACCTGGTTTTGGAACATGCGGGCATGGCCGATGTACTATATGAGAAACTCGTGGCGTATATTAAATAAAATGGTCAGGCCCGATGTTTAAAAGATTACGACACAAACTGCTCACCGATACCAACAAGAATTCACTGGTTTTACTTTACGGAACAGTCCTTTCACAACTTCTTCCCTTACTTTTTTCACCTGTTCTTGCCCGATTGTACACTCCAGCAGAATTTGGTGCTTTTTCTTTGTTCTATGGAATTGTCGCTATCCTCGGAAACATTTCGGCCGGAAAGCTTGACCTCGCACTCTATACCGCGGGGTCCCATAAGAATGCTGTAATTACCGCTGCATCCGGCCTTACCTTCTGTGTAACGTTTAGTGCGGTGGTTTTTATTGCCTGTTTGATTGCCGTTGTTTTCTTCTCTACCGAGAAGCTTTCCGTAAGTGCGATCGTATGCATTCCCCTGACGGTATCCTTTTTAGGCGGTGCAAATATCATGGTCGCCCTGAGTAACCGCGAAAAAAAATTTATGATCATTTCAAGGGCAAAAATGATACTTGGGGCCGTGTGGGTACTGGTCAATATCCTGCTCGGCTTCTTTGCCACCGGCGCCATAGGATTGATCTTCGGCTACTGCCTGGGTCAGTTTTTTTCAATGGTGTATCTTCTGCATCATAACAAGGACGACCTTTTATCAATTAATTTCAACTCCAGGATTTTTAAGTTCAATGTGATCCGGAATAAGAATTATTCATTAATATTTTTGCCGGCCCATTTGTTGAATACCGCGTCGGCAAGCGCCCCTGCTTTTTTTCTGTCCTATTTGTTCAGCCTCAATGCAAATGGCTTCTTTTTTAAAGCTGCAAGGGTTGGTGAATCACCTACAAACATCATAAGAAACTCTCTGGGAAACATTTTCTGGCAACAGGCGAGCCACAATTATATTACGCACGGAAATGCGAGGCAAACCATGCAACATTTCCTTCTTAAACTGCTTTTTTTAGGTTTA
>JBBEBN010000351.1:0-12201 GCA_040882305.1 Cyclobacteriaceae bacterium
TCGCACTGGGGTTCTTTGCCGGCTACCTGATGGGATGGTCTGTCATGGACAGTATTTTTCTCGGTGCTATTCTATCCATGTCTTCCACCACGATCATTATTCGCGCGTTTGATGAACTCGCTGTCAGAACAAAGAAGTTTGCTACACTCGTTTTTGGAATTTTAATTGTTCAGGATGTATTGGCCATTCTGATGCTGGTATTGCTGTCAACCCTTTCGGTGAGCCAGCAATTTGCGGGAACCGAACTTCTCATGCAAATGCTGAAACTTACTTTTTTTCTCATCCTTTGGTTTCTGGCCGGAATTTTCTTTGTTCCCACATTTCTTAAAAAAACGCGCAACCTGATGAATGATGAGACTATGCTTATCGTCTCAGTGGGATTGTGTTTGCTGATGGTGATGCTTGCTGTTGAGGTTGGATTCTCGGCCGCCCTTGGTGCTTTCATCATGGGATCTGTTTTGGCGGAAACCACGCAGGCCGAACGCATCGAACACTTGATAAGGCCTGTGAGAGATCTTTTTGCGGCTATCTTCTTTGTGTCTGTCGGAATGATGATTGATCCCACGGTGCTGGTGGAATATTCCATCCCATTGTTGGTTATTATCTTCCTGACCATTTTCGGCAAATTCCTGACTACCGCGCTGGGTGCGCTCCTCGCCGGCCAGTCCTTGAAACATTCGGTCCAGGCAGGTATGAGTCTTCCACAGATCGGTGAATTCTCTTTCATCATTGCTTCCCTCGGAGTGTCCTTAAACGTGACTAGCGCATTTCTTTATCCCATTGCTGTGGCTGCCTCCGCCGTGACTACCTTCACCACTCCCTTTCTTATCCGACAGGCGAGTCCGTTGTATACTTTCCTGGAAAATAGACTTCCGAAAAAATGGGTAAAGGTACTGAACAGGTATAGTTCCGGAACGCAGCAATTATCAGCCTTCAATGAGTGGAGGGTATTGCTCCACGCTTACATGATGACCCTGGCAGTGCACAGTGTATTGATCCTGGCCATTATCTTTTTATCGCAGGAATTTCTTTATCCCATAATTGTGGAGATTGTTGACAACTTTTTTACCGGCACTGTCATTACGGTGGTCATTACACTGATGTTAATGGTTCCCTTCATCTGGGCCCTGGCCATCCGAAGAATATCACGGGAAGCGTACAGGAATTTATGGCTGAACCGGAAGCTGAACAGGGGACCCTTGATCACCATCGAATTGTTTCGCATTGGCGTAGCGGTATTGCATGTAGGTTTTTTGATGAACATCTTTTTTTCTCCATCCGTTGCCTTTGTCATTGCCATAGCGGCAATGGCTGCGGCCATACTCGTCTTTTCCCACAAGCTTCAATTGTTTTACGAACGTATTGAGCGGCATTTTCTGCTGAACCTAAATGAACGCGAGACGCAAAAGCGCCCCAGGCCGGAGATCACCCCATGGGATGCCCACCTCACCGACTTTGAAATTCAGCCGGAATTTCCCCTCGCTGGAAAACAATTGCAGGAACTCGGCCTGCGGGAACAATACGGCGTCAATATTGCACTCATTGAAAGAGGAACACTCTCCATCATTGTGCCAGACCGTTATGAAAGAATGTATCCGGGTGACAAGATATCCGTCATCGGGACGGACGAGCAACTTGGAAAGATCAGGGACCTCTTCGAAAACCCTGCAAGGGATATGATCGAATCTGACATAAAGGAAAGAGAAATCACCCTGCAGAATCTAACGATCACGAAAGGCTCCAGGCTGCATAAGAAAACTATCCGTAAGTCAGGATTACGCGAGCTGGCCAGAGCTCTGGTCGTCGGCCTTGAGCGCAACGGAGAACGCATTCTCAATCCGGACTCAACCATGGTCCTGGAGGAAAACGATATCATCTGGATCGTCTGCAACGGCGAGAAGCTGGAGAAATTCCTGCGAGGCGAAGTTCTCAAAAGAAGTCAGACCCATTGAGGCCTGAGTCTCAATCCCCTTGCAAGGGGTCGGCTATTGTCCCATTGAATATCGTTTGGAATGTGCCACTGTTATTTACTTGCACAATCTTATGCCACAAAATTGCCACTGCAGGTGAGGATAAAAGAAATTCCTGTATGTATGTCGAGAGTGGTTGGCCGGCGTCACCACGGAGGCTCCGCGAAGCACCATCGTATTCACCATGAATTTCCCGTTGTATTCGCCAAGGACACCTTCCGGTTTCCGGTAACCGGGATAGGGCAGGAAGGCGCTGTTGGTATGCTCCCACCGCAAGCCCCAGTTGAATTGTGCCGCAGCTGCTTCCCACTCAAACTCCGTTGGCAAGCGCATTCCTCGCCATCCCGCGAAAGCGGCGGCTTCGTAAAAGCTGATGTGCGTAACAGGCTCATCGGGATTTAGTCTCTCCAATCCTGAGAGTGAGTAACGATACCAGGTGCCCTGCGCGAACATCCAATAGAGAGGTTTATTGATCTTATTTTCCTTCACCCATGACCAGCCGTCGCTAAGCCAGTAGTCGGCGCGTTCGTAGCCTCCTGCACCCATGAATTCCAGGTACTCGGCATTGGTTACCAGACTTTTCCGGATACTGAAATCTCGCAGGTATACGGGATGCCGCGGTTGCTCATGATCGTAACTGAAAGAGTCTTCTGAACTTCCGATGTGGTATTTCCCTCCCGGAACGTCTATAAATGAATGATCGTTTTCTGTGCACGGCGTCTCCTGAAAATCCACATGATAAATTGGATACAACGGATTGTGCCCAAGGATATATTTTATGTCGGTGTACAATAGTTCCTGGTGTTGCTGTTCATGACTCATTCCAACCTCGATCAGATAGTTCGCTTCGTGAGGGTGGTCGCTTAACACGCGGATCATGTTTTCGTCCACATGAGCCCGGTATTCATGTATTTCGTCAACGGTGGGTCTGGATAAATTACCGCGGTCTGCTCTTGATACCCGTTCACCAACACTCTCATAATAACTGTTGAAGATGAATGAATAGCGGGGATGAAAACGCTTGTATTGATTGAGGTACTTTGAAAGGATCAGCTCCTCGAAAAACCAGGTGGTGTGGCCAAGATGCCACTTCGGGGGGCTTACATCCTCAACCGGCTGTACAACGTAATCTTCAATTGCCAGTGGTTCACATATGAACTCGCTGTATTTCCTGACGGAAAAATAACGCTCAAGTAAAGAAGTTTCGGTTTTTTCGGATGCTCCTAAAGAATGTTTGAAATCTTCCAGTCTTCCCATATAAAACATCACCGTTGAGAAGTGACTCGTTTCAAAATCATACCATCGATAACGCTGCTTGCCTGTCCTGAAATGAGGACAACCTTCTACAGAAAGATCCGGCTATGAGTGAATATAACTGACAATGCCGTCCCGGATCGCCTCAAACGTCCTGACAAGCGCTTCGTCATCTTCCTCAAGCAGTGTCACCCTGAAACCTTCAAGCTCAGAGCAAAAAGAGGATATTGGTACGACACACACGCCTTTTGCCGCTAGCAGATAGTAAACGAATCGTTTGTCCAGGGGAAGACTTTCTCTTGTCCAGCTTTCCACCAGGCTTTTTATCGCCGGGATGGTGACGTCTATTTTCTGGTGGGGCTTCAATACCCCTTTACGGAAAATGATGGTATTGTAGAATGCACCGAAGGTTTCGTTAAAGGTCAATTCTGGTACCGCATGCAGAATATCCGCGATGATCTTGCTGCGCCTGCCGATGTTTTGGTTTGTTTTTTCACGGTAGGTTTTAAACCTGGGATCACCGAAGATTCTGGGAATCGCCAGCTGGGGAAGTTTGGTAGAGCAGACCTCGATCATCTTTGCATTGTCAAGCGCCTGGCAAAATCGGTTAAAGTCTTCATCCCTGTTGCGGTTGTAATACTCCGTCCATCCACACCTTCCCCCGGGCCAGGGCAGTTCCTTCGAAATCCCTTTCATGGAAATACCGGGCACATCCTCAATGATCTCAGCCAGTGAAAAGGCGCGGGCACCGTTATAGGTAATATTGATATAGATCTCGTCGGCAACGAGGAATAGTTTGAATTCCCTGGCGATCGCCACGATCCGTCTCAAAGTGTCAAGGGGATAAACCATTCCCGTCGGATTGTCGGGGTTGATAATGAGTATGCCCACAATATTGGGATTGTACTTCACCTTGTTGTAGAGATCGTCCAGGTCGGGATACCAGTGATTGTCGGGATCCAGCTTATACGTGAGCGGGTCATGGTTGGCATGGGCAGCCTCGGCACTTGAATGCGTCGAATAGGCAGGTGACGGGCCGATCACGCGCGAGGTTTCAGTGATGTACTGATACACTTTGGCAATGGCGTCGCCCAAACCATTGAAGAAACAAATGTCCTCGGCGGTGATTTGTACGCCGCCCATCCCGTTGGTCTGACGAGCAAGGAATTCCCTGGTTTCCAGCATCCCTTTTGAAGGGCAATAACTGTAGACATCGTCCTGTTGCACCAGGTCCGCAACGATATCTTTTATCCACTTAGGAAGTTTATGATGCTTCTGGATGGGATCTCCAATGTTTTCCCACGAGATCTCCAGGCCGAGATTTTTGACCTGTTCGGCCTTCTTTACGATCTCACGGATCTCGTAACTCAGCTCTTTTGCCCCTTCGCTTAATAATTTTTGTCGCATGATGGTTCTTCAGCCAGCGATGTTGCGGCTTTTGTTGAAAGGATTCAAGCAGAATGTAAAAAAAATTTAAGATGCTTTCGCGGCCAGAAACCCAGAAAGCCACAAAGAAATACATCCTTTTGTTTTTTAAGCTTGCGGAAATCGGCCAGAATCGAGTTTTCTGTCGAAATCGGGTGGGTATTTCTTTGACTTTCCGTTCCGCTGCCGGGAAAAAATTTTATATTACAGATCATTAATTATCTGGTTATGAAAAAATATTTTTTACTGGTAGCCTTTATTTTTATGGTCTTTTCTTCGCCCCTCAGGGCGCAAAAAACGGAAATCGGACTGCAGCTGTACAGCTTGAGAAACGAGTTTAAGACGGGAGTTCCCGAAACGCTGGACCTCGTTGAAAGTTGGGGGATCAGCGAAATTGAAGGAGGAGAAACCTATGGCCTGACAACCGATGAGTTCAAGAGGCTTCTCAGGGATAATAAACTGAAGCTGGTAAGTGTTGGGGCCGACTACAAACAACTGAAGGAAGATCCCCAATCTGCCATTGAAAATGCAAAAACCTTCGGCGCCAAATATGTGGTCTGCTTCGGGATCCCGCACGAAAATGATGTCTTTACCGTCGACCATGTGAAAGGAGCGGTCGAAGTTTTTAATAAGGCGGGAAAGCTGCTGGCGGAAAATGGCCTCTCCCTCTGCTATCATCCCCATGGATATGAATTCCGGCCCTACCAGGGCGGAACGCTCTTTGATTTCCTTGTAAAGGAAACCGACCCGCGATACCTGAATTTTGAAATGGATGTCTTCTGGGTAAAACACCCGGGCCACGATCCGGTCGCTTTGCTGAAAAAATATCCCAGGAGATTTTTGCTCATGCACCTGAAGGATCGGCAACATGGAACAGAGGGGAACCAGAATGGGCACGCCGACGTGGAAACAAATGTCGTTCTGGGCACGGGTGACGTGGGAATTGCCGAAATCATGACGGAAGCGAAAAAAGCAGGAGTGAAACATTATTTCATCGAAGACGAATCGTCCCGGTCGGTATCTCAGATACCCAAAAGCCTTGAATTCCTTAAAGCCCGTAAGACATTACACTGATTACTGATTACTGATATTACTGATTACTGATTACTGAATGGACCAGGGTTACCAGACATTTAGCGTTTCAAGTTTTAAGGAATACCAGGATATCCTTTTGAATATTCCGGATTACCAGTTCACCCTTTATCGGGGGCAAAACCAGGACAAAACCCTGCTTCCCAAAATTGCGCGATACGATGTTCCAAATGTCGAGCAGATAGAACGCGAGATGCTCGAGGACTTTCAAAGGCGCAGTATTCATTTAATCGAGTACCATCCGGGGAACTCCTGGGATTGGCTGGCGCTTGCCCAGCATCATGGTATGGCTACGCGCCTGTTGGACTGGACGGAAAATCCGCTCATCGCCCTCTGGTTTTCCATGTCACCTCAAACTGACACGGCGCTTGCGGATTATTCTGTAGTGTGGGGATTTAATGTCCCCAAGGAAGATATCATCAATTCCACTGAAGACAAGGATCCTTTCAGCGGGGCCGGGAATAAGGTCTTCAAACCAAACCACATCACCAAGAGGATCTCGGCACAGTTTGGATGGTTTACTATTCACAAATCCAATGCGGGCAAGAAGTTTGTGCCCTTTGAGCATAACAAAGATTACCGCGACCGGCTATTCAAGATCAAAATTGAGAGCAAATGTTTCGGCGAGTGCAAAAGACGCCTCCATAATTTTGGCATCAACTCCGCTTCGATGTATCCCGACATTGACGGACTGGCCAAACACGTAGAGTGGATCTTTCTGGAACAGCATCGACCGAGGTCGTGAGTGGTCAGCCGGCCGGCAACTGTCACAAGCTCTTCCAGAAATACAACGTCGCATACGCCTCCCATCCTTTGTATTTCTTGAAGATCTTCACCACATCCGGTAGCGTGGGTTTGCGGTCGAGCTTCTTCAGGTTTCTGATGGCGTTGTGAAGCCCGGCGTCTTCCAGGGGAAAAGCATTGGGGTAATGAAAAGTCTTCATGAGCGCGTAGTTCGCTGTCCAGTTGCCGATGCCTTTGATTTTCATGAGCTGGTGTTTCGCTTCCTGTAAGGGCAGTCCTTTCAATTGTTCTTTCGAAAGCGTTCCGGCAGCAAATGCTTCTGCGATCCCGATGGTGTACTGGCTTTTTTGTTTTGAGAACTGAAGCGCCAGGAGTTTTTCGGGCGTGATTACAGCAACGGTAGGAGGCGAGGGAAACAAGAAATACTCATGGTCACCCACAGCAACCCTTTCACCGAAGTTTCGAACAAAGTGCTCTTTGAGGGTATAAGCAAATCCAAGATTGATCTGCTGTCCGAGTACCGCCCAGACGAGTGATTCAAACAGGTCGGGTTGGCCCACAATCCTGTATCCGTAAAACCTGTTGACGAGATCCTTCAGAAATGTGTCTTTTTCCGCAAGCTTGTAAAATGGCTGCAGGTCCGTGTCCAGATCGAACCATTCGCGCACATAGGTTGCCACCATCTCTTTTACCAGCGCATTCGGTTCCGGTGTAAGGAAAGAAGTTTTCAAGGCTTCAATTTCCTGGGATACTTTGAAAACAACAACTTCATCGCCTGTGTGCAGTGCTTTGATCACACCATCGTTTGTGATCCGATGGAGCAGTTCTTTTGGTGATCGTTTAAGAAAATCCAGACAAAGTTGAAAAGAAAATTCACGTGGGGTAGTTAAAAGCATGGATGGTATTGTTGTCCCCGGTTCAATTAACCGGTCGGCAAATATGATTATCTTTTGAAAATACTTCCCTTAATCTTTTTTTAAATCCTATTTGTCGTGGGCGGTCAGCAAGATTCGGGTTGAGACATCTCCTGACATTTCGCAAATTCAAATATGGAAAGAAAAATAAGTGTGGACTGGGACCAGGCACGTGCAAGCCTCGACAGCCGGGGATTTGTCCGGATACCTTCAGTGCTGCCGGAAAAGCAATGTCTTGATATATGCGACCTCTATCAGGAAGAGACATTGTTTCGCAGCACCATCAACATGCAGCGGTATCGTTTTGGGATGGGGGAATATAAATATTTTGGTTATCCGTTGCCCGCGTTGATTCAAAGCCTCCGCGAAGAATTTTTCGAACCGCTGGTGCCTTTGGCCAATGAGTGGATGAATCGTTTGGGCGTTGACACCCGTTATCCGTCTCGCTTGCCTGAATTTCTTTCTTTGTGCCATTCAAAAGGTCAGAAAAGGCCAACACCCCTCGTGCTGCGTTATGAGGGTGGAGGATACAACACCTTGCACCAGGATATTTATGGCGAAATATTTTTTCCTTTTCAAGTGGTTTTCATACTGACGCAGCCAGGCAGGGATTATGAAGGAGGGGAACTTGTATTTGTCGAACAACTTCCGCGCGCGCAATCCCGTGCGGAAGTTGTCATTCCGCAGCAGGGCGATGCTGTGATCTTTACAACGAACTTCCGACCGGTTAAAGGATCAAAGGGATACTATCGCGCAAAAATGAAACACGGCGTTAGTCCTGTGAAGCAAGGGTTGCGTTACACTATGGGAATAATTTTTCATGACGCGAGTTAAAATCAATTATGCAATTTGACAATTCTGCAATTGAACGATGGAGATTGATCCCTCAGATTAACGCTGCGGCGCTCATTTCCACCCAAGCTTCGTCGGGCAGGCTGATGACTAATAATGACTAATAATGACTAATGACCAATGGCTATTTCGATGCAAGTCCGGCAGCTACGGTGATGACAAAATCTTTTCCTTTGATAAAACCTTTCCCCCATTCCTCATCATAGGGATTGGTGATGCCAAGCCCTGCCAGGTCTTCGGGTTTTTTGCCCTCCTTTAAGGCAGAGGCGACCTTATTGCGGATATTTGCCAAACGGTCTCTGTATTTCTTCACTTCGTCTTTTTTGCAAAGCTCGCCGTGTCCGGGAATGATAAGCGATTCTTCATCCATGAGCTCAAGTGCTTTTTCCACATTGGAGATCAGACCATTGATATTGCCTCCGTTGGAAATATCAATGTACGGATAGCCATACCTGACAAAAAGATCACCCATATGAAAGACGTTTGCCTGTTTGAAGTGAATGATCACATCTCCGTCTGTGTGACCGGGCTCAAAATGGATCAATTCAACATCCTGGCCATTCAGATGCAGATTGAGCCTGCTTGGAAAAGTGACCACGGGCCAGGCATCCTTATCGCGCGGTTGTTTGATCATTCTTTCACGTACGAGATCATGTGCGACAACTGTTGAACCGATTTGTTTAAAGTATTCGTTGCTGCCTGAGTGGTCGCCATGGATGTGGGTATTAAGTGTGAAACGGATGGGCCCTTTATCAAGGGCAGCGATGGCATCCCTGATCTTGTCTCCGAGCTGGAGGAACTGGTTATCGATCATCACCACTCCCTCTTCGCCCGTGAGGACACCAATATTGCCCCCGGACCCTTTCAACATATAAATATTGTCTCTCACACGTTCAGATGTAACCTTAACGGCGTCCCAGTCTTGCTGGGACAGGGCATTCGGGGCAACCGCCACGAACAAAACGAGGATGATGAACCGTTTCATAATAGTGGGTTTTGATATCAATAAAGCTAGTGAAATATAAGTTGAGTTTCCAGAAGGCGTCGCTATTGGCGAGCACAATTTGTGGAACTTTATGCCTTTTTCCCTCTTCAGATCCGCAAGATCCGGGTTGAGATTCTTTGTAAAGAGCAGCAATTTTGAATCATAAATGATACTTTTATGATCTTGACAACCGAAAAAAACCATATCAATTACCAGCGGATCGAACAGGCTATTCAGTACCTGCAGCAAAACTTTCAGCACCAGCCCGAACTTTGGGAGGTGGCTGAGAAGGTTCATCTCAGTCCCTTTCATTTTCAACGCATTTTTACAGAATGGGCGGGCATCAGCCCGAAAAGATTTCTCCAATATCTCACCACTGATTACCTGAAGGAGAAACTTCAGTTGTCACAAAATATTGAGGAAGCGGCGGCCGCTGCAGGGCTCTCGAGTCAATCGCGAGTATACGACCTGTTTACCACCCTGGAGGCAGTGACCCCTGCAGAATACAAACTTCGAGGTGCGGGGATCCGCATTGAATACGGTTTTCATGAGACGCCTTTTGGCAACGCGCTGATCGGTATCACCGAAAGGGGCATATGTTGGTTTTCATTTACCCACACAGAGGAGGATGGCCGTCATACGCTTGAAGAAATGAAAACATCCTGGTATAATTCCGTATTTCACGAGAATCATTCGCTGACAAAAGAATTTATTGCGCAAGTCTTTGATTCCGGTTCGGCGCGAAAACTTCATCTTTTTGTGAAGGGTACCAATTTCCAGGTTAAAGTCTGGGAAGCTTTGCTGCGCATTCCGGCCGGCGCAGTTACCACTTATCAGGACATCGCCAGGAAGATCAACAATCCAAAGGCGGTGCGGGCCGTTGGTTCTGCCGTTGGATCGAATACGATTGCGTACCTGATTCCCTGTCATCGGGTCATCCGCAAGGATGGCATTTCAGGTGAATATCGATGGAGTCCGGCCAGGAAGAAAAGTATGATCGGATGGGAAATGGCACGCCAGGATACCCCTAACAACCATTAGTTTACCAAAATAAATTTAAGAAAGCGTGAGGTGCGCTTGCTTGGAAGAGCAAAAACTTTTTATCTTAGCGCTCTCAAGAAGCGAAATGAAAAGCGGCAACATATTTTTTTATTTTTACTACTACTTTAAGACCCGGTCGGGACTTTAGGAGTAGCGTGTTGTTGTAAAAAAATAACAAATAGCTCAGAGAAGTCCCGGAAAACCGGGACTTTTTTTATGCCTGCTTTCGCCGGAACCGGTGGCAGGCCAAGATGAAGTAAACAAAATTTTCTCTGAATAGCAGAGTATGGAAAAGGCCAGGAAACCAGTGAAAGTCCCCCGCACCAATGGTGCAACAAGGCCTGCAAAAGAGGTCACCCCGGAAAAAATGCGTGTAGCCATCCAGGGAATCGCTACGAGCTTTCACGAGATAGCAGCCTTGACCTTTTTTGGAGGATCAGCACAAATTGATACGGTGGAATGCCTGTCCTTTCATGATCTCTGCGAAAGCCTCGATAAGGGTGAATCGAATTATGCCGTCATGGCTATTGAGAATTCGATCGCCGGGAGTATCCTGCCGAATTATTTTCTCCTCCAGAGTTATCATTTCACCATCATCGGCGAGTTGTACCTCCCAATCCATATGCATTTACTGGCCCTGCCCGGTGTGAAACGCGAGGATATCAAGGTCATTGAATCTCACCCTATGGCTATACGTCAATGCGCGGAATTCATTCAGTCGCTCAGCGGCGTGGAGGTCAGGGAAAGCGATGATACGGCCCTTTCAGCAAAACGTGTGAAGGAATTGAAGTTGAAGGACACCGCTGCCATTGCCAACGAATTCGCCGCCAAAAAATATGGACTGGAGATACTGGAGAAAAAAATAGAAACACATAAAAGGAACTTCACCCGGTTCCTGATCCTGTCGAAAAGAGGCAATGACCGGATCGAGAGCAATAAGGCGTCCCTGAGTTTTGAAGTCGCCAACGAGGTGGGAAGCCTGGCAGAAACTCTCATGGTATTCAGGAACAACAACATCAATCTCACTAAAATACAGTCCATTCCCATCATTGGTAAACCCAGTGAATATTCCATCCACGTGGATGTTGAATGGAAAAAAAGGAAAAACTATGACGATGCCATCAACCTGATATTAAGAAAGGTGAAAAACCTCAATATCCTGGGCGAATATAAAAAAGCGAAGATTGAATATTAAACATTGGGCGTCTCTATACACCGCAGCCGACAGCAAATATGATACACACAGCAAACAGGATTGCAAACGTAGCGGAGTACTACTTCAGCAGAAAGCTGGCCGAGGTCCGTGGTCTGGATTCAGGTGAGGTGCGTGTGATCAATCTTGGGATTGGAAGTCCAGATCAGGCTCCGTCATCCAATTCCATTGACGCCCTGATTGCCTCGGCGAGGAATCCTGCGAATCACGGATACCAGAATTACAAGGGCATTCCGGCCTTCAGGAAGGCAATCGCTGATTTTTACATCAAAACTTATGGCACACCCCTGGATCCTGAGTCGATGATCCTTCCCCTGATGGGTTCAAAGGAAGGCATCATGCACATTTCTATGGCATTTGTGAATGAAGGCGAAGAGGTACTCATTCCAAATCCGGGTTATCCTACATATTCTTCCGTCGCCAGCCTGGTAGGCGCCAGGTTGAGACCTTATGATCTGAAAGAGGAACTCAATTGGGGAATTGATGTAGAGGCGCTCAAACGCAGCGACCTTTCAAAAGTGAAATTGATGTGGATCAATTTTCCGCACATGCCCACTGGCCGCACTGCGTCGCGCAGGGAATTAAAAGAACTCGTTGACCTGGCTCGCGAAAATCAATTTCTCATTGTGAACGATAATCCGTACAGTCTGATACTCAACGACGAGCCGATGAGTCTGCTCTCCCTTGAGGGAGCCGGGGATGTGGCGCTGG
>JBBEBN010000352.1:0-12138 GCA_040882305.1 Cyclobacteriaceae bacterium
TTCATCGTCAACTATAACACAAGTAATATTCATTGGCTATTATTTGATTTGATTGATCTGTTTTGGTTGCAATATTAGTGGTTTAAAAAGTTTTTTCTTAATAAAGTTTTCTTAGCGGCCTTATCCCGGGATCATCCGGCCTTTATCTTGATCTCTTCCCTGACTTCCTCGGGGGCGTGGGTTGTGTCCTCCTCGAAGGGAATGAAAAAACTTACAGAATAACCCCACTCATTGGACCGGATCCGCAGACCTGAACCTGGGCCGAAGATGCTTTTGAGCCGCTGGTCCGTATTTTTTACACCGACACCGCTGGAGCTGCCGTCCATGACCTGCTTCGCTTTCGATCCCAGTCCGTCGTCCTTTACCTCGAAGAATATCATTGTGTTAAACCGTTTTACCGTCAACACAATCGTTCCGCCATCGTCTTTGGGCGCAATGCCATATTTAACAGAATTCTCCACGAGAGGCTGCAGGATCATCGGTGGTATTCTTACACCCAGGCAGGAGAAATCCACCTGTTTCACAAACTTGAGCCTGTCGCCAAAGCGCACTTGCTGGATCCGGATATAGTTGTCAATAAAATCCAGCTCATGGATCAATCGGACCATTTGATCACCGTGCGAATCCAGTGCATACCGGAAAATATCCGATAATTGCGTGATTACCCGCCGTGCCTGTTCCTTGCTGGAACCGATCAGGGTATTAATCGAATTCAGGGTGTTAAATAGAAAGTGTGGGTTTATCTGAGATTTCAGCAAAGATATCTGCATTTCCCGATTCTTGATGTTTAATTCGCTTTTTTCTTCCTCCTGCTTTTGCAATCCCTGGAAATAGCGGATCACGTAATAGACGCCAACCGTAATGATATATTGGTCGTGATAATGCAAGCCCTCCCATTTTAACAATTGCAGCAGGTGGTCTTTCCAGTTCTCATAATACTGAAATCCCTCTACATAGTCCTCCCAATAATAAGAAAGACTTCCTATGATCAGGAAATGTATCATTACGCCAAAGGCGTGACCGGTGATCTGTATATAAACATTGTACCGGAACAGCCAGTTACAGTAGAAAAAGATGGCGATGATCAGCACACAAAGGGCCTCATAGAGATACAAGGCATTCCAGAAAATATAAGTGTAAGGGGTTTCCAGTTTATACTCCAAAAATGTGCCCACAGAATAGTTGATAGCATACCAGAAGCACAACAGGAGATAGGCCCTCTTCCAAACGCGTGGTATGTCTTCAAAAATTTTCAATGGGTAAAATTTTGTCGTAAAGTTAAGCAATGAAAAGCAAAAGCCCGCCCGTACCGAACGGTGCCCGCCAGAATGAATTCTTTCGGGCGGGCGTTCAAATCGGGCTTCAGGACGATAAATATTCAAATGTGCAGATTATCCTACATAGCATTTGAAAAAAAGCCCCAAATGACCATCTTAGAAGGGATTTTATGGAAAAAAAACTGTTTTTAATATTGTTTTTCGCCGCTCCCCTTCTGGGCTTCGCCCAGGATATTACCATATCGGCAAAGGTGGTCGACAAAGAGACGAACGAGCCCCTGGGTTACGCGTCGGTCGGCTTGAAATCCATCGCCATCGGAACCATCTCCAATGGTCACGGGGAGTTTGATTTTCATATGCCCGCTGAATACCGGAATGAAGTGATGGTGATCAGCATGCTCGGTTACAAAAATTTCGAGGCGCCTGTCTGGTCCTTGACAGGCGTACCCCAGGTGATAAAACTGGATAAATCTCCCATCATGCTGGAGGAGGTTGTCGTTTCAGATACGATGCTCGCGCACGATATTCTGGATATCGCGCTGACGCGGATAGAGCAAAACTACCCCATGCAACCATTCCTGCTGGATGGCTTTTACCGCGACGTAAAAAAGGTCGGCGGAACATATATTTCCCTCCTGGAGGCTGCCGTAAAGATTTACGACGACAGTTACACCGAACCGCGGAATAAATACAAACTTCGCGAGAGTGTTCGGTTGATAGAGGTAAGGCAAAGCCTTGGTTACGAGAGTCGCTTCACCACGTATTTCGATCAGGATAATCTGCTGGAAGATCTTTTACTTCACAACAATATCCGCTACCGCCACTTTCAGGATGGCGAAGCAGTGTTCTCCAAAATGATCCGCGAGAAAAATTCATTTTACAATGAGCACAGCACGTATGTGATTTCTTACAAAGGGGATTATTTCATGAGACTATATATTGATACGGAAGACTTCTCGATCATCCATATGGATTTCGAACAGGGCTTTGAAGATGATTACCTGGGTAGGCGCAATGACCTATACAGTAAATTTGCGGGCATCAAGAAGTCAATAGATTACCGCAAGTTTCAGGGGAAGATGTATCCCAGCTTTATCAGCATCGCCTCAAAGATAAACTGGTATGACAGTCAGACGAACACACTGAAGTTTGAGACGGAACTGTTTCAGCAATTGCTCATCAATAAAGTCACATCCAATGCCAAAGGGCGCATCAGGTCGACAGAGAAAATGCGAAACTACGGATTGCAGTTTCAGGATCGTCCTTACAACAAAGATTTCTGGGATAACTACAACGTGATCAAGGAAACACCACTGGATCAACAGATCCTCCTGGACCTTGAGAAGCACGCACCGCTGAAGGCGCAGTTTGAAGAAAATTAATCGACGCCTGCCTCCATCCGCGACTTTCCATGACAGGATCTTCGACGTAGTTACAGCACTCCGGACCAGCGTTTGGGATTCTGATGGTGTACAGCCTTAAAACACCTTGCAAAGTATGACTGGCTGGAAAATCCAACCCTGCAGGCGATTTCAGAAACATTGCCCGCACGCGCCGATAAAAGGAGCGCAGCGTGCTTCAGCCGGATGTGACGGATGTATCCGTTCGGAGAAAAACCCGTAAGCGCAATGAGTTTTCTGTATAACTGAGGCTGGCTTACTCCCGCCTCGACGGCAAGCTCTGACACTCCAAATAGGGATTTGTTGAGATTCTGTTCTACAATATTTTTGATACATTTCAGGAAATGCTCAGGACTGGATTCAAAGTCAGCCTCCGGCCTGAAATCTATATACTTTTTTTGCAAGTACACCCGGTTGCGCAGCAGCACCTGAACACGGACGAGAAGTTCCTGCTCTTCAAATGGACTCCTGATGAAATCATCGCATCCGCTGAAAAAGAAAATCTTTTGGACACACACGTCTTCGCGGGGGATAGTCGCCAGCACGGGAATACCGCGCGTACGGGAATGTTTTTTCAATTGTATCCTGAAATTATTTTCCTGTTGACAGGAATTGATAATGAGATCCGGTTTATGCAGACGCGCCTGCAACAACCCGTCTTCAGGATGTTCAGAATAAAAAATTTCGTAGTGGGAATGCAAGGCCTGAAATTGGGCGTGATTCAATGCACCGATAATGACGATCCGGAGCATGGAGGATTTCAATGATTTTGTTTTCATTATTTTTTTCATGATTCAAAAGTGCATCAGCTGCGGGCAGGCACGATTTCATTCTTCGTGTCTTCAAAAAGATAGATTTGCGTTTATTCACAGGTTTTGAACCCGGACTTGCGTTGGGTGGCATTTTTTGCAAATGCGGGGAAATTGATTAATATTAAAAGGTTAATCCCCCACCTGCCTTCGCTATGACCAACAATAGCATTCAATCCGTGTTTTTGGATAAGGTTAAGAAATCACTACCATCTCATATAGCTTTTGCGGATGACCTGGCCGAGATCCTCTCGATCAGCCGGGATAGCGCTTATCGCCGGATACGGGGCGAGACCATCTTATCACTGGATGAGGTCAGCGCCATATGCAAACATTTTAGAATGTCATTGGATGAGATCATTTCGCCCTCGGCCGAAATTGTTTCTTTTCATAACCGTTTTGTGACCGAAGAGGATTTTACCTTTGAGAAGTGGCTGCTATCCATTAACGATAACCTTGATATGCTGGCAGGCCATTCCGAACGGGAGATGATCATCTCTGCCAAGGATATTCCAATCTTTTATTATTTCAAGACGCCTGAGTTATGTGCCTTTAAGATGTTTTTCTGGATGAAGTCCATTCTCAGGTACGGCATTTACAACAGCGAGAACTTCCGGCCTGAACTCGTCCCCAGGGAGTTGCTGGCGCTGGGAAAAAGGATCAATGAGAAGTTCACGAGGATCGAACGCACGGAACTATGGAGCGAAGACACCATCCATGCATCCCTTCGCCAGATCGAGTTTTACCATGATTGCGGTTTTTTCAACAGCCCTCTGCAGGGCCAGCACCTGTGCGATGAGTTGCTGAATGTAGTAATGGAGATCAAAGACTGCGCAGCGGCGGGCTACTTTACTGAAGGGAACGAACATTTTCACCTGTTCAAAAATGAAATCCTTATCGCGGATAATACTTTCCTCTTTAAAATGGGGAATAAGCATGCCGTTTTCATTAACCACAACACGCTGAACGTGCTCAGCACGATACAGGAGTCCTTTTGCCGCCAGACTGAAACCTACCTTCGAAATTTACTCAATAAAGCAACCAAGATCAGCGGGACTGGAGAAAAGGAAAGACTCAAGTTCTTTAACAGGATCGAAGCGAAGATCAGGAATTTAAGGCAGAGAATCAGCTGATATGGATCTCCAAAAACGCTTTCTCGACGAATTAAAAAAGGTTTCCGGCCGACCGGGTTCTTTTGCAGATGAAATCGCTCAACTGTTGGGCCTCAGTACCGACAGCATTTACAGAAGGATGCGCGGAGATACAGTACTTTCCCTGGAAGAGGTCCAAAAACTCTGCATTCACTTTCATTTCTCTATTGATGCACTGCTTTCCCCGTCCCCTGAAAGGGTAAACTTTCGACAGCGGATTATCAGCCACGAGGGCTATACACTTTTCGACTGGATAAAAACTTTGCGGCGTAATCTCGCCATGATGTGCGATGCTGCCGAGAAAAATATTTTGTGCTCTGGCAAAGATATCCCACTGTTGTACTATTTTCACTCGCCGGAACTGGCGTCGTTTAAGATGTATTTCTGGATGAAGTCAATGTTTTACTACCCTGCTTATCAAACAGGGAAATACAAACATTCGGCCGTCCCGGAAGAGTACCTTCAGGTTGTCTCTGACATTTGGGAGTATTATTCCCGGATCGACAGTACAGAAATATGGACGGAGGATTGCGTCGATGTAACGTTGAACCAAATAGAATTCTACCATAGATGCGGCTTCTTTGAGGATCGTGAAGAAGGTCTTCACCTATGCGAGGTTTTTCGTTCTCTGCTGACGAGAGTAAAGCATTGGGCCCTCAATGGACTAAAAGATGACAGGAGTGGAAAGCTAAGGTTATACAAAAACGAAATTCTTCTGGCCGACAATACCGTGCTGTTCAAGGTAAACAACCAAAGGATTGTTTTTATACCCCACAATATGATCGCGGTAATTTCGACCACGCACCAGTCCTATTGTGAGCAAACCGAAAAAGATATACGCTCTTATGTAGACCGGTCAGCGGTGCTCAGCACGACTGGTGAAAAGGAACGCAATATTTTCTTTAATGCCCTCGATGCAAGGATTAACAGCGCCAAAGAGCGCATCGCCGAAGTTATTTCAGCTTAGCCAGGGTATCCTTCATACGCTTCAATGCTTCGCGCAGATCTTTTTCGGAGGCGGCATATGATAGCCTGACGCAATCTTCATCACCAAACGCACCGCCCGGTACCAGGGAAACATGCGCCTCTTCCAGCATGTAAAGACAAAAATCATCGCCGTTCTGAATTTTTCTCTTGCCGTCAGATTTTCCGAAGTAATGGCTCACGTCGGGGAAGAAGTAAAATGCACCCTGAGGATAATTTGATTTTACACCGGGAATTTCTTTTAACAATCCATATACGATCTCCCTGCGCTGGCGGTATTCCGCTACCATTTTTTGAGTCGGTGTAAGGTCGCCTGTAATGGCTGCGAGCGCTGCGCGTTGTGAGATGGTGCAAATGCCGGAAGTGATCTGACCCTGAACTTTGTTACAGCCATCCGCGATCCATTTCGGCGCGGCAATGTAACCCACCCTCCATCCGGTCATAGCGAAACCCTTCGCAAACCCGTTGACGGTAATGGTTCTTTCGAACATACCCGGAAAAGTTGCAATGCTCACCTGCTCTCCGGTGAAATTAATGTGCTCGTAAATTTCATCGGCGATCGCGAGCAAATTGTGTTTCACAACCACCTGCGCAATCCCTTCAAGTTCCTTTTTCGTAAATACTGTCCCGGTCGGATTGCACGGAGAAGAATAAATGATCGCTTTTGTCTGCGGCGTGATGGCTTTCTCCACCTGGGCGGCAGTTACCTTGAAGTCATTTTCGATTCCGCCCTTCACGACAACGGGAGTTGCTTCTGTCAATCTTACCAGCGCATCGTAGCTCACCCAATAAGGTGAAAAGACGATCACTTCGTCACCAGCGTTCAGCAAGGCCAGCATGGCGTTGGCAATGGATTGCTTTGCACCGTTGGATACCACAATATTTTCCACCTTGTACGGCACATTGTTTTCTTTCTGATACTTCGCGGCAAGGGCTTCACGTAAATCCTGATATCCGGCCACAGGCGGATAGGCGAAGTACTTTCCCTCATCGATCGCTTTCTTCGCAGCCTCACATATGTGTTTGGGTGTCTTAAAGTCCGGTTCACCCAGGCTCAGGCCGATGACGTCAATGCCCTTGTTTCTAAATTCACGGGCTTTGGCGGCCATGGCCAGGGTTGCTGATTCCTCAATGGCGTTGATGCGATCTGATAATTGATTCATATGGGGTGTTGATTTTGCGACGCAAAGAAAACACTTTCTTGCCGAACTATGAAGAAGGCTTGTTGGTTTTTCCGCCTGAGGTAGAGGCAATTAGTAGAGATAAGGCATGCCTTGTCTCTACTAATTGAACAGCGTCCTCCCGAGAATGCTGCGACCCAGCGTGATCTCGTCTGCATATTCCAAATCCCCGCCCACGGGTACCCCCCGCGCGATCACACTGATCTTAAGAGGCAGGTCTTTGATCCTTTTGTTGATATAGAATGCGGTGGTATCACCCTCCATGGTCGGACTGAGCGCCAGAATGACTTCCTTGATCTGTAACTGCCCGCTGTTGAGCCGCCCTATGAGCGATTCGATGCGCAGGTCGCCAGGTCCGATGCCATTGATAGGCGAGATCACTCCACCCAGCACGTGGTACAATCCTGTGTATTGCGCGGTGTTTTCGATGGCCATCACGTCGCGGGTATCCTCCACCACGCAGACGATCGACCGCTCCCGCTTATGGCTGGTGCAGATGTGACATACTTCGCTGTCGGAAATATTAAAACAGTGCTTGCAGAATCTGATCTGAGACCTCAGGTTGTTTAAGGCCTCCGTGAGTGACAGTGTACTCTCCGGCTTTTCCTTGATCAGGTGCAGCACCAGTCGCAAAGCGGTTTTCTTCCCGATACCCGGAAGTTTCGAGATCTGGTTAACGGCCTCTTCAATTAGTTTGGAAGGAAAGTCCACGTGTGTTTCTAAATAATATTATAAGATGCGGGCATCGATGCCAGCTTCGCAGATGGCCTCCCGGAACGGACGCAAAAATTCAAAGCTGCCGGATTTCACCGCGCACTTGCCCTTGTGATGGATCAGAAAAGTGCATTGTTCAGCCTGTTCAGGTGTGTGCTTGCACACCCGTATCAAAGTGGCTATTACGTGGTCGAATGTATTGACATCGTCATTGAAGATGACCAGATCCATGAGATCGGTGGTTTCAACAGCTTCCATAACATCCACTAATACTTCTTGCTGATGGGCAGGTTTCATAGTCATGATGAGTTTATTGTCAACGGTCGACAGTCCACGGTCGTTTACTGCACTGCCAAAAAAGTTAAATTTGGATACAAAGTTAAACATTTTGAAGATTATAAAGTTCGCAAACAGGTATCCTTTGCTTTTTTAGGGCCGCGGTCCGGGACCCCGATTTGGAATTATACCCAAATCCTTTTTCATTGGCATTTTATTTAGCCCGGTGACACCCCTTTTATTGCCATGACACCCATCCTCGTCGTTTCCATCCTGATCGCTTATTTTGCCGTTCTCATCCTCATCTCCGTTGTTACCTCCCGGGGAGCGGATACGACGACATTTTTCACGGCCAACCGGCAGTCTCCCTGGTACCTGGTGGCGTTCGGAATGATCGGATCATCGCTTTCAGGCGTCACATTCATCAGTGTTCCGGGTAATGTGGGGGCTGTCGGCTTCGGCTACTTTCAGGTGGTGCTGGGATACCTCCTGGGCTATTGGGTCATCATCGGCGTGTTGATGCCACTATACTACAGGCTCAACCTGATCTCCATTTACACTTACTTCGAAAAGAGATTTAATTTCTGGTCCTACAAGACAGGGGCATTTTTCTTCCTCATCTCCCGCACACTTGGTTCGGCCCTGAGGCTTTATCTCGCAGCCGCGGTACTGCAGCTCTTCCTGTTCGATGCATGGGGTGTGCCTTTTTTTGTGACGGTTGCTACAACGTTGGTCTTGATCTGGCTTTATACCATCAAAGGGGGCATTAAAACCATCGTATATACAGATACGTTTCAGACGTTCTTTCTTGTGACAGCGGTATGCGTTGCTGTCTGGCAGATCTCAGATGATCTCGGAATGTCCTTCCCGCAAATGATCGACGCCATCCAGGAGAGCAAATATTCAAAGATGTTTTATTTCGATGATCCGAACTCACCCATGTTCTTTTTCAAGCAATTCATCGGGGGCGCGCTGATCGCCATTACCATGACCGGTATGGATCAGGAGATCATGCAGAAGAATCTCACCTGCAAGACCCTTGGCGATGCGCAGAAAAACATGTTCTGGTTCAGCATCATCCTCGTGATCGTGAACTTACTTTTTCTGACACTCGGCGCCCTGTTGTTCCTTTACAGCGAGCAAAACAATTTTCCAATCCCCACCTACACGGATGAATTGTTTCCCATGCTCGCCCTGAAGGAATTCAGCCTTGTCGTCGGGATCTTTTTCCTCCTGGGCATCACTGCCTCTTCCTACGCCAGTGCAGATTCGGCCTTGGCCGGGTTGACCACCTCGTTTTGCATCGACTTTCTCAACTTCAGGGATAAGCCCGAGCATGTGAAGCATCACCAGAAATTTCTTGTGCACCTGGGATTTTCATTTTTGTTTTTGCTCATCATTGTCATTTTCCGGGAGATCAATGAAAGGAGTGTGATCGATGCGGTGCTCGGCATCGCAGCCTATACGTATGGCCCCTTGTTGGGACTTTTCTCTTTTGGGATCTTCACCAAATTGCAGGTGAGGGATAAGCTCGTGCCGCTGGTGTGTATTCTTTCCCCCGTAATCTGTTACATCCTCGGCGTATTTTCTCCCGTGATCTTTAACGGATACAGACTGGGCCTTGAACTTTTGCTCCTGAACGGGGTGATCACTTTTACCGGACTGGCGCTGATAAGCAAACGAGGCGAGCGGGTTGCAGCGTTATAGGGAAGGTTTCGGGTTCCCAGTTGCCTGTTACCAGTTGCATTTCCGGGAAACAGGCAACAATAGGAAGGCCACCCTTTCGGATGGCCTTAACCCAGACTAAAACCAACCCCTCATTTACGCACCCTGCAGAGACACGACTCTCTGCATTTTGTCAACCTTGTTTTAACCATTAACCTGGTCATAGAGTGCATAAGGCGTGCCGGACCTTCGACAGGCTCAGGCACCGGGGACATCAGGGTCGGGGGGTAGGTCAGAAACAGGCTATATTGTTGATTTTTAGTCTTTTTTGGCAATTATTTATATTGCCGCAGGTTGCAACGCGGTGATTTCCGCTTAAAAATTTCCGGATTTGGGATGAGATTTTTTCAAAAAAGGAATGCCTCAACCCAACTCCACCGTCGGGTCCCAGAATATTTCTTTAAACCTGCGTACCTGATCGTTCTTCACTTTTACTCCCTCTTTTTCCAACGAGCGCTGCATGGCGGAGGGCGGTTTAAAATGGTGTTTGCCGGTGAGGAGTCCTGAACTGTTCACAACGCGATGAGCCGGAACGTCCTTCGGGCAACCGTGAAGGGCCCATCCTACCATCCGGGCGCTGGACTTCATTCCGAGGTACTGAGCGATGGCGCCATAGCTGGTCACTCTTCCTTTTGGAATAAGTTTTGCGACCTCGAACACATTCTGAAAGAAATTGTCGGCAGATTGCGTCTTTTTAATACGTGGCATCCCCATTCAAGCGTTGATCTTACTAAATTTACAGTCGATTTACCAAAACATATCTGATGAAAACAGAGAGGTTCAGGATATTAGTATTCATATTTCTTAGCGTCAGTTATTTGTCGTCTTTTGCACAGGGGACCGATGCAACTACCAGCCAAAACGCCGCAAAGTTAATTTTCCCGGATTCCTCCGGATGGAATATTATCAGGGAAAATCAAACTCTTTCCTTCCAGGTAAAGACCACCGACCCTGATCCCGCCCTTTATTCAATTGAAGGCGGACAGGATCTGAACATAACTTTTGACTCGCTTGGAAATTTTTCCTGGCAACCTTCCTACGACCTGGTTGACCGCGTGACGCGGATGAAGGATTATACCATCATCGTTGAAGCAAGTTGGCCAGGTGCTGCGCAAAGCAAGCGCATCCGGGAACCGATCACTTTTGTGGTGAGTCATGTTAACAGGCCGCCGGTTGTGGAAGAGATGCCAGTGTTTTACGTAAAGCAGTCCACCAACAACACCTATCAGTTTCCACCTGAATTTGTTTATGATCTTGACGGTGACCCCCTGGTGTTTAAATCTATTCTGGCAAAGATGCCCGAAGGTGCTGCGCTGTCATCGCAGGGTCAGTTCAGCTGGAATCCGTCGAGGACCCAGTTCATTTCGATCAGGAAAGAGCCGTTGGAAGTTGAGTTCACCGTGCAGGATCAGCCTGAGAAGGCCGAAACGATTGGCAAAATAAAACTCGCTCCTACACAGCAGGATCTTCCTCCTGATATTTTACTCGTACCCGGCGTACCTGGTGATTCGGCGTTTACCATCAAGGAGGATGAGACCCTAAACCTGAAGATCTATGTTTCCGATCCAAACGGCGATGACGACGTGAATTACGCGGGGTTTGTTTCAAACGATAAACGCGTCCCGGAGTCTGCGCTCAAGAGCAATACCCAGCTTCAATATGAATTTACGTGGTCACCCGGATACGACTACGTAGACGAGGTGAATGGATCCCTTATCACCGAGGTGATATTTTTTGTCGTTGATAAGTCCAACAACAGGACGCAGCGGAAAGCGAGGATCAGAGTCACTGATGCGGAGAACCTCATCAAAAAGGATGCGCAACTGTACGCGAAATACAGGAATTATCTTCTGGAAGCGGGCCGTCTGGTCAAACTTCTGGATGAGAATCAAAAAGACCTCAACAAAGAATACAAGCGTGCGAGAAAGGGCAAGCAGAACCGGTCTATTATTAATGCTTCGTTAGGAGCGGTGACCGGTCTGTCGCCGGTGGTCATTGAAGCACAACAAGATTCCAAGATCGTATCAGGAATAGGTGGGACAACCGTATTAACCCTGGGCACGCTGGAGGCGACGGAAGTGATAGGTCGCTCGAAAGAGCGCATTATGGACAACATCAGGATCAGCATTGACATCCGGAACAAAATTCAAACTGCCGGCGATGAATTTGCGCGGAAGTACGCCTTGAAATCCATCCGGCGCAATCCTGAATTCGACAAGGACATAGAGAAGTTGCGCGCCGCGATGAGCGATCCGCGGATCGTACTGCTTGAGCTGGATGCTTATGAGCGCAATGTGCGCGTAGATGAGAAGGATCTGAGGAGAATATTTTTGGATTATGGCGGCGAGGGGAAGTAGGACCGCTGTAAAAGGGAGGCCTCCCTCATCGTACTACCCGAAAGTTTTACTCTTACGCGATCTTCTTTTCTTCCGTCCTCCTCCTGGGAAAGCGGGACCTGGATCCGCAGGATTAAAGATTGCGTTCTGTTTGCGCTTTGTTTACCGGACCACAAACTGGAATACGGCTGTTGATGACTGGTTGCCGGCAGCATCATGAGTGGTGATGCTCCAATAATAAACCGCATTAATGTCAACGCTCACTCCCGAAAGGATACTTTGTGA
>JBBEBN010000353.1:0-12093 GCA_040882305.1 Cyclobacteriaceae bacterium
AACGCAATGGCTACGCTCATATGGTGGAATTTGATCGCGCGAAACCAGGAGCCAGGCCATTCAACGGGGTAGGCTACAGGTCCCATCCGCGGGGAAAAAGGATTGGCTTCTTCAACTGGGATTATCCGGGTCTAATAAAAGCTGTCCACATCGATGGCACGTTGAACGACAGCAGTGATCGCGACAGGGGATGGACCGTTGAGCTCGCCCTGCCGTGGTCCGGAATGGAGATCCTTGCCAGGGGCGATGGCAGAGCGTTGCCTCCGAAAGACGGGGATGTCTGGCGGATGGATTTTTCGCGCTTCAATACCTATAAAGATGCGCCACCTTCAAAAGATTCCGGCGGCTGGGCGTGGAGTTCGCACGGCGTGTGGGATTCGCATGTGCCGGAGTGTTTTACTTATGTGGAGTTTTTGGTAAAGGAATAGCTAGTAGAGACAAGGCATGCCTTGTCTCTACTGCAAGGGCATGCCTTGTCTCTACTACAATTTCTCTACAATTTCGTGACAGCAAGAACCTACTGTCTTCCCCTCTTCGTATCAATCGTCCTGGTCGATCCCGGATTGGATGATCGTTTCTCCATGTTAGCACCTCCCGATGGTCTGCTACTTTCAACCCTTGAAGAACGTGTAGGTTGTGAACGCGTCTCCCGGTTACTTTGAACGTTGCTTCTCGACGGGGCTTCGTATCTTTTCACTTCACTGTTACTCCGTTGAACGTTAGTGGGCGTGTTTCGCTGCCGCGTCGGCGAACGCTCTATGGCGGGGCTTTCATATGATCTGCTTCTGTTCACATTAGGAGCCGGCGCCGCTTTGTGTATCTCACGGTTAGCCGGAGCAGTAACGGGCCGTCTATCCGGAGTTTCGTATCTTTTCACTCCAGCCGGATTGCGCTGAATGTCACCTGTTGTACTCTGCCGACCTGTTGGTGATCGCTCTATAGCAGGACTTTCATACGATCTGCTTCTGCTCACAGAGGGACTGGTCGCCTCCTTGCGTATCTCACCGTTATGGGGAGCTGTAACAACCTTACGACCATCGGAATTGTTTTGCGGCAAGCTGTAATTGCGTTGATTGCCAGGTAAAGCGCGGTCTCTGGAGGGTGTACGATCCGCATCTTCACGCGGAGCGGAAGGTTGCCTGTTCCGTTCATCCCGGTCGCGGGTTGAAGAACGGTCATCCCGGCTATAGGATCGCCCATCATCGTTTCTGCGATCCCTGTATCGATCACCATCATGGCGGGTGGACCGGTAGCGTGAAATCTGATCGCGGTGCCTGTTATGGACAAACACGGATGAGGTTCTGTAAGGATAGTAGATCCTATGAGCGTACGCTACCCTGTGCGTATGGTATACCGAGTAGTAAGGGTAGTAAGGGCGCCAATAGCTATGATAATGAACATAAGCAATGGGCCTCCAGGGTCGCCACCATATCGGACGCATATGCCATGCCCAACTAGACATCCAACCGTCGTAGTAGGGACTGTAGACATACCGAACAGACGGCCATGCCCAGACGTTCACAACGGTCCGGTTCGTGGTAGTACCTGCATAAGTGCGGACTTCCCGCGTCGGCTCAATGATCGTTTCAACACCGTAGATATCTTCATCGCCAATGATCTGCAGAACAGCCTTTCCGTCGGCGAGTTTCTCCAACTCGATCACGGCAACGTCCTGGTATTCCCCCTCGGAAATAACAGCCTGAAGAATAAAAGCGTGTACGTTTCCTTCGTACCTATCGAGTACCCTGATGTAATCAATAAAGCCATCACCATTAAGATCGAGGTTGTTCACCTTCGAATCCGGCGAGTTGAGCATTTTTTCAAATTCCTGCGGAGATTCAGATTTCTTGAAGAGCTCCAGAGCACCTTCCAGGCTGAAATGGTCACCCGGGACTTCGGGGTCCTGGGCATAGGATGTTATCCATCCCGACACCACCAGAGCCACCACAGACAACATTCCAATAGTTTTCATAAGAGTGTAGTTATAGTGCACTGAATACAAAGAACGAGCCAGTTTTGAGTGATCTGAATGGTTTAGCAGTCAATTGGGTTTGGAAGGTTGGAGGGTTAGAACGGCTCCTGAACTATGGGCTGAATGCCCAATTTCAGGCTGGCTGCAGTCAATTTTTTTCATCCCATTAAATTACGCGGGGCGTCAATATCCTCCCGGGCAATCTCCTTCGACGAGGGCAATCGCACGATGAAAGTTGAGCCTTTACCTTCACCGCTTTTGACCTCGACATTTCCATTTAACCTGTCAACTGCTCTTTTGAGAAGATACAGGCCGATGCCGGTACCCGTTTCATTTTCAGTGCCGCGATAAAATAGTTCAAATATTCGCGGCAGGTGTTCCGGAGGGATTCCCTGTCCGTTGTCTTCTACCTTAAAGACGATCCAACCCGAGTCATCCCGCACACTTATATGCACGAAGGGGTTCTCCCCGCGAGCGTACTTGATTGAATTTTCTATCAGGTTCTGCAAAATTCCATTTAACAGGGTCCATTCCGAATAGAGCAGCAAGCCCGGCGGCACCTCCTTCTTGAAGGTTATCTTTGAAAAATTGGGCAATGAATGGAAGGACATAATGCAGTCATCGATCATTTTGTCAAAGTCTATTCTTTCCGTTTGCAGGCCGGCGTCGAACTGCGCCAGTTTGATCAAGCCATTGAAAATGTTACTCATTCGCTCGAGCTGGATCTGCAGTCGTTCGAACAGATCCAGTGCATGGCCATCCTTTGTCTCGAGTTTGCCGAGGATCGTCAGGCCAAGGGCGGAGGAAATCGGGCCCTTCAGATCGTGCGATATCCGGTAAAAAAAGGAGTCGAGATCGAAATTTTTCTGTTGAATGAGGAGCGTTTGCATTTCACTGGTTTTAAGCGTCCGCCGCAGCTGGTCATATGCTTTGGAAAGCTCTTCCGGACGTTCTTTAACTTTCGCTTCGAGCCAGCCCATCGCTTCCTCCTGAATTTTAAGGGCATGTATCTGCGCTTCTTCCTTCTCTCTTTTAAACCTGCGGTACCGGTGGCCCAGCGCAAACCCGATGATGGTGGTCTCCAGCACGGCGCCGATCTCCACAAAATGGGTGGTCCAGAAATTATAATCGAAGACCCCACTGTTCCTGAATGTTATCAATATGCCCCCCGCAAAATAGATAGTCCATGCAGCGATAAAATAGTCGGCAGTTTTATTTCCCTTGATCCTCACGACAATCCCCGCCGTCATGAACACAATAGTCGACAGGAAAACAAGAGTATTCCCGGCAAAAGGGAACATTTTGGTGATGACGAGTACAAAAGCTATTCCGGCAAGGGGGAACAGCGACACCAGCAAATAATACATCGCCATACTATACTTCCTGACCTCAAGGAAAAGAATCGTAAAAACCGTAAGGAAAATGATAAGGACCTCCAGCGCGAGCTTGCCTGTGTAGTAGTTGAAAATGGGGAGCTCAGGCCAGAGAAATTTCCCGCCATAACCAGATATGGCAGCAAATATCAGGAACGTACAAACGATGGTACAGAAATAGAAGAGATAGTTCCGTTGCCTCAGAATGATATAGATGAACAAATTATAAAAAAACATGACGATGAGAACCCCAAAAAATATTCCATACCACAGATCTTCAAAACGAGTTTTCTGGTTAAAGGCTCCCTCTTCGATTACATAAAGGGGAAAGGTTTTTGGGCTCAATCCCGCTATGCGGATATAAACAACACTGACCGAATCTTTCTGAAATTGCAGGGGAAGTAAATGGCCCGTGTGGGAAATATCCCTTTCGCTGTGTTTCCGGTAATATCCGGACGATGAGCGCTGCCATCTGTTGCCGGAGTCCAGCTGAAAAAAGTCTACGTACTCCAGGTACGGAGCCGGAATTTCAAGAAGCCATCGCGTGTGCGGGGAACCGGTACGTGTTTCAAGTTTTAACCAGATCGTTGATTCTAAATACCCGAATGTCAGGTTGCCTTTACTGGGCTTAAGGCGGGTCTGAAAGTCACGCTCTGATATTCTCTGGAACGGGATTCCGTCAGTAGAATCAATAAAAACTTTCACATGAGTATCAAGCCGGTGAACGATGGACGGGTCTCCAAGGAAATAATTCTTTTGACCAGAGGCTATGTTAAAAATGAGCACGAACAAGGCCGTTGCACATAGGCCTGGAAGACTTCTGGAGCAACACATCCGCAGGGTGTGAAAGGATAACAATTTGTAAAAATAAAAAAATTGGCAATTCTTTAATATCCACCCCGCAAATACTGCTGACAGCTCAGGTCTTATACCTGCGGAGCTTCAGAAGCATGGATCTGATCGCAAACTCGGGAAGTCTCGGAAGTTACAGGTTTCAGGAAAGGAATACAAGAGTTATCTCCTTCGGATCAGTTTTCCGTTTTTATAGTTTCTGAAATAATGCACTGACCTTTTTTAATTACCTGATGACAGGATATACTGCAGGGATTCCGTATCATCCAGTGCAACCTGGTAGATAGTTTCTTATGTTTAAACCCGACCGGTCAGTGTCTCAAATTGTCGCTATCGCAGCGATGGAGCATTGACTATCTACTGATCAGCAGCCTCTCCGTCGCCTGGAAATTTTTCCCCACCAGTTGGTATGTGTAGATTCCATTCGGAAGCTGGTCGCCGTAAACGCCGCGGCCATCCCAGAGGAGCGCATGTTTGCCGGCTGCGAAGTTTGCGCGATGTTGATACCTCAACGTTCCAAACTGGTCACGAACAACCAGCAGCACAGACTGAGGGCTTTGAATTTCGAAGAGAAATTTTGTATCCGTTGCGAAAGGGTTCGGTGCGTTTTGCACATCCGCAACTCCGGTATTCTGCATCATTATGGTGGCCGGCATCGGACCAACATAAAAATGCCGCATCATTTCATGGTCTTCGTGGGAGAGTATGTGGCAATGCCAGACATACATTCCCGGACGATCAAACGCCGCGCGAACCTGCGAATATTCGCCGGGGTATACGATGTGGGTATCCTTCCATCCCACCTCATTTGATTCCGGTCGCCTCCAGCTTGTTATCCCGAACAGAGTAAAATCCCTTCCGCCATCTTCGGCAACGGAGCCGTCATGCATCACCTGATCCCGTGGTGTAGCCTCTCCGTTGAACCCGCCTCTGCCCAACACCTGGAACATAACCAAATGCAGGTGGATGGGGTGCGCGTCAGCAGTAGCATTGAACACCTCCCATACCTGCGTTTCATTCAGCGCCGGATTCTCCGTAATCATGTCATCAAAGGTCTGTGAACCTCCGTCCACAGTTCCAAGCATCGGCATCAGTCTTCCGTACTGATCAGAGCCTTCAAACAATACCAAGTGCTGTTGCGCCGTGACATAATCTGCCGGCAGGTCCGGCATTGGCATTGAACGTAGGGCAGTCCCGACCTCCACACTTGCGTCCGCTATTTTGTCGTTCAGCGGCTTGCTCACGACGAATTTCACGATCCTGGCGGTGGGTCGTTTTAAGTCACTGTCAAAATCTCCGCCGAAGGGCGAATCAGGTGCATAGTTATACATGAGGAATTCCTTGCCGCCCTTGCCTGAAAAGTCTAACACGAGATCCATTCGTTCGCCGGGGCCAATTACTAACTCGCCGCCCGGTATTTTTCGTATGACATTGGGAATGTCAATCGCCGAGGCGAGGAATCCGCCGTCTGTTCCAATCTGGAACCAGGGTAATTCGTCTTTGAAACTCAAAGCGTAGAATCTGGAATCAGAACCATTCAATAAACGGACACGGTATTTGCGCGGCTCCACTTCTAATTTCGGCCATGCCTTTCCGTTGACAAGAATAATATCACCAAAGAACTCAGCCAGGATACTTGGGCCCGGAGCCGGATTGGCCCCCTCACCACCGATGAAATCCTCATAAGCAGGATCACCGGGCAATGCCGGGTAATAAAGTTGATGAGCCTCATCGAACATACGGTCCTGGATCACCACTTCAACTTCATAGTCTCCGGAGGGAATGACATTGTCGGCAATAAGCTTATTTTCATGATTGTCGCGCAGCAGATAAAATCCGGCAAGACCGGCATAAACATTCAGGCGCGTGATTCCCAGTGCATGGTCGTGGTACCAGAGTGTGGCTGCCTGCTGATCGTTGTCGTATTTGTATAGAGGTCTCACGAAATCCTTTCCTGTTTCCATGAACTGGCGGGTAAACCACGCTTCCGGAAGGCCGTCGCTTGCCGATTCAGTATGTCCGCCGTGAAGATGTGTCACCAAGGGTACGCCAGTGTTCATCCCCGGCCGCGCCATGTAGATTGATGTGTCTATCGGCAACAGGTGCATCGCGGGAAATGCATCGTATGCGGCGGGTAAATTATTCTCCCAGCGGACTCTGACCGTTTTCCCTTGCTGGGCGACAATCGTTGCGCCAGGATACGATGGAGGGAGCCCGGGGAATTTATATCCCCACACTTTGGTCATTGTCCCTAATCCAATGAGGTCCTGTTCTGTTTCGACCATTTGAACTTTGATGTTGGCTCCCGCAGTGAGGTCTACACGCAAACCTGCATCTTTGATGACAGGCATTGGATTTTGAAATTTTGGAACGAGTGACGGATCAAGGGTTGCCCGTGACTGACTAAAAGCATACGGGCAAAGCGCTGACAGAATCAGCAGGAGCAAAACTGCCGAGGGGTGACGGTTAGGGTTCTTCATAAATCAGGTGTTTTACTTGAGTAAGTAATAATGCGCTTAAGGGGCATGAAAATCAATGACGGGCGTGCGAGGGGGAGGTGATTAAAGTCAGATTGGAAAGCGTTACAGTCACTTTAATGTACGGCGCCGCCAGTATTCAAGTAAAACTTATACGTATTACATTAATACTTTGATTTATAAGTAATTAATATGTCAGAACAAATATTATTTGGTCTTTTCCGCGAAAAAGGAAGAAATACGGAGAGAACACTTAATGTAAAAATTTACAATAGAGATGTAAGTGGCTGATTTGTAATCGATTCATTTTCCAAACCAAATTTTATTTTATCCAAAGAATACGACGGAAATGGCGTTTATTTTCGATTCCGAACAGAAAAAGTGTCAGACTTCGGCGGCGTCTGAAAACGCAGGTTCAATTCATGGGGATTGTCTTCGCCCGTTTCCGCTATCTTTATTGTTATGAGAACATACGCCATGGTGTTTTCCCTGCTTTCATTTCCATCCATTTCGCAGGGTCAGGACCCTCTTATGGAACAGATCGTTCCTTATGGCCGCACCACGCCCGCGGAGGTCAGGCAGTTGATGGACCGTGTGCTCGATTATGTTGATGGGGCAACGCCGGTCGGTATTGTAAACGGCGTAACAGGGGACAAGATCGTTGATTTGACAAAGCCATTGAAAGAAGCGACCCTGGTGCAAGGGGAATACAATATCACGTCGCACGAGTGGGGGCTTGCTTACAGTGCGATGATGCGGGCTGGGGAAATAACCGGCGACGCGCGGTATACTGAATACGTTTCACATCGCTTCGAATTCCTCGGCAAGGCATCAAAGTATTTTCGCGATCATCAAAAGGCATTTCCGGGCCAGGTCAATCCGCTTGAACACTTCCTAAATCCAGGGTCTCTTGACGATACCGGGGCAATGTGTGCGGCAATGATCCAGGGTCTCCGGAGCGGGATCGGCAGCGAACTGCGCCCGGAGATCGATCGATCGATCAATTTTATCATGACGAAAGTCTATCGTTTACGTGACGGTACCTTTGCCAGGAACAGGCCACTGCCGAATTCCGTGTGGGTGGATGACCTCTACCAGGGCATACCTGCGCTGGCGCAGATGGGCAAGCTAACAGGCGAGCGAAAATATTTTGACGAAGCAGCCCGTCAGGTCTTTCTTTTCTCAGAGCGGTTGTTCGACAAGGAAAAAAAAGTTTGCATGCACGGATGGGTCGCCGGTATGGATCCTCAACCGGCCTTTTACTGGGCGCGGGCCAACGGCTGGGCTATTATGGCGATTGCTGCGTTGCTCGATGTCCTTCCCGAGGACCATCCGCATCACACGGCGGTGCTGGACCTCTTCCGCTCGTACTGTCACGGTCTTGTCGTCGTTCAGTCGGGGTCGGGCTTCTGGCATCAATTGATGGACCGCAATGATTCCTTTCACGAGACATCCGCTACGGCGATGTTCACCTACGTCCTCGCGCATGGTATCAATCAGGGGTGGCTTGACATCCGCTCATATGGCGCCGCGGCGCTGCTGGGATGGAACGCGGTGAGTACAAAAGTAAATGGCCGAGGTCAGGTGGAAGGTACCTCGGCAGGTACCTCCATGGCCTTTGATCCGGCGTTCTATTACCAGCGGCCCGTTGGAACGGGTCCGCATGGGTATGGGTCGGTGATTCTTGCGGGCGCGGCGATGTATAAGCTGTTGAAGGAACATCCCTACGAAGCTACCGGGCCGGTTATTTTTAGCAAGTGAGCGAAGATGAACACCCGGGTACACCGATTACACGTGGGCCAATGCGGTCTTCGGTGGCCAGACGCCAACAGCTCTTCTAAGCCGATATTGCAGGGGAGGCATACCGTAATGCTCTTTGAATACCTTGACAAAGTGGGCCGTATTTTTGAAACCACTTTTGAACGCGACATCATTGATTGATTCATCTGTGGTCTGAACCAAAACCTTTGCGTGTTGAAGTCGCGCGCTAATAAGCCATTTGCCCGGTGTGATCTTATATATTTTGTAGAAGTCGGCTTTGAATGATGTAAGACTCCTGGCACAGAGCCTTGCATACTCACCCAGGCTCATTTGATGCATGAAAGAGGTTTCCATCACATGCCGAAGCGAGATTTTTCCCGTTTCGTGGATCTCGCGCAGGCAACCGGTAATGGGCCGGTTTTGCCGACCCGTCAAAATATTTAACAACAATTCCTCGAATTTGATTTTCAACAGTGCGCTGGGAGGTGAAACATCCTTTGAGAAATAACTCAGTACCGAATGAAAGTAGGCTGACAATGATTCATCCATTTGCAAGGGAAAAATGGACCCTGTTTCCGCCATGAGCGTTCCACCTTTTGGATTAGAATCCGCGGAAGCCGGATATTTATCCACCACTGTTCTGATGAAATCATCGGAAACAAATATCAGCAGGGCACAATACTCTCCCTTCCCGTATCGATGTGCAACATAGGTTCCTTTTCTGACAAACATGGCATCACCTTCCGCCACAACATACTCTTTTTCGCCACTCGTATAGAGACTGTTCTTCCTCCCAGTATATAGGCAAAGTAGTTGTTGTGCGTCCAGTAGCTTACCCGGTCAGTCCGCAACCTGCATTTATATTCAACGAAAAGAAGATCGTCGACTTTATAGGTTTTGAAATACCTGGTGTTGGTGATGTAATCATAAACATTCAGCATGCTTTGTCTCAATACGCGAAACCGGGCGGCCGGGTTACAAAGACTTTTCAACAAATTATTACGACTTCAGAGAAAATGGGCATGATTGGGCGTTCCTTTTGCCTGTTACCGGCCTCGCATTACTCGGACTGTATCTTGGTGAAAAGATTGCACGCTATTTTCTGACATCCTCATCGCTGCAAAAGTCATTTGGCTGGATAACCCTGGCGATTGGAGTTGCGATCTTGATAAGAGAGTTATCACCGCTGATGTTTTGATGAGTTCATATGCGATGGGCCAGAGATGAGTTGGTTTCTGCGGCCATGGCGTTTTTCTCATTTTAGGTTGGCAGTAGCTGAGGATAGATCAACTGGTTTTACGGCCAGGCTTCAATTGAATATCTTCAAGATTGATAATTCCTTCTTTAAGGGCAAAAAGCACCAGCTCAAGACGTGTTTTTAAGCCGAACCGTGAACATAAATTTTCACGGTAATCCTCCGCAGTCCTCGGACTCTTAAACATTTTCTCGCCGATCTGGCGGAATGTCAATGGAGACGCCGCAAGGTGGAGAAATTTTAATTCCAGGTCGCTTACTTTGGTTACTTTTTCATTTCCCCCAAGACTTTTGAACACGTTATGGGTGATCCATTCGGAATAGTAGTATCCTTTTTCGACGAGGAAATCCAGCGCTTGCTTGAGTTCGGCCTTTTTTGTTGACTTAAGCAAATAACCGCGTGCACCGCAACGCACCATTTCGATGATAGTTTTTTCTTCGTCATTAACTGATAATACCAATATGCGGACCTGTGGATGCTGGTCCCGGATCCAGGCTGCCGTTTCAAAACCATTCATGACAGGCATTTTTACGTCGAGCAAAACGATATCGGGTATTCTGGAAGGATCGGAAAATTGCTGTTGAAGTTCATTTCCATTTTCTACCGTATATAAGACCTTGTAGTCGTTAAATTCATCATCGATGATTTTTTTTACACCTTCAGCGTAAAGGTAATAGTCGTCCGCGATCACAATACTGTGCGCCATAATCAGACTTTTAATTGTTTTTCAGGAATGGAAAGCCGCATGCTTGTGCCGCGTCCTGGCGCACTCACGAGCTCAAACCTGGCATTAATCAACTCCGCGCGTTTTTTCATAGTGTTTAAACCGATTCCCTTCCTGAGGTCATTCCTTTTTTCATTTAACAAAAAACCAATTCCATCGTCCTCTGCGTAAAGCTCTACACAATCCTGATATTCCTTCAGATGCATATTGATCTGTGAACACGAAGAATGGGTGATGCTGTTATGAAGGAATTCCTGCAAAATGCGGAGAACAAAATAATTAATTACCGCGCTGGAACATTTCAGTCCCTCTAAAGAGCTTTCGAACCTGATGGTAAGGTGTCCGATAACCCTTAGTTTGTCGACCTCATTTCTGATCAGGTCTTCAAGATCGCCATCCACTGATTCCAGTTTGAGTTTTGAAAGACTTTTTACGGTTGCGAGCGCTTCATGGATGACATTTTCTATCTGATCCCTGACATCACCCTGATCTTCGGGAATACTTTGCGTGTAGATGAGGGCAAGGCTTAGGCGGTTTCCCACAAAGTCGTGTATTTCATTTCCGATGTACTCTAAAGTCCTCTGCTGTACGTCCAGCCTTGTCTGCAACAGGTCGGTGTGAAATTTCTTATTCATCAGGCCTATTTCGCTGAGGTGCTGAAGCCGGCGTTTGCGATAGATGAGCATCACTGCCAGCACCGTCACCGCAAAAGCAGGAAGTATGATCATCGTTGCGCCGATAAGGAGGACTCCCCCTTCAATATCATCCATAAGAATGCAAGGCTATAGGTGGTATACAAAATGTAGTTAAAAACACTCATTACACTGACAAGTATCAACTTCGTATTTTCAGGTGCCTCGAGAAAATGCAGCCAGTTGCTCATCGTGAAGTAGGGCAAGGTGCCGACATTAAAGAAGAGAAAGGCGAAGAGCATATAAAAAAATGGATTTCGCAGGAAATTGAAATCAAGAGGATTTTCCAGCAGTTCATAGAACTTCAGCAGTATGCCAGCGATGATAGCGACTGATCCGGCACAGTACGCGGAGATATTGAATCGGTCTGGCGCGGTGAAAAATATTCCTGTAATGACGGTGATCACGATGAAAATAATGATTAGGGTGCCTATGATGGTCTTAAACGACTGCCGGTACATCGCCAGATAAAGAATGTAGAGGTAAAGCAGATGTTGAAGTGGTACCTGCAGATTATAAATAGCAGCGTTATTTGCTCCGGTTCGCCAAAAAAATGTTTGTTGGATTTCCACTGTAACAATGATAAAAAGCAAAAGAGGAAATAGCCGCAAATATTTGCTCCTTCGAAGAACTGGCAACGCCAGTAAGGACGCAACAAATGCGGCTATTTCAAAATATGTGATCAGGTGTTTCATTTCACCAGGTCTCGCTGCCGAGAGGAACTTCTATTCCGCTGCATGCTGGTGGGCAGAGTTGTCCCTGGTTGATAATAGCCTCCCCATCCGTAACTGCTGCGGCCGTCAGCATATACGCAGTATGACCCTTGTAATGTTGTTGCAATGATTCCAGGGTGTACGGAAACTCTCTCTTTTCGTCAAGAATTGGAAATTTACCTTTGTCCAGCGCGGACGCCTTGACGTCTACTCGGATATGTTTCTGCAATCTTGGATCATAATACGTGGGCACCATATACAACGTGTGCAAGCT
>JBBEBN010000354.1:0-12059 GCA_040882305.1 Cyclobacteriaceae bacterium
CACTGGAGGCGTTGCCTGTGGACGTCATTCTCGCCGAATACGTGCCAGATTCAGGATTAGGCAGGGCCATTAATGACAGGCTCAGAAGAGCGTCATATGGGAATTAGCCTGCCCGCGCGAGACCGCTTCGGCAAAGGCAGGCGAAGCTTGCGTGGAAATGGTCATTAGGAATTAGGAATCTGTTTGTAATTCGTAATTTGGTGTTAACTTCATCACCAACACACCAACACACCAACACATCAACACATCAACACATCTCTATGAAGAAGATACTCATACTCACCGGTGGGGGTGATTGTCCCGGGCTAAATGCTGTGATCAGGGGAATTTACAAGCGGGCCCACCGCGAGAAGGATTGGGAGGTATACGGCAGCAAGGAAGCTTTCAACGGCGTGTTCCAGGATCCCCCCGACATCATCCGGCTAACGAGCACAAAAGTCGCGGGCATCCATGTTAAGGGAGGTACCATTCTCAAGACGACCAATAAAGGCAACCCGATAAAATTTCCGCTCCCCCAACCTGACGGTTCCATCAAGTTTGTTGATCGGACGGATGAACTGGCAGACAAGATCAGGAACCTAAAATTCGATGCGGTCATTAACATCGGTGGCGACGGCTCGCAAAAGATTTCCAAGGCGCTGTTTGACAAAAACATTCCTATTATCGGTGTTCCCAAGACAATTGATAATGATCTTGCAGCTACGGATGTAACCTTCGGTTTTCAAACCGCTGTACAGATCGCTACGGACAGTTTCGACAAGCTTGTCACCACGGCAGAAAGCCACCATCGGATCATGATCATGGAAGTGATGGGTCGGGATGCAGGATGGATTGCGCTGCATACCGCAATTGCCGGCGGGGCGGAGATCTGTCTTATCCCTGAGATACCATATGACGTCAAAAAAATTGCCCGGCGTATCAACCTCCGTTATAAAAAAGGCAAAGGTTTTGTCAACATTGTAGTGGCCGAGGGGGCGCGGTCCAAAGGTGGAACGGTCACGTCCTGGGAGAGCGAAAAAGGTTCAGAGCACGTGCGCCTCGGTGGAGTAGCCTATCATTTATCAAAACAACTAAAAGATGCCGGATGCAAGGCTGAGATCCGGGAAACGGTACTTGGCCATGTGCAGCGAGGTGGAGGCCCGGTTGCCTATGACCGTATCCTGGCGAGTTTACTGGGCGTGAAGGCATTTGAACTCGCTCTCGAAAAAAAATTCGGACACATGGTTTCCTTCAAAAATAATTCCATCATCTCCGTAACTCTGGAGGAAGCAACAAAAGAACATCGCCTCGTGGACAAGAATTCCTACCTCGTACAGGCAGCCCGGGGATTAGGCATCAGCTTCGGGGATTAGCGGCATCTAAAAGTTTTGATAATAAAACGTCATGCAATTCCCACCGTATGGATGATTTGCTAAATTCGGGCATTTAATTTTTACTCCGTGCCGATAGTATAATAAAAGCGCCCCTTACCAAAAAAAGAAAAAAGCGATAATCTCAAATCTTTATACATGAAAACAGTCAACGACATCAATTTTAAGGGTAAAAAAGCGCTGATAAGAGTGGACTTCAACGTGCCGCTCGATAAAAGCTTTAACGTCACGGATGACAACCGCATCCGGGCGACCATCCCAACCCTGAAAAAAATACTCGATGACGGTGGAAGTTGCATTCTGATGTCACACCTCGGGAGGCCAAAAGAAGGTCCGGAAGAAAAATATTCGCTCAAACACACGCTTAAAACAACGGAAAAGCTACTGGCCAGACCAGTGCTGTTTGCTACTGATTGTATTGGCCGGGAGGCGACGGCAAAATCAAAAGACCTTAAGCCGGGACAAGTATTGTTGCTGGAAAACCTAAGATTTTACAAGGAGGAGGAAAAAGGCGATCCGGTGTTTGCGGAAAAACTGGCCAGTCTTGGAGATGTCTATGTAAACGATGCCTTTGGAACGGCGCATCGCGCACATGCTTCCACCACTATTGTCGCCCGCTTTCTTAAAGACAAATGCGCCGGCCTTGTTATGGCCGCGGAGCTCGCGAACGCAAAGAAAGTACTGGATACGGCAGAATCCCCATTTACTGCTATCATGGGAGGCGCGAAAATTTCGGATAAACTCCTCATCATTGAACGGCTGCTGGAAAAAGTGGATCACCTCATCATTGGGGGCGGCATGGCTTATACCTTTTTTAAAGCCCTTGGCGGGAACGTTGGAAAGTCACTAGTCGAAGAAGATAAACTTGACCTTGCAAAATCATTGATCAAGAAGGCAAAAGAAAAAGGTGTGGAATTACATTTACCGATTGATTCAGTGATCGCGGATAAATTTGATGCTGGTGCCAGCACAGACATTGCAGACAACAGGGCGATTAAGGACGGCTGGATGGGCCTCGATATCGGGCCACAGGCCCAGGCAGTCTTTTCGAAAGTCATTACTGGATCGAAAACTATCTTGTGGAATGGACCAATGGGCGTTTTTGAAATGGAAAAATTTTCCGGCGGCACAAAAAAAATTGCCGAGGCGGTAGTGGAGGCGACACGCAAAGGAGCATACTCATTGATTGGCGGTGGTGATTCCGCGGCTGCTGTAGCAAAATTCGGATTCGGCGATGATGTTAGCTATGTATCAACCGGTGGCGGGGCCTTGCTGGAATACTTTGAGGGAAAAGTTCTACCGGGCGTAAAAGCGCTTGAATAATTATCTGCCTGATTAAGGCGAAGCGGATTTTCCTGGATTTACTGAATGAGTTGCATACCCATCATCAACAAAAACAAGGAAAGGCCGATTAACATACTGATCATTTTCCTTTTCATATTGCCATCCTTTTATTTATAAAAATGCCGTCATCAATGCGGCATTCCTAAGCCTCAACATGCGTCCTGCCGTCTGTTCTTTTGGCGGTTGCCCTGGTTCCTGGCGTCTTATCTTCCACGCCTATATAACCAGCCATCTTTTTAGCCAGTTTTTTTGATTTTTTAGTGAGCTTTTTCCGCGCTTGCTTGCCGGAGGTCGGAGCTAGAAGTAAACCTGCTGCCATTCCGCAAACACTGCCCACCAGAAAACCTATTCCGAATTTTATCGTCGTGTTCATAATCGCTTCTTTAACCTTTTTTCCTGAATACAAGAAATAGCGTGCCAAAAATTTTAAAGTTGGAAATAGCTCCCTCTTTTTGTTGATAATCAACCATTTAGCCGCTTCAAATGGTCTTCTTTTTTGATGGGAGGGGAAGATTTTCTACACATTCCGGATATTCCGGCATTATAGTATACAACGCGAGTTGTGATCAAAGCGGTGGCAAATGCAGAAATGGTCACCTGTTTGAACGCCTTGTCGTTTAAAGTCCATTTCCGTCTTTTCATCGACGAGAAATGCCGATCAAATGTCAGTGGCACGGCCTTGCATATACCCATGTAAGGAAAATAATGTCCAACTAAACTAAAACACAAGTATGAAAACAATAAGAAATCTGAGTTTGCTGATGAGTGCAGTTGCGATTTCTGTGATTTCTTTTTCTGACGCACAGGCACAATACGCCAGAGCAGGTATTAAAGGAGGTTTAAACCTTAGCAATTTATATGTTGACCAGGCAGAGGATGACAACGCACGTGTGGGCTGGCATGCAGGCTTCTATGGCCAGCTTTTCGCCAGCGAGGCTTTTGCAATTCAACCAGAGGTGAACTTTTCCACCAAGGGTACAGGCGTTACGCGCATTGATGCTACCAGCGCCCGGTATGAATCTAAATTCAATTTGAGTTACATTGATATTCCGGTACTGGCCGTATTTAAGTTGGGCGAAGTGGCTGAAATCCATGCCGGCGCTTACTGGGCTTATTTGCTGGGAGCGGAGATCAGGAACAATGATCGCAATCCGGACAACGTATTCACGACAATAGACCGTGATAACTTTGACGACTGGGATTATGGATTGGTAGGCGGAATTGGATTCAACCTCGGTGAAGGGGCGCAACTAGGCCTTAGGTACAATTACGGCCTCAACGAAATAGCGGAATCTCCAGGTGCCCGCAGGTTGTTTGGAAACTCCAAAAACCAGGTTGCACAACTATATCTCGCATTTAACTTAAATGCTAATGCTGCGGATAATGACTATGATTATTGACTATGATTATTGAAAAGCACGTCAACCCTTAAAAAAAACCTGGTCTTAATAGGCCAGGTTTTTTTGTTTCCTTAAAGGTCGCGTTGCCGGATACCGGCTAACGTTTCGCATTCCCAAAGGCTTTACCTCATCACTATCCTCTAGTTCAATTTTAGGGAAAACAAGGAGGATTAAAAGATAGCAAACGGTCACAAAGAGCAAATAAGCAGCGACCAGCGACAGTACAATCAACAGAATTTCCATATCATCACAGTTTATTACTCCAATACCTTAAAGAAAAATAATGCCAAATGCCGCTATCCCTCAAAACGAGCCTCCCAAGGCGGTTTTCATCCACATAGTCAGTAATAATTTCCCCATTCAGCGGCTGTTTTCTTTCATTCAGACACCATTGCCGACGATCCCTTCCATGGGCACATATTGGCATTCGTTTTTGATTTCATAAGCCGTACCAAAAATTTTTAATCATGAGTGATTTATTATATGTAGTTGCGATCATCCTGATCATTGGATGGCTACTGGGAGCGTTTGTTTTTAGTGCTGGCAGTATCATCCACGTGCTGTTAGTGGTCGCTGTGATCGCCATTTTATTAAGGCTAATCCGGGGACGAAGGGTTTAATTAACGCCGCGGTGTGGCCCTGCCTGCCAGCGCGCCCGATCATTGCTCGGGCAGGCAGGCCTCGCGGTGGCGGGGCCTGCTTTTTTAGCCTGACAAACCACAGAATTTATCGTTGATTTGGCGCGAAATTTTCGAGCGCGAGGTCATACCCCCGTATCGATGGTTGATTCTTTTTCGTTTGTACAGAAAGAAAGGTTCTGATGGGATATATTAAAAGTAACCTGAATCCCCGTTCGGTTATACGTAAAATACTTGCGGCTTTTTTGCTGGCCTTTGTTGCTGTAATTCTCGCACAAAGCATCAGCCGTTTTTCATTCCGTGAACTGCTGGGCACCGTGGCAGATCTTTCAGAACCGAATGAAAAGCTCAGCCTTCTGAACAGCGTCTTTCACAAAATCACTACCCTCGACCAAATGCAACGCGCCGAGGCCATCACCAATCCGGATAAACCTTATAACTCTTTTATAAACCAGTCTGCCAGTGTCAACGCGTTAATAGATTCCCTGACGAGAATGCCCTGGGATAGCAGCCAGTTAAACAGGCTCATTCAGATGAAGCATGTATTAAGCGAAAGAAATAAACTTTTCTTTTCCTACCTGAAGGTCAAGGCTGAAATACTGGATAACCGGAAATTTTCCATTCAACTGGATACGCTGGCTGCCATCTTAACGAATGATGAGATGGCGATAGACAGCAGCCTCATCACAACGGAAAAGAAGACGATCACCACCTATTTGCCTGACACCAACCGGATCAGGAAACAGGAACACCGGTCATTACTCCGCCAGCTGTTCAGCAGGAAAAACCGCGAAGCGCTCGATACACCGCGCATCAAAGTGGAAGAACACTACAGTGTGGACGTTGATACCTTTGCTGTTGCCCGTCAGAATGAAGCCCTCCTGAAGCTGGAAAAGATCATGCGGGAACTGGAAAATGAACAACAAGTGCAGCGAAAACGTCTGGAACGCCAGGAACTGGAATTGATTCAGGCCAACAGCATTTTTATAAACCAGTTACTAAACATCCTGCACGATGTTGAAAATGAAGAACTGCTGCGCATGCGTCAAACCAATGAGGACGCAGTTTCCGTAATGAGCCAAAGTATCTCACGGACCAACCTGTTGTTGCTTTCCTTTTTACTGGCCGCGGCCTTCCTGGTTTACCTGATCTATATCGACGTAACCCGAAGCAATTATTACAAGGCTCAACTTGAAAAAGCCAAAGACCGGGCCGAAGAGCTCGGTCAGATCAAACAGCGCTTTCTGGCCAACATGAGTCATGAGATCAGAACACCTTTACAATCCATTATCGGATTTGCCGAGCAACTTATACAGGATGGCAAAAATCAACGGGAGGCCGCCGAAGCGATTCACAGTTCCTCCGAACACTTGTTACACATAGTAAATGAAGTGCTGGATTACAGCCGGATCTCATCAGGAACCTTTACGCTGGAAAAAGAGCGATTTGAATTGCTGAACCTCATCAAGGAGGTAGAGGCCTCCATGCGGGTACAGACGGAAAGAAAAAACCTCACGTTGATCCTGGACTCAGAACAGTCATCGGATTACGTGCTTCTGGGCGATTCATTCCGCTTACGCCAGATCCTCTATAACCTCCTCGGAAATGCAATTAAATTCACGAGCAAAGGCTTTATCAGGCTTTCGGTAAAAACGGTGGAAGAAGGTAATGACGTTCGGTGCACCTTTGAAATAACCGACACAGGCATCGGCATATTTCCGGAAGAACTCGAAAAAATATTTAATCAGTTTGAACAGGCCAACGCCCAGATTTCGAAAAACTATGGCGGCACGGGCCTGGGACTGACCATAGTGAAATCCCTCCTCGACGCCCAGCACGGCACCCTCGACGTGTCGAGCAAACCGGGGTTTGGTTCAACCTTCCAGGTGATGTTAAAATTTGAAAAATGCGCAGCATTACCGCAACGTCGCAAACTCAGCATGGAATCGCAGACGGAGCACAGTTATGATGGCAGGGTGATGGTAGTGGATGACGATCCACTCATTCTTCGGTTGGTCTCCCTGATCTTCTCCAAGAATCAAATTGAACACGTTACTTTTCAGGATCCCGACGAATGTCTCGCCCTTCCTGTGGATGACAGGATCACCCATATTTTCCTTGATATCCGCATGCCGTCCATCAACGGTGTGGACCTCTGTCATGCATTGAGAGTAAAGTACCGGAGCAAAGTCAATTTTATTGCGCTTACGGCCCATGTATTGAAGGGAGAAAGGGAAAACATACTGGCGGAAGGTTTTGACGCCATTCTTTCCAAGCCTTTCCATGAAGGTGAACTGATGGAGGCGATCAGAACTAACCGGCAAAAGGCGAAACTGCCCGTTTCCACACCAGACCTTTCAGCGCTTCGGCAAATGACGTTAAACGACGAAAGTTTATTTCAATCCGTATTGACGCAGTTTGTGGAAGAAACGACGCATGATATCAACGATCTCTATCTCCTGTTACCGGCCATGGATACGGCCCGCGTGAGGGAAGTAGTTCATCGGTTGTCCGGACGCCTGTCACAACTTGGGATCACTAACCTGGGAAGCCAGTTCCAGGATGTGGAGTCGCGGATCGTTGAAGGAGGAACCATTGCGGAATTATCAGATGAAATTGAAAGGATGCTCCAACGGTTGGAAGAACTTATTACCCAACTCCGACTCACCACTATGGAACACCTCAACTAAATGCCAGGCTACTCGATCCCATATTTATCCATTTTCAGATAAAGTGTTTTACGGTCGATGTTCAGGATGCGCGCCGCCTTGGATTTGTTATACCTCACTTCCTGTAAAGTCTTCAGGATCATTTCCCGCTCCTGTACTTCCTGCAATGCTTTCAGATCGTAAACGCCAGCGGTCTTTTCCCTGATCTCCATAGCCCGAATGTTCTCGATCATTTCCTGGGGAAGGGCTCTGGGAGTGATCTCGTCACCGGAGGAAAGCAATACTGCGCGCTTAACAACATTTTTCATTTCGCGCAGGTTGCCGGGCCAGTCGTAATTCTCAAACAGTTTGAATACCTCCTCATCAAAGGTTTTCACATTGCGCTGCAACTCCTCATTTGCTGCCTCCCTGAAAAAGTTCAGGAATTCATAAAGGTCTTTACCCCTGTCTCTGACAGGCGGCAGTTTCAATTTGAACTCGTTCAAACGGTGGTAAAGATCCTCGCGAAATTCACCCCGGCGAACGCTTTCGGCCAGGTCTTCATTTGTGGCTGTAAGGATGCGGACATCCACACGAATCTCCCTGTTGCTACCAATGGGCTGTACCACCCGCTCCTGAATGGCGCGCAACAATTTCACCTGCACATCGTACGACAGATTCCCGACTTCATCCAGAAAGATGGTCCCCTTATGGGCGGATTCAAACTGACCTATTTTATCGGCAACAGCCCCGGTAAAACTCCCCCTGACATGGCCAAACAGCTCGCTATTTGCAAGCTCCTTTGACAAAGCGCCACAGTCTACGGCAACGAAAGGTCCGCTGGCGCGTGGGCTTAACTGGTGTATGGTGCGGGCAACATTTTCCTTCCCTGTACCGCTCTCCCCCTCGATCAATACTGACATGCTTGTCGGCGCTACCAGCTTAACCATTTCATGCAGCTCTCTCGCAACAGCGCTACTGCCCAGGACAACCTGTTTTCTCGCAGTATCTACGTTTGGAGTTGTTCTTTCTTTTTTGAGCGCCTGCTGCAGGATCATCAGCAACTCGTCGGGATTTACCGGTTTTGTGATGTATTCATAGGCCCCTGATTTTATAGCTTTCACTGCTGTGCGGATATCAGAAAAACTCGTCATGATGACCACAGGGATGGAGGGTTTTGACCTTTTTATCTCCAGCAATAAATCCATACCGGTAGTGTCAGGAAGGCGGTAATCCAACAGAATAAAATCAAAAGACTGCGATTCAAATGCCTTCAGACCATCTTTTCCCTTATGGGAAGTGGTCACCTGGTAGCCTTTTTTTGTCAGGAATCCTTCCAGTATCCTGGAAAAGGTTAGATCATCCTCGATCAGTAAAATTGATGCCATATAAGGCCTGAAAATAAAAAGAAAAGCTGAAATTTCTTTCAGCTTTTCGATTAGTCAGGTTTTTAGTTTATGACTATTTTCTCAACTTCAATTACGGCCGATCAGTTTGTGATTCCTTAGTTGACTGATCTGTTTGTGTTTCAGTTTCTGTCTGGTCGCTTTCAGTGTCTGCAGACTGCTCAGTCTCAGTTTGGGGAGACTGCTCAGTTTCAGAGGGTGGCTCAGTTTCAGTTTGATCCGGCTGACTGTTCTCATTGCTTTCACTCTGGTTTTGATCGGTCTGACCCTCCATTTCTTCAATCACCTGACCGCTGGCATCAAACCTTATCGTCTTAGTTTCCGCGCCGTTTTTCAGCTCAACGATATATACTTCCTCATCCTGCGCGCCGATAGCATTGTTATTTTCCGGCTGAATCTCATTTCCCGGTTGGCCAGGGTCCGTACTGGTCGTATCAGGTTGCATGGACTCATCAGAAGCACTTTTCGCCTTGAAGGCTCCGCTTACTAACCATCCGCGGTATTCTTCACCTTCAAGAGCTCTTTTGACCTCATCCGGCAATTCTATTGATTGAATTCTTTCCCGGTCCTGATTCAGACCCTGGGCGTCCTGTGGATATTGTGACTGTGTTTCTGTTCTATATTGGTTGGAAGTTGTGTCTTGTTGTTCCTGTGCCATCAGCGTCACAATACCCCCAAACACAAAGCATAGGGCAAACATTACTTTTTTCATCTTATTGCTATTTAGTTGAACATATTTCTACCTCCCGTGCCGAATTGTATGCCATGGTAAAAATTAGCTTTTACATAGTTGTGCATCAGATGATTGCAACGAAGCAGCCATGTCTGAAACAGCAAAACTGTTGAATGATTCTACAATGCTGGGAAAATAAGGAAACAAGTCCCGCCCACATGCCGCACAACAGGCGTGACGGTCTTGCAGGCAGGCTCACAACCTGCCTGCCGGCGCACTGGCCACTGTTTGGCAGGCAGGCTCACTCATCAATACCTGTAATATTCGGGCTTGAACGGTCCGGTAACCTCCACGCCGATGTACTTGGCCTGGGACGGTGAAAGTTGTTCCAGTTCAACACCAATCTTCTTGAGGTGAAGACGGGCAACTTTTTCATCCAGGTGTTTGGGAAGCATGTACACCTTGTGCTCGTACTTGCCGTGATTGGTCCAAAGTTCAATTTGTGCCAAGGTCTGGTTCGTGAATGAATTCGACATCACGAATGACGGATGTCCCATCGCGCAACCGAGGTTGACCAGGCGACCCTCGGCCAGCAAAATAACCTGACGACCGGTCTTCAGCGTGTAGATATCCACCTGGGGTTTGATACTATCCTTGGCAGCATTTTTATTCAACCAGGCAACGTCGATCTCATTATCAAAATGACCGATGTTGCAAACGATGGTCTTGTCTTTCATAGTTCCAAAGTGACGATCGACCACAATGCTGTGATTACCCGTGGCGGTAACGACGATGTCAGCTTCTTTTGCCGCATCATCCATTCTTTTCACCGCGTATCCATCCATGGCTGCCTGCAATGCGCAAATAGGATCGATCTCCGTTACGATCACCCGTGCACCTGCTCCGCGAAGAGAAGCTGCAGAACCTTTTCCAACATCTCCATAGCCCGCCACAACCGCCACTTTTCCGGCGATCATGACGTCTGTCGCACGGCGGATGGCGTCGACTAAAGACTCTTTGCAACCGTATTTATTGTCAAATTTTGATTTGGTAACCGAGTCGTTAATATTAATTGCAGGCAAGGGCAGTCTGCCATTCTGCATTCTCTCGATGAGGCGGTGAACACCGGTGGTTGTTTCTTCCGAGATGCCACGGATTCCCGGAACGAGTTCAGGATATAGGTCTAATACCATGTTGGTGAGGTCACCCCCATCATCAAGGATCATGTTCAGCGGTTTGCCGTCCTTGAAAGCATACAATGTCTGTTCAATACACCAGTCAAACTCCTTTTCGTTCATACCCTTCCACGCAAATACCGGAATACCGGCGGCGGCAATGGCCGCAGCAGCATGGTCTTGTGTGGAGAAAATATTACAGGATGACCAGGAGACTTCAGCACCCAATTCCGTCAAAGTTTCAATTAACACGGCCGTTTGGATCGTCATATGAAGGCAACCGGCAATTCTAGCGCCTTTAAGAGGTTTTTGCTGCCCAAATTCCTCGCGGGTGGCCATCAATCCGGGCATTTCAGCCTCGGCTAAGTTGATTTCTTTTCTTCCCCATTCTGCCAGGGAAAGGTCTTTCACCTTGAATTTCAGCTTTTCGTCAACAGTCATTTTTATTGGTTTACGTATTAAAATATGCCTTTTTTAAACAGGAGGCCCAAAAATACAATAAAGGTTCAAAATTATGAAGTGCCAGTCTGCCGGGCATGGGATTTTGAGCGTGAGGCAAAAAGATCATCGTCACGCATTCATTTCACAAAAGATGGGAAATTCAACAATGGAAAAGTTAAAGATCAGGATCGGTGTGGTTTCGGATGTGGTCTGTCCCTGGTGCTACATCGGGAAACGCAGGCTTGAAAAAGCAATGGATCTGCTCACTGACCGCTTTGATTTTGACGTGGAATTCTTCCCGTTTGAATTGAATCCTCATATACCGGAGGAGGGACTTGACAACCGCGAATACCTTTGCAGGAAATTCGGAGGTGAGGCAAAGTATGAAGAATTAACGAACCACGTAAAATCGATTGCCGCCGGCGAGGGGCTCGAATTTAATCTTGAACTTCAGGCCACCGCTCCCAATACCCGCAATGCGCACCGGATCATTATGCTGGCCCGGGAGGATAGCAGGCAAATGGAGATGGCGGAGGCTTTGTTCAGAGCATATTTCACGGAAGGAATTGACATTTCAAAAATCGATAACCTGGTCGATATCTCCCATCAAGCTGGACTTGATCGCGAAAAAATTGATTTGCTTCTCCACAGCAATACCGGTAAGCTGGAAATTGAAATGGCGGAAAAAGAATTGCAGGATCTCGGCATCACCAGCGTACCCTTATTCATCATCGACAACAGGTTAGCCATTTCCGGCGCACAATCTATTGTCGCCTTTGTAAAGGCGTTTGAAGAAGCCGCGATGGTAAGTGACTCACCACTTACTTAACCAGTTCCTCCTGTTTGATGATCGCCGTCCATATGCTGGTCTTGCCATCTTCCATTCTCGTCCAGACGGGAGCAATGATCCCCTTATGGGCAGAGATATTATTGTAATCACCAAAGAATTTGTTGTCTTCTGGCG
>JBBEBN010000355.1:0-6793 GCA_040882305.1 Cyclobacteriaceae bacterium
TTCCGCATCCGGGGTTGTCATGACCAGCACTTTCCCGGTAATCCCTTGTGGACAAGTTTCGGCGGTGAGATTGGTTTCAACACCATTTCGCCTAAGGTCCTGAAGAAAAAACTTACCCAGGTCATCTTTTGCTACCAGACAGGAATAAAAAGATTTGCCTCCGAACTGACCGACGCCGATAACCGTATTGGCCGCTGAGCCTCCACACGACATTTTACTCTTCTTCATGTCGATGGCTTTGATCAGCTGGTGCTGACGTTTCTCATCCACCAACGTCATCACACCTTTTTCGATCCCGTTTTTAACAAAAAAATCAAGATCCACTTCCGTCACAATGTCGACAAGGGCATTGCCCATGCCATAAACATCATATTGCTTCTTCATTTCTACTCTGAATTTTTTGCAAGAATAAGAAAAAGGTGGCACGTAATGAGAAAAAATCAGCGGGCTTCGGCATCCCTTCGTTTGATACCCAATCCAAGGCTAGCCGCGCGGTCGGGATAGTCCGTGATGAAACCATCCACTTTCCACTCCAGCATTTTTTTCATGTCGTCGGTCTCATTGACCGTCCAGGGTATCGCGCGGATGCCGAGCTTCTGCAGGTAATCCACTTTTTGCTTCGTGAGAAGTTTATAATAAGGACTGTAGACCGACGGTTTGAATCCAAGGGCGTGCAGGTTCGCGTCCACGGTTCTTGTGTTCTCGATCAATGCGGAAAGACGGATGTCCGGATATTTTTGATGCCAGTATTTCAGTACGCGGAAATCAAAGGATTGTATGACTACCCTTTCGAGCGGTAGGTACTGATCAATGAGATTGTAAACCAGGTCCGAAAATACTCCCGGAGAAGGATGAAATTTATTATCACCGGCGGGAGAGGTTTTGATTTCGATATTGTAATCTACCTCGTAGTACAAATTGCTTTTAACATGGTGCTCAATTGCAATGATCACATCCTTCAACAAAGGTTTGGAAACCTGCATTTTAACCTGCTGCGGAAATTTTTCGTTACCCTTCGATCCGCAATCAAACGCTGAGATCTCCTCATAGGTCATGTCAAAGAGGTTGAAGGATCTTTCCTGTTTTGCGTCAATTTCAGATCCGTCTGGTTGTAGGCAAATTGAGGCGGACATCCACGGTTCATGGGAAACCACGATCTGTTTATCTTCCGTAATGGCCAGGTCCAGTTCCACCGTGGTAACACCTGAATCAATTGCGATCAGGAAAGCGGGAATGGTGTTCTCGGGCCTCAATCCCCTCGCGCCGCGGTGGCCCTGCAGATCAAAGGTGGGGATAAAGATCTGCGACCAGGCGGTGGTGATCGTTAACAAAAAGAAAAAGATACAGCTGAAACGTTTCATCATGTCAAATATTCCAGGCTTGCCTGCCGGTAGGGCCCATCGCTCCGGCAGACGGGCTACAATGAAGTAAAAGATCCGGCTTCTGCCGGAAATAATAGACCGAAAACGATCATCCACGCGGCTCACGGGAAACAGGCAAAGAGTGGGTAATACAGGATTCGAACCTGTGACCCCTACCCTGTCAAGGTAGTGCTCTAAACCAACTGAGCTAATTACCCTTATGATCTATTTCTTCCCGAGGTCCGACTTCGCCAAAGATCAGCAAAAGGCATGCAATATTTTATATTGTTGTCAAAAAAACAACTTTGAGTGAAAATGGATTGAGGGCATTAGTTGGGACGCCCGAGGCAAAGAAACGTGCGGCTTAAGCCGTAAGGAAATTATCTCAGGCCCATATCACGACGCGTTTCGCAAAAAAACCGGCTGATACATCTGGCCTTGGCATCCGATTTTGATTTACCTGAAGGAATGTCTTTATTAAACTGGATGGGGCAAACTAAAAGCTACATATGGCTGGTTTTTTTTATCGGGTGTCTCACCGGCGTGCGGCCCGCCTACGCCCAGGAAGTGTTTGTGGGCATCGTCGTGGATTCGGTTACATTAAACGCATTGCCGGCTGTTAATATTCAGATAAAGAATTCCGGCACGGGAACGACCACGGATGAAAAAGGAAATTTCAGTATTCGCTCCACCCGAGGTGACACGCTGGTGTTTTCACTTGTTGGTTATCAAACCGTCGAATTGCCGCTGGCGGGATACGAAGCCGGTGTCATCCGGTTAAGTGAAAAATATACCATGCTTCAGGTGGTGACCATTGATGACTACAGGCGTGAAAATCCATATGAGGGAATGTTTGATGACCAAAATTCCAGGCTCAAACGAAATATCCCCTTCTATTTCTCAAAAGCAAAAAAGGAAAAGATAAAAGTTGAAATCCTGAAGCAGGAAAACCTGCGGGTAAAAACGTATGTAGAGGTGGTGGTGAATAATTCTGACCTAAAAACGCAGCTGATGACGAAATTCTCGCTGAGTGAGAAAGAATATTATGACATCTTGACCACCTTCAATGAAACACACTACGGCCTGATGTATTATCTCACACGATCAGAACTAATGTCTCTATTGAACAGTTTTTTTGAAAGCCGGGCCTCAGGGAAATAGTTACCTGACCTTGACATAAACATGCCTTGTGCCCCCGCTTTCGCTGAGTCTTTCATCCACCTCGATTTCATCAATGCTTTTCATCAGTTGAACCAATTTGCGGAAGCCGTAATTACGCGGGTCAAAATTGGGTTGCTTTTTCAGGATCAGTGTACCTACTTCTCCAAGGAATGCCCATCCGCCTTCATCGGCAACGTCATTGACGCTGGATTTAATCAGGTTGAGAACCCTTTTGTCCATTTTTTGAAGGGAATCTTTTTTGGCTCTTCTTGCTCTGAGGTCGGGTGCTATGTCCTCTGTGGAGAGAATTTCAAGGTAAATAAACTTATCGCAGGCAGTGATAAAAGGCTCCGGTGTTTTCTTTTCGCCGATTCCGATTACCTTCATCCCCGCCTCGCGCAAACGTGTGGCCAGGCGTGTGAAGTCGCTGTCGCTGGAAACGATACAAAAGCCATCGACGCGCCCGGTATAAAGGATGTCCATCGCATCGATGATCATCGCGGAATCTGTGGCGTTTTTTCCCGAAGTATAACTGTATTGCTGGATGGGCGTAATGGCGTTTTGCAGCAATACACCTTTCCATCCTGTCGTAGTCGGCTTCGTCCAGTCGCCATAGATGCGTTTAAAAGTAGGTGTGCCGTATTTGGCAATCTCTTCCATCATGCCCTTAACGTTCGAGTATGGAATATTATCGGCATCAATAAGGACGGCAAGTTTCAGTTCATTGGATCGTTCAGATGGCATATGGATCAATTTTTACAGTTGACAATTTAACATCCGATAGCTATCGGGAAGGCAATTTTCACTATGACTCACGAAACATCATTTTTTGAAGTTGCCCGACAAAAAACGATCTACTCAAACACAAAGAGTTCGACATCCGGCACGTACAGATTAAAATATCCTTTTCCGCCGGCCACATTGGATGGATAGTCCACCGGTTCACTTACAAATTCCACAAAGGTAAACCTGTTATCGATCCTCAACTTCATAAACTGATAATATTCTTCACTGATATTTGAGAGGGACACCGCGATGGTGTCACCTGGTTCATAGTCGCGTGGAAAGACCCGAAACTTTTCACTGTATGCCTGGCCGTTAAATTCATCGTCGGCCAGCAATATGGTAAAGGCTCTTGGATTCAGGAGGTTTTCAACAAAATCCTCCCGTTCAACCTCCTGAACATTTATCATGTACCAGTTCTTTTCTTCCGGTGCGTCATTAAAAGTGTATGTTATCTGTGCCAGCGTATCACCGAATCCGTTGTAAAAAAGCTCTGCGTCGATCTTTGAAAAATCAACTGTCCGTTTGACCTCCGTGGTAGCAGATATTTCTCCGGACTCAGCGCTATTGATATATAGGTTGTATTTTTCACCTTCTGCAAAAGGAATAAATGAACCACCATAAACACCGTTGCGCAATAATGGAAGTGTATCGCGTCCCTGCGGACCTTCGAGGATGACAAGCGCGTCGTTCACTGAAATGAATTCAAGAAGCTCCTCCGGATCGCTGTCATCGCTGGCTTCCAATGCTCCAAATGTACGGGTGAGTAGAACGATGAGGGACCCATCGGGAACAATTTGGGTGGACACCACGATCTCCGCATTGGCTTTCGGCATGGAATCAACTTCCAGTGGATCGGGCAGGCATGAGATCAGGAAAGATAACATGCCTGTTATCAAAAATCCGATCGCTAATTTTCCTTTATTTCTCATGAAAGTGTCACTGGAGTTACCTTACCTAAAATTTGAAGCCGTAACTGATAAATGGAAGCAACCCGAACAGGCCAGGCTGCAAGTATCTCAGGGAGTTATCATCTTCGTTTTGTTCGATTATCATCCCAACAGGGCTGGCCCGGTTATATGAGTTGTATACGCCGGCAAACCATTGCCACTGAAATTTCTTGCCCGTTTTGCTCATAAATTTTATTCCGGCGTCAAGCCGGTGGCTATCGGCCAGCTTAACCTGGTTAATACCGGAATACAAGGGTATCAGGTCCACACCGGTGAGCGTAGGTGCCAGGATAACATATTGTCCAACAACGGGTGTGAACCTTGCTCCCGAAATAAATTCCCACACAATGGATGCTGCCCATCTTTTACCTATGGAGTATTGTGTCACGATGGCACCGTTGTGTCGCCGGTCGTAGCGTGACGGAAACCACTGTCCGTCGTTTATTTCTTCAAAATGTCTTCGCGACCATGACAGGGTATAGCTTATCCATCCGGTGAACCTGCCGGTTTCTTTCCTGGCAAGGAACTCCAGACCGTAAGCTCGCCCGCTTCCCTGGATTAATTTTGATTCAAAATCGGTATTAAAAAACAAATTGGTACCCTCTTCGTACCCGATGAGGTCGCGCATGGTCTTGTAATACGTTTCCGCACTGATGAAGATCTTTTGGCGGGTTATAAATCGCTGCCACGCAGCGGCTATCTGATGAGAGGTTTGCGGCGCAATCTCATCAGTCACAGTGTACCAGACGTCAGTGGGCGTGGTTACCGCTGAATTGGAAATCCTGTGCATGTACTGGGCCATCCTGGAATAACTCAATTTAAGAGATTGGTCCTTTGACAAAGCGTACCGCATGGAGAGTCGCGGTTCGGGCACAAAATATTTTTTGCCGTTTACCAAACCAGCGGACATTCGAAAGCCCGCGTTCACCAGCCATGCCTGGCTAAGCGGAAATTCCTTTTGCATGTGCAGCGCCAGCTCATGGGCCAGTTTGCCGCGGGAGGCGCTACTCTCCAGAAGCTCTGAAATGGTACCCGTTGTATTAATGATGCTCGGACTGATCGAATGGCGTATCCAGTCTGCGCCGAACTGGAAGGCAGTATTCATGCCTTCATGTTCCTTTCGAAAAATGGTCTTTGCGCTGTAATCCTCAATATCGGATAAGGCCACCAGAGTGTTTTCCTCAAAACTGTTGCTGATGTTGTATCGATAAGCAGAGCGTGTGAGTGACAGGGAACTTTTCCATTCAGACTTGAAAGAATGGGCCCAACGGAATGATTGGCTGGTATTACCGGAGACATAAGATGTGAGAAACCCATCGCCGTCGTTGTTCCGGTCGCGGAATATATCCAGGATATCTTCGCCGTCATAAAAGCTGAACTCAAGCTTATTGCGTGAAGAAGGTTGAAGGATCAACTTCCCGTTGATGTCATAAAAAAAATATGGTAACTCTTCACCAATTGCCCTTACCACCTGATCGATATAGGTTCGTCTGCCTGCAATCCAGAAGCTGGCTTTGTTCTTCACCAAAGGTTGCTCCACATAAATCCGTGAGGCGATAAGCCCGATATCACCTGACGCTTTTGTCCTTTCGGCCAGGTCAGCGTTGGTGCTAATGTTTAAAACAGAGGAAAGCCTTCCTCCGTATTCTGCGGGAAATCCGCCATTGATCGCTTCCACGTTGTCGAGAATAGAGGGGTTGAACACAGAGAGGAAACCAAAAAGGTGACTGGTGTTATAGATTGGCGCTCCATCAAGAAGTACAAGGTTCTGGTCAGCGGCACCGCCCCTGACAAAAAGGTCCGAGCTGCCCTCCACCCCTCTCACGGTACCGGGCAGGAGCTGCAGCGTTTTGATCAGGTCCGCCTCACCTCCAAGTACAGGGATACCGTTGATATCAAGCTGCGTAAGCGTTGTTGTGCCGGTTCTGGTAGACTGCACGATATCTTCCGATGAGTATCGATTGGCATTGACCGTCACTTCCCGCAGTTCGGATACTTTTGTGGTCATCACAAAAGTGAGCACGGTGTCAGCCTGAAGGTTTATTCTGCGATGAACAGTTTCAAGCCCGGTGTAGGTAATGATCACCTCCTTTCTGCCTTTCCGCGTATAAACCGTAAAGCTTCCGTCGTTGCCTGCGGTAGCAATAGTACTATCCGGCAGGATGAGCACATTCGCCAGCGGAAGAAATTCGCCTCCGGAATTTTTCACCACACCGCTCAAGGAGGCCTGCTGGGCCAGGAGCACCAGTGAATTCAGAAAAAATAAAACAAAAGTGAGAATTTTCACCACATGAGTTTTGAAATATCAAACTTATCACAAAAGATACGCCCTGGTTCTTATGAGCTACTGTCAGCAGGGATTTTCTGGGATTTTACCATTATTACGGGGCTACCATAACAGCGGACGGGGTTCTGTTGCACAAAAATAGGTATTTGGAGTCAAGTATGGATACGTCCTATTGCCGGCTGACAAAATTTTGACGATCTTGGTTTGCAAAGGTTTTTCGGACAGTAACCCTGCCTTGTACCTCAAGCACT
>JBBEBN010000355.1:6803-12058 GCA_040882305.1 Cyclobacteriaceae bacterium
GGTAAGCATTTTTCTAATCCCATTATTATTTTGTGTCTCTTCGATGGCACAGACCGACTTGATTTCTCCACTTGGGAAATTAACCGGCGAAGCCCATAGTGTATATCTCAATAATCCGGACAGGGCCATCAACCTCACACAACAGGCACTCGATCTCGCCCTTGATTCAAATGAGAGGTATTACGAAGGATACTGTTACTTCTTATTCTCAAAAGCATACTGGGTCAAGGCCAATTACAAACTGAGCACAGAATACGGCTTTAAGGCACTGAGGATCCTGAAAGATTCGGGCCATTATCGTGAACTCAGTGATTGTCTGCTTGGGCTGGCAAGAACTTTCGCGGAACTCGGAAATTTCCGGAAGGCAGGCGAATTTATTCATGAGGCCCTAGAGCTCGGCGTTGTAAATGCCGACGAAAACATCAAGGCGAGCGCGTACCGGGAGCATTCGTATCTATTGGCAGAATTGAATCAGCTTGATTCTGCCCTGTACTATTCTGATAAGGCAATTTCGCTTTTTGAGAAGACTGGTGACTCCCTTGACATCAGTATTCTGTACGGACGGAAGGCACGGATTTACTATCAAAAGGAGCAATTTGATAAGAGCAGGGATTACGCTTATCGGGCACTGCTCATCGACAGTCTCGTGGGAAACCGCCGCGCGCTGGGAATCGCCTACTATCAGGTGGCGCAAAACGAGTTCGTTCTGGGAAACAGGCAAAAAGCCATTAACCAGTTAAAAAAATCCATCGACATCAACAATGAAATCGGAAACCTGAACTGGCAGATCAAAGCACACGAACTGCTGTCTTCGTTCTATCTGGAAAATAGCATGGCTTCACTGGCTGTGAACGAATTGTTAATCGTGAGTAAATTAAAAGATGAACTTTACAATTCGCAAAAGAACGGCCAAATACAGGAAATGCAATCCCTCCATGAAATGGAGGCAAAAGAAAGCACCATTCAATTGCTGGAACGGGAGAATGCCCTGAAACGGGAGGAGGTAAAAAATCACCGGCTCTTTCTCGCTTTCTTGCTGGTAGCCCTCTTATTCCTGATCTTGTTAACCTTTATGCTCACGCGATTACGAAGGATTCAGGGCAAAACCAACCGGAACCTGGCCAGTAAAAATGTTGCCATCGAACAACAGAAGACGGCCATTCAGCTGCAGGCAGAAAATTTGAGGCAACTGGACAAGTTAAAAACAAAACTTTTTTCAGTGATCAGCCACGATCTCCGCGGGCCCATTTCCAATTTGCAGTCATTGCTGGATCTATTCACAAAGAAATTAATGACGGCGGATGAATTCATCACGCTTTCCGAAAGGTTGAAGGAGAACCTCAACATCACTCAGAGAACACTGGAAAATCTATTAAGCTGGTCGCTGAGCCAGATGGGCGGTATAAAAACAGAAAAGAAAAAAATTGAAGTTACGTCCTGCATTGAAGAAACCTGCAGCCTCCTGGAGGAAGTGGCCAGCCGCAAGAACATCACATTGAATAAACATTTCAACGGACCGCTGTATGTGTGGGCGGACACCGATCAGTTACAGGTGATCCTTCGCAACCTTATGCATAATGCCATCAAATTTTCCAGTTTCAATGACTGCATCGAAATCACCGTTTGCCGGGAAAACAATTTCTGTCAGGTCAACATCAAAGATTCCGGAATCGGAATGACTGACGCTGAGATAAATACTTTGATCGGATCAAAAGAATATTTTTCCAAGACCGGAACGGAACAGGAAAAGGGTACGGGGCTGGGTTTGTTACTCTGCAAGGAATTTATTCTACGCAATGGCGGCGACATCGGCATTAAAAGCGCTGTGGGGGAAGGGACTGAAGTTTCTTTTACCTTATTGTTAGCCGAACATCACAACACTCCGCAACTTGTCTGACCGGTTTGCGCTATTGCGCGTAAAGCTATTCGCCGAAAGATTTGTTCATCACAAACTCCTGCTCAACATACCTTTCACGCGGAGCCATTTCACGCGCTTTTAAATTTTCAGGAAGCGTCTCGGCGTCTCCCGGGTAGCCAATAGCCATTACGATAACCGGTTCGTAAAGATCGGGTACGCTCAGGTTACGCACCGCTGTTCGCAGATCAAAGCCTGCGATCTGGTGTACGTTCAAACCGACGTGTGCTGCCTGCAGGGATAAAAGAGCATTCGCGGCGCCCAGGTCATAACGCGCGGCGGGGTTCGGCGCGTCAAAGCGGATAAAATTTTTGCGGGCAAGACTTAATATGAGGAGCGTAGCATTCCGTGCCCACACTTTGTTAGCTTCTTTTAATGTTTCAAAAATCTTGCTCCAGAGGACTTCCTGATCCCTGGTAGCATAAATATAAAACCAAGGCTGCTCGTTCAGGCTCGAGGGAGCCCAGCGTGCAGCCTCAAAGAGTGAGCGGATCTTTTCAGGTTCCACCATCTTATCTGCAAAGGCACGCCGGCTCCTCCGTTTTTGAATGACGTCAAGTACCGGTGAGCTAAAGTCTGCGGATTTTTGCATAATATTTTCCGTTTGCAACTTAAAATACAAATCTCTGACAAAGGGAGGGTCGCAGAAGACAATTAATCTTCAATCAATATGCCCATTTTCCCTTTCTGATAATCGCGCATTGCTTCCAGGATCTGCGTTTCATTGTTCATGACAAACGGTCCATGCGAAACCACTTTTTCATTGATTGGCGCTCCGGTCATAAGCAGGACACGCGTATCCTCCAATGCCTCTAACCCGATCCCATCTCCATCATTAGCAAAAACCACCGCATGCAGGGGTTCCGTTAAGCCAAAGCCTGCAATATTGATTCTTCCATCCAGGAGGTAAAGGAAGGCGTTGTGATCCTGGGGAAGCGGAATGGCTATTTGCGCACCCTTCTTAAGGTAAACAGTTGCAGCATTTACAGGCGTTTTTGTAGGTACGGGTCCTTTTAGCCCCAGCAGCTCCCCGCTGATCACATTCAGTGTTGTCCGTTGGTCCTCGCCCTCAAAGCGCGGGATGTCACTTGCCTGCAACGGAAAATATTCCGGTTGATCCATCTTATGGCGTGCCGGGGTGTTGACCCACAGCTGAATGATTTCCTGGCGACTTCCGAGATCGTGAATATCGTCCGGCGGACGTTCGCTATGCATTACGCCCATGCCGGCGTTCATCCATTGAGCACCTCCGGCATAAACGACACTACTATTTCCCCTGCTGTCGCGATGGTGCACCCCTCCCTCGAATATAAATGTAACGGGAGAAAAACCACGATGGGGATGAGGCCCTACCCCAGCTTGTCGGGGTTTCAGATGGCCGGGCACTTTTATGTCGGCGTGGTGCAGAAGCAAAAACGGGTCGACCTGTTGCACTTTCTGGGTTGGAAACGGCTGCCTTACCGGCATCCCTCCCATATCTATGGTTTCGGCGTATAGCAGATTCCTGACGGTCCTGTTTTTCATTTCTCGTTGATTTTTGACTGTTTTTAAAAGTTGTTCCTTCACTTACATAGCGTTCCGGAATTAATTATCGTTACAATTATTGTATCAACAATTATTGTAGTCAGAAAATTCCTCATCCGCGGAGTTTATCCAGGAGGCGGTTGATTTCCGCGGCCTCACTTTTTGTGATATTCTTGAGTCTTGACATCCAGGAGGCTTCTTCCTGGTCGATCTTTTTTAATGCAGTCAGTCCTTTTTCAGTGATGAAAACATCGACCTGGCGCCGGTTATTTTCACACCGTTCGCGCTTAAGCAACCCTTTTAATCTTAATTTTTCCACCAGGCGGGTGGCATTGCTGTTTTTGTCGATCATCCGGCAGGTGATTTCTGACAATTTAAGGGTTTTGGGATGACTGCCCCGGAGGATACGCAACACATTGTATTGTTCTGGTGTCAGGCCGTGAGACTTCAACCGGCTTGCATTAAGTTGGTGCAGCCAACTTCCAGTGAACAGGATATTTACCGCCACCTTCTCATACTCGCTGCTGAATTTTTCCTGTTGGATTTCTTTTTCCAGGCCCATGCTATACAAATGTAATGACTATCATTGTAAAGACAACAAAGGTTTGACGAAGGAAAAGCCGTTTTAGTCCATGGTCGATGGACTATGGACTATGGACTAAAGGTTTTATATTTCGCTGTTAAATGATTTCAATTCGTTAGCAACTTTAACACATGGCAAAATATCGCAGTCAAAACTGGTTTGGAAAAAAAGGGAAAGATGGCTTTATCTACCGGGCGTGGATGAAAAATCAGGGGATTCCTTCGCACGAATTTGATGGACGTCCTGTGATCGGCATATGCAATACGTGGTCAGAGTTAACACCCTGCAACGCGCATTTCCGCGAGCTGGCGGAATCTGTGAAGAGGGGTGTGTCTGAGGCCGGGGGATTTCCTGTTGAATTTCCGGTGATGTCTTTGGGTGAGACGTTGATCAAACCCACGGCCATGCTTTACCGCAATCTGGCCAGCATGGATGTGGAGGAATCAATTCGTGCGAATCCCGTGGATGGAATTGTGTTGATGTGTGGTTGCGACAAAACAACCCCTTCTCTCGTAATGGGTGCCTGCAGCGTAAATATTCCGACCATCGTTGTTTCCGGCGGACCGATGCTGACGGGAAAATTTCAGGGACGTGATATCGGAACGAGTGATATCTGGCGCTTCAGCGAAGCCGTGCGGTCAGGTATGATGCTTCAGGACGAGCTGTTGCTCGCAGAAGCGAGCATGTGTCGCAGCCGCGGACATTGCGCCGTGATGGGTACGGCTTCCACGATGGCGGTGATGGTGGAAGCACTGGGGCTTTCCCTTCCACATAACGCAGCCATTCCCGCACCGGATGCCCGCAGAAAAGTTCTGGCCCAGTTATCCGGATCACGCGTGGTGGAGATGGTGAAAGAGAACCTGCTTTTATCCGACATCCTCACCCGTAAGGCCTTCGAAAATGCCATCATTACCAACGCGGCCATTGGTGGATCTACGAATTTCATCATCCACCTGCTGGCCATTGCGGGCAGGATTGGAGTGGATCTTACGCTGGATGATTTCGATACGCTTTCAAACAATGTTCCGTTGATTGCCAATCTGCAGCCATCCGGAAAATACTTTATGGAAGACCTGTATTACGCTGGCGGCCTTCCGGTGGTTCAAAAAGAGTTATCGAAGCTGTTGCACAGAGACAGCATCACTGCGAATGGGCGTACCGTGGGCGAAAACTCCGCGAACGAAACCTGTTACAACCGCGACATCATCGCCTCAGTTGATAAACCTTTCAGCA
>JBBEBN010000356.1:0-12034 GCA_040882305.1 Cyclobacteriaceae bacterium
GTCGGCGATCTCGTTTACTTTATCGAATGACGCATACATGGCATCCTCAAAAAGATCGCGGTCATTTCCCGTCACACCGGCGACTTCAAGTGCGAGTTCCGCCTGGGTGTACAGAGAACCGAAATAAGGTAACAGGCGCTGGGCAACATCGCCGGGGCCGGTAATATCTCCGGCGGTATTGACTTCACCTCCGTCACCGTCGTCATATCTTCCCCCCATGGGATACAAGCCCATCACGGTTTGGGAACGATCCTGCTGGAAACCCTGATTGATACCCTGTGAAGCAAACCAGATGGTTAGAAATCCTTCCGACGCCACATGGTATTCCGTCGGATTTTGTGGCGGGTCACCGGGGGCCAATTGATCAAACCAGTAATAAGGCACCCTCGGATCCACGATACCATCCAGCACATTGTTCAGGTTGCTTTTGTTGGTCAGGATCTCGTAGAAATAAGGGCTGATGTAACTGAGCCGATTACCGAGCGTATACTCAATCACAAAGGCTGGATTGCGGTCGTCTGGCGCAACGGATGAACCATACGCGAGTTCAAAATCGCCGCCTTCTTCCATCAGGTCGTCCTCCGCCAGCAAGGCGTTTACCTCATCGGTAACATCCTCCACCAGACGGATCTGGTTGTACATTTTCAGTTTCAACGTCTTGGCAAACTGTCTCCATTTATCGAGGTCACCTTCATAGATCACGTCATCCGTTCCGGGAGCAGTACCAGCTCCCTCCAGTGCGGCGATGCCTTCATCAATCATGGTGATTAGCTGCGGATAGATGGCGGCATCGTCATCGTAGTGCGGGAACTGCGCATCGGCACCCTGAAGGGCTTCGGAAAATGGAATGTCACCCCACAGATCCACCATGACACTGTAGCTATACGCCGTCAGGATCTTGGACACACCCACGTAGGGGAGCGCCTCCTCGTCCGTGCCCTGATCTATGATCACTTTGAAATCCTGCAGCGCGCCGGAATAGAGGTTCTGCCACGCCGTCTGGATTTGAAAATCTTCACCGTTGACATTGTATGAATCAACACTTCCGCGTTGTACAGTCTGATGAACTAAAATAGAAGCCGGCGTTGAAAGACCGGGGCTGCCAATACCAAATGAATTCACCATCGCCACTTCTCCTGCCGTCAGCAGTTGGGCCAGCGTAACTTCTGCAGGATTATTCGGGTCGACGTTGATATCCAGAAAATCCTTTTCGCAGCTGGAAGCGAGAACAACCAGTGCTGTCAGCCCCCATATTTTTATCTTTTTCGTTAATTGCATAATCTTAATTTTTAATTAGAATGAAAGAAGCAGGTTGACCCCATAGCGCTTCACAGAAGGTGCCGCATTGTATTCAAGGCCTGTGTAATTCTGGGCGCCAAAAGTATTGGTCTCAGGATCGAAGTTGGTGTGCTCCGGAAAATTCGGCGCGTTGTACCAGAGGTTTCTACCTGTAAAGGTGAGGCTGGCGGAACCAAAAGGGGTCTTGCTCAAAAGTGTTTTCGGAAAACTGTACCCCAGCGCAACTTCGCTCAACCTGATGACAGTGGCATCGTAAATGCTCATTTCATCGGATGCGTTGATGGCAAAGGAACCGCCTGCTGTCTGGAAATAAATATCGTTCAGTATCACCTGTGTGGTGTTCTGAACCTTTTGGCCGTCAACGAGAATGGGCTGGCTGGTATCGGTATCACCATACACACCCGGAACAACAAAGAAACCTTCCCTGTCTTCCGTATCTTTCGTTACGCCCCTTCCCAGATAGAACTGCGTGGTAGCGGAATAAAGGTCACCACCATACCGGTAGTTCCAGAGGCAGGAGAGTGAAATACCCTTATAGCTGAAACCGGTTCCAAGGCTGGCGAGGAAATCCGGATTCGGATCACCGAGAAAATCGAAATCCTGACTTGTGATCGCCAGGCCAGTCGCAGGGTCAATGAGGAGGTTGCCTTCATCATCGCGGACATTATACGTTCCTTTCAGCACGCCATAGGGGCGGCCTGCAGCAAGGGTAGGCGTCACCTGTCCGCCATAAAGATTCCTCAACACGATCTCTTCCACTCCGGCGGTCAGCGACTCAACATAGTTCCTATTGCGTGTAAACGTACCGAAGATATTCCAGGTAAAGCCATTTCCGAGTCTGATCGGCGTGGCGTCGAGGGCAATTTCCAAACCTTTGTTCGACATCTCACCGAAATTGGTGATCAGCTGATTAAACCCTGTTTCATCCGCCAGCGCAATGGGCGCTATCTGATCTGTAGTGCGGATATCATACCAGGTAACTTTTAATCCGAGCCGGTTGTCAAACAATTGGAGGTCTGCGCCAAACTCGATCGTGTTCGTAAATTCAGGAGTAAGGCTTTCATCGTAGACGGTTATTCCCGTGGTGGCACCCGGCTGACCGCGGAAAGGCAAGTCATTTCCAGGTAACGATCCAACCAGACCACTGCTGTTCCCGAGATTCAAATTGTACGTCGGGAAAAGCGAGTATACCGGCGCGTCGTTTCCGATCCGTGACCAGGCCGCGCGAAGTTTACCCAGACTTAAAACCTTTGCATCAATATTAAAGGCATCGGAGAAAACAAAGGAAGCGCTCACCGAGGGATAGAAGAAACTGCGCTTGCTTTCGGGCAGAGTGGAAGACCAGTCATTGCGTCCTGTTACATTCAAAAATAAATAGTCTTTGTACCCAAGAGCAATATCACCAAAGGCGCCGAGTAACCTTCTCCTGAAATACGTTCCGCCGAAAGGCGTGACATCGTTGTAATTATCGATATCATCGATATCAAAAGCGATGGCATTCACTGCCTTCACCTGCTGGTTTTCACCTGTTCTCTGGTTCACATTGAAGCCGAAGATAGTTCTGAGGCTGAAGTCGTCGCCGAGGTTGCGGTCTGCGGTCAGCAAAAGATTTGATTCGATCTCCTGGTAATGGATGTCATCGGTGACGATCTGCCCGATACCGGCCGCGCCAACGGACCCTCTACGGGTCACTTCCTTGCGGCGGTCTGTATAGGTGTTGATGCCGATCTTATAGTTGACATTTAACCAATCGGTTATGTCATAACCTGCATTGACATTGGCGGCGATCCGGTCTACCCGGCTTCTCAGGCCGTTATACTTCGAGGAGTAATATGGGTTGTCTGCAGCGCCACCAAGGAAGAATACCTGTTCGTTGGTGAGAGCGTCTTCATACGGCTGGCCTGAGATATCCCAGTTACGTCCGGGAAAAAGGACCCTTGACAATACTGAGGCGCTCACTTGTGCCGCGGAGCCATAACCGCTCAGCGGACCGTTTTGAACAGCGTTGACAAATGACATGTTCCCTCCGATGCTGAAACCGTTCTCGAGCTCCGTATTTCCACCTACGCTGATATTGGTCTTATCATAGGATGAGTTGGGGATGTAACCGTCCTGTTTCATTCGCGAAGCTACGGCGGTGAACACCGATTTTTCATTTCCGCCGCGAATGGTGACTGAGTTATCAAATACCTTTCCATTCTGAAAAAAATCTTTTACGTTGTTGGGATATGCCCTGTAAGGCACCATGTCGGGATGATCAGGGAACACTCCGGCGTAGGCATTCCAATAAGGAATGGAGTCGACTTCGCTTCCATTAGGAGTAATGGTTCCGTCGGCATTGTAATTCACGCCCGGCCCCGGCCTGTCGAATGCAGGACCCCAGCTCCCGTTCGCTTCCGCATAATCACCTTTTGAACCGTTTCCATATTTGTTTTGATAATTGGGAAGGTTGGCGATCTGTTCAATGGCAAATCCCGACGAATAGGTTATCTCCATGCCTTTGCGGGAAGCACGGCTACTTCCGGCTTTTGTTGTGATGACCACTACACCATTGGAGGCCCGAACTCCATAGAGGGCCGCGGCCGCGCCACCGGGAAGAACGTTGATGGACTCAATATTATTCGGATCCAGGTCGGCGATCCTTCCGGAATATGCTGCACCGTCGGTGAGTTCATTCGACGAAGTATTGTAGGTGTTATCAAATGGAATTCCGTCCACGACAAAAAGGGGTTGGTTGTTGCCGAAGAACGATTTATTTCCCCTGATGGTGATACGGGTGGCGCTTCCGGGTGCACCACTACTGCTGAGGATGTTCACGCCCGCAACCTTACCCTGTAAGCTGCGCAGCACATCCGGCTCTGATTTCTGGGCGATGCGGTCACCGGAAACTGTTTCTACCGAATAGCCCAGCGCCCTGGTCTGGCGCTCAATCCCCGCGGCGGTCACGATCACTTCACCGAGTTGCTGAACATCCTGAGCCATCCTAACATCCACGATGGTCCTTTCACCTACGGCGGTTTCAACGGACGCCAATCCGATGAATGAAAATACCATGGTGGCATCGGATGGAACGGAGAGGCTATAAGTACCATTGACATCGGTTACCGTTCCAATAGCCGACCCTTTAACGACAACATTGACTCCCGGCAGGGGGGAGCCATCTTCGGCGGAAGTCACCTTTCCGGTAACAGTCCGCTCCTGTGCCAGTACACCACTAAACGTGACGGGCAGACACATTACAGTTAATAGTAAAATCTTCATCATACTTTTTTGGTTAATGTGATTCATCAAAGCTCACCCATCTGCGAAACACAGGGGGGATTGTGTATCAAAACTCCCAAAAGCTGCAGTGAAAAGAATGACCTGACTGGAGGTATATTATGCTTAGTATTATACCGTTGATTGGGTTACGGAGGGGGGAAGAATACTGCTGAGAATAATAAAAAGTCCATGGTCCATGGTATGATCTGAATGGACTATGGACCGTGGACTGTGGGCTAAAGCTCAGATAAGCTTTTCCAGATTGGCTTTTGCAATCGCCTCTGATTTGCTGTTGACCTGAAGTTTGGAATAAATATTCTTGATATGGGTCTTCGCAGTTTCCTTGGAAATGAAGAGTTCTTCGGATATCTGAGTATATGTTTTGCCTTCGGAGATCAGTTGCAGGATCTCCGTTTCACGCCGCGTCAGCGGAGAATTCGGATTCACGTGGTAATTGTCAATGACCATGCGCGCAATCCTGCTGCTCATTGGCGCTCCACCCTTTACGATCTCTTCCAGCGCGGACAACAATTCCATATAGTTTGCACTTTTCGTGATATAACCCGATGCACCTGCCTTTAAAGCTTCGAAGACAAGTTCACTGTCTTCATAAACCGTTACCATGATGATCTCACTGTGCGGGCTTTTTTCTTTAATGATCTTCGTCCCCTGGATGCCATTCATTCCCGGAAGTTCAATATCCATCAATATGATCTCGGGTTTATCCCGGTTGAGGTTATCAATGGCATCCTCGCAATTGCTGTAAGCGTTGATGACCATGAATTTTTGGGAACTGTTGACAATAAGGCTAAAGCTGTTTCTGATCTCAAGATCGTCTTCAACAATCAGCACGCGTTTTTTAAAGGGTAAGGCCATATTTTAAGGTTTTATTTAATTTAAAGTTGAGAACAATCCTGGTTCCCCTGTTCTTATTACTCTGTATACGTAAAAGCGCATTAATCCTGTCAGCTCTTTCGCGAATATTTTTAAGACCGTTGGATTTTTCTATATCGCCCGTATAAAAGCCTATCCCGTCATCCTCAAAGGACATTTCAAAGGCGTCGCCAATCCTGATCAAAGACAGCGAAACATTCCGCGCTTCCGAATACTTAAATGCATTTGTCATGGCTTCCTTAAAAATAAGATTGGCCTGTCGGCAGAAACCGTAAGGAAGTTTGAAAGGTTCCTTCACCTCATTATAAGCGCGAAAACTGATATTCTTTTCTTCAAACAATTTCTCGGCGAAATCGCGGATGTGCAGGAATAATTTCGACAGTTCGTCATTGCCGGGATCTATTGACCAGATAAAATCCCGCGTGCCGGTGTAGAGATACTTTGCCGAATCCTCCACCTTTTTATAAAGGTCGGTATGGTTCCCGTTCCGGATGCCGGTGCTTCCGTTGAGCTTCAGCAGGCTTACGTAATTGATGATCCTGGTCAGCTGATTACCCATCTCATCGTGAAAGTCACGGGCAATTTCCTTGCGAAGGGTTTCCTGCTCTTTAGCGCGCACCCGTTCCATCATCATCAGTTTGTTTACGCGGTTCTTCACACGTATATACAAAATGAGTGTCACCGCCCCGGCAAGCAAAATGAACAAGCCTACAAGAAAAGAGGTGGTCCGATAGAAAGGAGTCCTTATGTTGAATGGATACGCTATGGCAGTCTGCGACCAGCTTCCCTGGTTGTCTGTTGCCATTACGCGAAAGGTATAACGTCCGGGAGGAAGATTGCTGTACGTCACTTCACCGTTTGATGAGGGCGGAGACCATGTCTTATCAAAGTTCTCCAGGAAGTATTTGAATTTCACCGATTTTGGATAACGCTTATCCACCCGGTTGTAGCGAAAGGTAATGTGGTTTATTTCAGGAGGCAGGGATGGCCGGACAGGTAATTTAAAAAATCCGGAAACGCTGTCGGCATATTCGCGCACAGGATACTCGCCGTAAAACAATTCGACGGATGTCAGGTGCAGGTCAAAGCACATTCGGCCCTCGCGGTGCAGGTCATTGAACTGGTATAATCCGTCAATGAGTCCGAATAATTTATAGTCGTCGCTGAGGTAAAAAGCATTTTGGTTTGTTTCCACTCCCGTTAAGCCATTGTCATAGTCGTAATGGAGATTTTCTGTTATCTCCAGTTCGCGATTTAATTTCAGCCGCGTAATGCCTTTCTCCGTTCCTATCCATAAGAAATCCCCGGGGCCCCCGGCAACAAAATAAATGAAGTCTGATTGCAGTCCCTGATGGGTGGTGATCAGTTTTTTAAGCCGCGTTGCCGGATGATAAATGGCCACTCCTCCCCCACCCGAACCCATGAGGATCAGTGAATCGCGGAAAGAATGTATAGAGATCACTCCTGCATTTTCAATTTCGGGAATAGAAAGTGGTTCGACCATACCCTTGTCGAATGTCGACACACCGAATTCATTTCCAATAAATAACTTTCTGTAATAACGCGAATAATGCAAAGCATTGATATTATCGGAACTCAATCCCTCTTTTATTGTAATATGACGAAACGAATTGCCATCGTAATAATTCATCCCTCCATTGAAGGTACCCAGATACATGTTTCCCGTCTCATCAAACTGAATACCCACGACCAAAGTACTGGACAACCCGTCAGCTCTTGTATACCATGTGAAGGAATCCGTCATGCGGTTGTATTTTCCCAGTCCGTAACTCGTACCAATCCACAGGGTATTGTCAGGAGATTCGGCAATGGTATGAACTTCATTTCGAAAAGATTCTTTTCGGTCAAAATATGATGTTACCTTCCCGTTCTTGACTTTCCACAATCCCTTTGTCGTGGAACCAATCCACGTGGCACCTTCACTATCCCGGTGGATGGCCATCACCACCTGAAGGTCTGGTGGACCAATCCGGTCGAAGTCCTGTATGAAATACTTGTACAAGCCCATTCCGTGAGTGGCCAACCATGTGTTGCCTTCAACGTCTACCAGTACCTGCGTCACTTCCACGTCTTTCAGCACGGAATCAAGTTCGGTTGTTCCATCCGCCAGCAACTTTTCCTTCATTAACACGTTGTCATAACGCGTCCAGAAGACATCATTGACCGTATCTATGTGAACAATAGGATTCTTAACAGGCGGTTCGGCCGGCAAAAAATCCTGCGTATCAAAGTCAATTGTAAAAGCACCTTTATCAGTAATCACCCAAACCTTATTTTGGTAGTTAAAGATCTTGTACAACCTGTCAAATTTGTGTTTATGGCCAAACCTAAACTCACCGTTCACGGATTTTATACGGAAGGAACTGTCATTGATATAAAGCAGGGTAGAACTGTCCGGCATCAGATGGGAGTATGAGACAAGCTTGTCGCCGTCGATAGATTTTGCCCAATAATAAAGCGAATCGTTATGGATCTTGCCCACGTAACCCGGTACGGAAATAAAGAACAGGGTATCCTGTAGTTCAAAGGCCCGCCTGATCCATCTCGAGTTTACGGGCGTTCCCGGCTGTGTGAATTTCTTGAAGGTAACACCATCGAACTTGGAAATACCCCTCGGATGAATGATCCAGAGATTTTGTTTCGAATCCAGTTTGAGGTAGAGGATGATGTTACTGAGTAACCCGTCCAGGGTGGTGTACACTTTGAACTGACGGCCATCAAAACGGGCAAGACCGCCTCCGTGGGTACCAATCCACAGGTAGCCGTTTTTATCCTCCAGCATGATGTTCACCTGCGATTGGGGAAGGCCGTCAAGGGCCTTGTAATTCCTGATAGAGTAGGAATACTGCTGCGAAATACCCGTTTTCACCAGGCATACTAAAAGGCCGACCAACAAAAAATAGCGCATACTGGATTCTATATGCAAAGTACGAGATATCCCACGATAAAGATATCCCCCGCCCTACGGTATAACCTTGAAGAAATTACCATTTTTTATGGCGGTAGATGCAACTCTCCTGCGTTTTCATCGTCTCTGACGAGAATATCCCGCAACGCCATGTTTCGAAAATCAGGTTTTTATGTGGCCTTTTATGGTGCGGTCGAGGCGGAAGGTTTTTCCGCGAGCGCGTTCGGGATGGCGATCATTGTTTGTACCACCTCTCCTACCGGCTCCTCATTTCCATAGGGTAGCCCGAGAAAAGCGGCGATGGTTTTCGCTACCTGGTTCTGATATGTCTTGGATTTCATTTTCATCTCGCCAAAAGCCGGTGTGTCAGGGCCGACAACGGCAAACCAGATATGGCGCGAACCGGCAGCAAGCAATTGGTGCACCCTCCAGTTATTCGGACCCCTACCCCTACCGTGGTCTGTGGTGATCAACAAGGTGGTCTGATCCCTGTAATCGGGCTGCGACTGCACCCACTCCCATAATTCACCAATCATTTTATCTGCGCGGTGAGCCGCTTCCAGATATTCCCCATAGCGTCCGGCATGTGCATGCTGGTCTGTCTCATCAAAACCAACGAGTGTCACCCGCGGCCTCTCCCGTTTCATATATTCCATAGCGTATTGAAACGTCAGGGAATCAGAACGCACACCCGTATTCGTATGATATTTATTCAGCAATCTCTCCTGGCCCGAAAGATTCCCCTCCGCCAGATCGCTTCCCGCATTCACATAAATATCGGATCTCGCTTCGCGCAGAATATATGGGAATGCTTCCCAGGTAGCGAAAGCAGCTACTTCATTCTTAAAGCTAGCATGTCTCTGAATTGTTTCCAGAACCGTAGCATGTGGATTCTCCACATGTTCGTTGGAAGAAACTTTTTTGTGAGAAAAGCCCACCAGCATTTCGCTGTACCCGGGATAAGAAAGCAAATGATCGTTCTTACAATTTACCCTGTTGTCAAAGTCCCGATTGCCATACAATTGCCCATCATGGGCAACCTGATTCCAAATAAAAGGCAACAGCAATCTTCGTCGCCCGGATTCTGATTCGTGGAGGAAGTGCGAAATTTCTTCTCCTGTCACGTATCGTTCCCTGCAGACAATAGACGGGTCAGCACCCTTGTAAAATTCCTGCCAGCGAAAGCCATCCAGAGTAACAATGATAATGTTTCTGGTTTGCGGCGTCTGCGCCCAATCCCATAGCGGTAGAAAGCAAAAAAGAGTGAAAGCAGCAATAGATCGACACCTCATACGAGTATTTCGCACATGGCAACAAAATCCGTTCCCGCAACGCGCGCATGGAAGCCCTGTCGCACAGCCAGATTTGAATGGGACAAAAGAGGAAAGGGCCGGGACCGAAAAGTCAATTAATTTCAGTTTTAGACAAAGAATCGACTGATATTTCATTATTTGTGTTCATGTGGTCAAATTTTCATACACACAGTGATTTTTGCGATGGTAGAGGCACGCTGGAAGATTACCTGAGATCTGCCCAGCGCAGCGGCATGTCAGCCATTGGATTTTCTTCCCACGCACCAGTGCCCTTTGCCTGTAAATGGTGTATGAGGACGGAGCATTTTTCACGATATGTTGCCGGCATCAATTCATTGAAAAGCGCCTATTCAGCGATCGATATTTTCAAGGGACTGGAAATTGATTTTATTCCGGATATCATTTCGCCGGCTGACTTCCGCTCGAGGCTGGATTTCACCATTGGTTCAGTTCACTTTGTGGATGATTTCGAGGGGAAAAACTGGGAGATCGACAACACACTGGAGGTGTTCAAAGACGGATTGCAGAAGATATTCCATAACAATATCCGCGCAGCGGTGACCCGCTATCTGGAACTTACACGTGAAATGGTGAGGCGCCATCCGCCTGACATCATCGGGCACCTGGATAAGATAAAGATCCAGAACACCCCGGATCCATGGTTTGAAGAATCCGAAAGCTGGTACCGGGATGAAATGGATAAGACACTGAAGGTCATCCGCGATAGAAACATCATCATTGAAGTGAACACTCGGGGTCTGTACAAGAAAAAGTCACCCAACACCTATCCGAGTCCGTGGATACTGGAGCGCATCTGCGAATTAAAGATCCCCATCATGCTGAATAGTGACGCGCATCACCCTGACGATCTCATCCGGGAATTTGAACCTACTGCCGCCTTATTAAAGGATATTGGTTTTAAAAATTTGTCTATCTTGAAAGAAGGCAGCTGGAAACAATTGCCATTCCACTCGTATGGCTTTGATCGCTGAATCAATCATTACCCGCAAACTCCGACTTTCGAACGCTTTTTGGTTTACCCTCTACGCTTCCATCAGCGCATTTTGTCTCTACACGTGTGTATATGCTTTCAGGAAGACTTTTACAGCGGCGACATTTGAAGGTCTGGCCTACTGGAACGTCGGTTACAAAGTGTGGCTCATTACATTTCAAGTGGTGGGATATGGTCTTGCCAAATTCGCAGGCATCAAGATCATCTCGGAACTGAAGGCACACCGCCGCGCTGCCGGCATTCTTCTGATGGTTGCCATTGCGGGGGTTTCGTGGTTTTTTTTCGCGATCGTTCCCCCACCCTACAATCTCTTCTTTCTTTTTACGAACGGATTCCCTCTTGGGATGGTATGGGGAATGGTATTTGGCTACATGGAAGGAAGGCGAACCACGGAAGTGCTGGGGGCTGCGCTCGCCGTAAGCTTCATTTTCTCAGGCGGCCTTTGCAGGTCCGTTGGTGCATATTTGATGCTGGACTGGGGTGTTTCGGAATTCTGGATGCCTTTCACAGCCTCCTGTGTTTTCACCCTGCCCCTCCTGATCTTTCTGTGGCTGACCGACAAGGTTCCTCCCCCTTCCACGCTCGATGAGTCTCTGAGGACGAAAAGGCGACCCATGGGATACGCGGATCGCAGGAACTTCCTCAGTAGTTTTCTTCCCGGCATCATCTTATTTGTGCTCGCCTATATGTTACTCACAGCGTTTCGCGACTTCCGCGAGAACTTTTCCTCCGAGCTTTGGAAATCTCTGGGATACGGCGATTCTGCTTCTATTTTTACTCAAACGGAAACTCCTGTTTCCCTGGCGATCCTCGTGATCATGGGAAGCATTATGGTCATCAGAAACAACAAGGCGGCCCTCATGGTCAACCACGGGATCATTATTGCAGGAATGGGGGTGATAGGTCTGAGTACCCTGCTTTTCGAAAACAAGACCATTGACGCTCCGCTGTGGATGATCCTAATCGGTACGGGGCTGTATATGGGATACGTTCCTTTCAACAGCATATTCTTCGACCGCATGATCGCCACCTTTCGGCACGTTGGCACCGTGGGTTTCATAATGTATGTTGCGGATGCCTTCGGGTATGTGGGCAGCGTTGGCGTGCTCTTCTTCAAAGAATTTGCCGCGCCTGAATTGAGCTTTGTCTCAGTATTTATCGCCGGCGGGTACACCCTGTCCATTATTGGGTCTGTTTTAATATTGTCGTCGATGTTGTATTTTCATCGCAAGTATCGAAGGCATAGGCGGCATGCGGGTATAGAGGTATAAAGGGCATAAGGTCGGAAAAGTTTGAAAGGGTTGAAAGGTTGAAAGGTTGAAAGGT
>JBBEBN010000357.1:0-11949 GCA_040882305.1 Cyclobacteriaceae bacterium
CGATGTGTTCGTCAAACTTGAAACGCGACAGTCTCTGATCCTTGAAAGCTATGCCACGCAAATTGAAGTTCCTGATTTCCCTTATCAGGAGACAGGCGGTTCGGCAGTAGCATTAACCGGTGAGTGGAAAATCACATTTGACAGCGGTGGGCCTGAATTGCCCCCTGCATATGAGACAAATTCCCCTCGGTACTGGACTGATTCCGGGGAGGAGTCCTATAATAATTTTTCCGGAACAGCCACCTATGCATTATCCTTTGACAAACCCGCCGGAGAAAACCGCAGATGGTTGTTGAAACTGGAAGCCGTAAAAGAAAGCGCCGAAGTGATCCTGAACGGAAAATTGATCGCCACTTTGATCGGTCCCGTCTATCAGGCTGAATTTGAAAGCGCTTTATTGAAAGAGCGCAATCTGCTGCAAATCAAAGTTTCTAACCTTATGGCCAACCGCATTGCGTATATGGACCGGAACAATATACTCTGGAAGAAGTTCTACAATGTGAACTTTCCCTCGCGTCTGCGTGAGAATTCCAAAGATAACGTATTCACTGCCGCGCACTGGAAGCCGCGACCTTCGGGACTGAACGGAAAGGTGGAGCTGTACCCGTTGCGATAAGTTTCCCGGTTATTTGTCCAGCCAGGTCTTGAAATCCTGAACACGTTCCCTGGCAACGATGATGTCATTATCCTGTGAACCTTTGAGCACAAGTTTCAACCTGCTGTTCGTGAAACTTATAATGTCATGGATGGCGTTGGCGCTGACAAGGTATTTCCTGTTTATGCGGTAAAACTGTGCAGGATTCATCATTTCTTCAAGTTGTTCCAGGGTGTAATCCAGGATAAGGCTCCTTTTATCCTGCGTCACACAAAAGGTCGTTTTTTCCTGGCTGTGAAAGAACAGGATCTGATCAACCTCTACCGTTCTCAAGTGCTCCCCGACTTTAATGACAAATCGTGTTTTATATCTTTTTGTAAGCACTTTTATCATTTCACTCATTTTTCGTAATAACTGCTCTCTGTCAGTGCCTGCGGCATAGCTCGTTTTAACTTTTTTCAGCGCCGCATTCAGTTCCTCCTTATCTACAGGTTTGAGAAGGTAGTCAATACTGTTTACTTTAAAAGCCTTTAATGCATACTCCTCATAAGCGGTGGTAAAAATAACCGGGGCCTTCACCTCACACTCTTCAAAGATCTGGAAGCTGATACCGTCGGCAAGCTGAATATCCATCAGCACAACATCAGGAGGATCATGGGCCCTGAACCAGTCTATTGATTTCCTGACAGAATCTATTTTGCCAACGATGGTTGCCTCCTTTACCAGTTCTTCAACGAGGCGTTGCAAATGCTCCGCGGCGTTGGGTTCATCTTCGATTATGAGGACCGTCATCCGTTCAACTTTTTAGGGCTGGTAATTTCACTGTGAATTTCTTCTGATCCTCCGCGATCTGTACCTTTTCATTGCTCAGGAACTCGTAGCGTTTGCGGATGTTTGTCAGGCCGAGGCCAGGAGAACCATCGTCATCATCAACACTTGTTTTCTTCTGCAGGTTATTCTCCACCACCAGAAAGCCATTTTCCGAATACACACTAATGGTCAGAGGATCCTCTTCCGACACCACATTGTGCTTGATGGCGTTTTCGATCAACATCTGGAGTGCCAGTGGCGGGATCTGTATGCTTTCAGGGATCGTTCCGATCGTTACCTTTAACTTCTCCCCGAACCTGATGCCCTGAAGGTATAGATACGAATCAAGGAACTTTAATTCGTCATGGATGGATACGACTTCTTTTTCCCGCGTCTCCAGAACATACCGGTATACCTCCGATAACTGCTTTATAAATCTTACAGCCTTGTCGGGGTCTTCATAGACCAGGTTAGTCAGAGCGCTCAAGCTATTAAATAGAAAATGAGGGCTCACCTGGTTCTTCAGGGCTTCATACCTGGCGGCGATACTCTCTTTTTCAAACATCTCTTTTTCCAGAGATGCTTTTCTCCAGAACATTAAGAACTCGCGGCCATGCAGGAATAGCGAGATCAATATCGTGACGATGATTGCGCCGTAAATGATATTCATGCTTGCTTTCCCAAAACTCATGTTTGTCATGTATTCAAAGGCCTTCATGAGTGAGAACACCATCAGCACGGTATAGATGATGGTAACCGATATGCCGATAAGGAAGCTCTTTAAAGGAAATTCTGTCCAGGAAATTTTCCGGGACAGAATGCCTGACAGGAATGCGTTGCCTTTCCACAAGAGCAGCCACATAAAGAATGTAAACGCCGTGAGAATGAAGAAACGTTGTGGTGTACATTGGCGGCACATGAGGAAACCCTGCAACAAGCTGATCACAAAAAAGAAAAACAGATCGCGCAGTTCCCTGAGTAAGATTTTCTTCGTTACAACCATTTTGTTGCTGGTGAGGTGATCATTAGCTTAAGCCGGCCTGATTCAATATACATCAAATTTTAAATGGTCACTTGCATTGTTGGCGGAGCGCTTCAGCCATTCTCTTGCCCCAACGGGGAGCAAGGGGATTTTGCGACTTGAACGCGTCAAAAGTTTCCAGTGATCTTTCCACGAGCGCACACGCGTCTGCCGTGGAAGTTCCGAAAAATTGTGCACTTCCGTGTTGCATCTGGGCCATTAGCGCCAGCGCCCGCGGGTTGCCAGGATTTAGAGCACTTGCCTTGCCAAAGGTTTGGAGTGCCCTCGGAGCGAACTCGGGACCGCGTGACCCGGGATCAACCGTTACCCGCAGCATATAAACAAAACCTTCCAGGGCAATGATCTCCGATTCCCCGGGGGCCAGCGCATTTGCCTTTTCGATGGCCGTCATTGCACGATCGAGATAGGCATCTTTTGTGGCTGCGTCTTTTTCATGGTTAACCATCATGAGGTAACCGAAAGCCGCATAGTATTGCGGCTCCCATTTTGTGTTTTCCGCTGCGCCGATCCTTTCAAGGGTGTTCACAGCCTGCTGCAGCTGCGGGATATCAGACGCCTGGTAAACAGCATCTATACCTTTCTGCATCGACTCCAGGTAATCATTCGCATACGCAACGGCGCTGATGCTAAACAGGATCAGCACGCTCAACAAGGTAATAACATTGGATTTTTTCATATTCTTATCGTTTTAAATTTTCCTATGATTAAAAATTGGGTAATTGATTCACTGATTTTTCTTTTGAAAGTGTAATGAAGATGCCGATAAACAGAAAGCGTTTGGCAGGTTGCCCAATGGCTCGCGCGCTGTAAATCCCCTGACTGTTCGGCGTCGGGCTGAATTCATATCCGAAAAGATTCTTTCTTCCGAGCAGGTTTGTGCAGGACAAATAGAGTATCAAGGATGGATTCGGGAGATAACTCCAGTTGAAACTTAAGTCCGCGCATGCCGGCGAGGTACCTCCGTTGAACGCCTGCGCATTGGGATCGTGATACGGTCTGCCTGAAGTGTATGACCAGGTTAAACCCAACTGGCCTTTGATGTACGTGATGAAATGTTTATAGACAATGGACGCATTATGTTTGGACGCGAAGATTGGAGTCGCCTCTAAAGGAAAGTCCAGATAATTGCGCCTGGTGTCCAGATAAGAATAGGAGATCCAGTAGTCAATGTTTTTTACCGACTTGTTGTCTCTCCAGAACAGTTCAACGCCGCGAGCAAAACCATATCCGGAATTGTTCAGCGCATGATCATCCCCGTTTCTGAACTTTACAAGGTTTGTATACCGCTTATAATAGCCTTCTATCCGGAAGGTCCGGTTGTTCTCAATGTGCTGATAGTTGAGAATAAAGTGATCCGCTCTTTCGGATTGCAACGCGGTATTGATGCACAGCAGCTCGTTCTTCGGCGATTGTCTGAACTTACCATAGGCAAGGGATATCTGTCCAGCGGAGCCAGGCTTCCAGGCTAAAGATAACCTTGGGTCCAGACTCAAACGGTTGCTTAAGGCGTTGTATTCAAAGCGAGCCCCGCTGCGGGCGATGATATGATTCGTTATATACAGATCTGTTTCTGCAAACGCCGACGTGATAAATTCATCAAAATCTCCACCCTGATCATCATTTGTTCTTTCAACATATGCCCTGCCGATAATTTCGACACCGGTCTTGAGCTCGACTCTTTCGGACAATGTGCCTTCAAAAACCGTTTTTCCATGGAAGCCGTTTTCCCGGGTGGCAATTTGGGTGGTGTTCGTCAGAACCTGATTGTAAAGGTTTGTCCAGGAGAATCCTCCGCGCACCATCCAGTTCTGATTCAGTATGTTCTTATAAAAGCCATTCAAATATTGAAATTGATTGGACAGGTCGTAGCGTTCTTTGCGGCTTTCGTCATCTATGCCGTAGTTGTAAAGCGCGAGATCTGATTGATTGAAATTGCCGTAGACTTTTAGTAACCCATGTTTTCCGCTCTGCTGACGGAATGCCGCGTGGCCTTCTATGGAAGTCGGTGGGATTTTCCAATCAATATTCTGGTTGATCAATCCAAAATAGGGCCGCAGATTGGTGTACTGGACTTTGCCGGCGACAGAACCTCTCTCCCACACGTGGGTATGTCCCGCGTCAGCGCCTACTGAAAGGATGCCAAAGTCCGTGCGGGTTATTTCGCCCTTGTCCTTTGAGTCCAGGACAAGCGCAGAAGAAAGCGCCTGTCCATACTCAGCGGAATATCCACCGGTGCTGAAACTGGTTCCCTTGAACATGAAGGGTAGAAACCTTCCCCGTGAAGGTGCGTTCGGCGCGGAGGGACTGTATGCGTCCAACACAACTTGACCATCAATGAAAGTCCTCGTTTCAGATCCGTCGCCACCGCGGACAAATAGCCGTCCACTTTCCCCAACTTTTTGAGTTCCAGGTAGGGTGTTCAATGCTCCTGCTATGTCAGCCGTTGCGCCTGCTGTGGTGGCGATGTCCACCGCGCGGAAGATCGTTCTTGTGGATTGATCCCCCGCCGTGAAAGACCCCGCTGAAATGGTTACTACCTCGAGTGACCGAAAGTCTTCCTGCAACTCGATGGAAAGAAATATTGGTTGCCCTTTCAATTCGACCTGCTTCACAAAATTCCTGAAGCCCATAAAACGGACCTGTAATTCCTTCCATCCTGGTTCCGAAGTTGTGAATTCAAAACTGCCTGTTTCATCTGAACTCGTGCCGTCATAAGTGCCCGTCAGAATAATATTCGCCAGACTTACCGGGTTGCCTCTCACGTCTGTAACCTTGCCGGAGACTTTTGTCTGTCCGAAAACAGAAATAGCCGTTATAATAGAAATTATGGATATCAGAGCAGCTTTCATTTTTTCTTCCGTGATTACGACGTAAAGATTGGCGTAAAGGCCGGACCGTAATAAAAAGAGTTACCGGAGTGTAGGAAGGCGGGGATGAAGTGTCAGTAATGCTGCCTGCAGATGCCCATCAAGATTGTCGTAAAAGGTTACGGACTCGGTAGTTTCAAGGACACGAGTGATCATTGTAAACCTATGTTCCGAAAAGTGAAATCAAGACAGCGTCATTTGCGTTGGAAGACCAGTCGGAATAATGCTATATTTCGGTAAAAGACCCGGTATCTCGATACATCAAAAAGGATTTTGCTTATGTTACGATCTTTCTACTTTGTTCTTTTTCTTACCTGTAACCTATGGCTGGGTGCGGCCGCCCAATCGATTGATTCTTTATTTGTCCGGGCGGCGTACTCCAAACTTCAGTCCGCCCGGGAGTATACACTTCAGGTTGCCGAGGCTATGCCGGCTCAAGACTATTCTTTCAGGCCTGATGCTGACGTAATGACTTTTGGTGAGCAGCTCCTGCATTTGTCCCAGAATCTCGGGTGGCTCGCCAGCTATTATTTAAATAATAAGGAACCGAACCCCGTAAGTAAGGCTGATATCAAATTACAAGAGAAGGATTCTATTCTTTCTGTGGTGAACAAGACATATGATTATGCGCTGGAAGTGGTGAAAAACTTTCCTCCGGATAGATTAAATGATCGGGTCACCTTCTTTGCCGGTCCGATGAGCAAACTTCAGATCATTAACCTGTTAAATGATCATCAAACCCACCACCGCGGACAATTGATCGTTTATTTACGAATAAAAGGAATCAGGCCGCCAGGGTATGTAGGGTGGTAAATTGAGGCCAGGGATTGATTGCAGAGGAGGGGGGATTCGTAACTTCAGCCTATGCGTTGGATATCAATTTTTTGTAACAGATAGTTATTCTTTTTCCCGAATTCCCACCCTTACAAATAGATTCATTTAGTTCAATTCGTAACGTGGGAGTAAAGGTACGAAATCAAGTGTGCATCATGAAAATTTGCAGAGCAAAATCAGAACTCCTTATCAATCGCCCGAGCGACACTTGTGATATGGCAGATATCGGCAAGCTTGCCGATATCTGCATCGGGTCATGGAACACTTTTCACCACATTGATTATGTTTTTTTAAATGCAGGATTCGCTGTACGCGACCTGATCATTGACACTGATTTGGAATTGATTAAGAAAGTGCTTTCTGTAAATTTCGTAAGTAGTGTGGCGATCACAAAAGCATTGTTACCCATGATGAAAAAGAGAGGTTCAGGATGTTTTGCTATTACCAGCAGCTTGTCGGGGAAGTATGGTATCCCAAGGCTCGCTGCCTACTCCGCATCTAAGCATGCTTTGCATGGCTTCGATCTCGACGGTTTAGAATCTAAAGTTAATTAAGTCTTCTGCGCGTTCATGGACTATATAGTTAAATGGGACACCATTCGACTTTCGGGTTCAATGCAATGAGAACCTAGAACGCGCCTTAAAACTCCCTTAAAAATTTGTATCTTTATTAGAGAATGCGCTTCATGCTCACTCGATTGCAAACTATTTTCTTGACCTTCATTTAGTCCGTTAAATAAAATATTTTTTGAAGGAGCTTTCTCAAAATTAATGAGGATAAAATATATTGCACTTCTTATCATTTTCAATTTCGCTACCTGTGCTTTTGCCCAAAAACAGGGATACGTCTGGTATTTCGCCCGACAACTCGGTTTGGATTTTAACACCACTCCGCCAAATGTCTTATTGGACGGTCAGATCGACCATACCGTTGATCCTAATGGCCACACAGAAGGGACCGCTTCTATTGCATCCGCCAACGGTGAATTATTGTTTTATGCCAATGGCTATTCTATTTGGAACCGCAAACATGAAATAATGAAAAACGGGAGTGGCCTAGTTGGTCACCCGTCGTCAACGAACGGCGCTGTGATTATTCCGATGCCGGGTCAAAATGCAAAATATTATGTCTTTACCACACACGCTTGGCAACTTGACTTGCCTTATGGCCTTCACTACTCAATCGTAGACATGTGTGACGATAACGGATATGGTGAGGTAATGGCCTCCTTTAAAAACATTCAAGTGTTAGAGGGTGCTGGGGAAAGACTTGCGGTGACAAGACATGCAAACGGAGTCGACTATTGGCTGGTAGCACATAAGCACTTCTCATCAGCATTTCACGCCTATTTAATTACTGAAAGCGGAATCTCTGCCGAAGTAGTTTCCGACATAGGCACATTTCACGGACGCGATGGCTACATGGATGCAATCGGCCAGATGAAGATATCTCCTGATGGAACAAGACTTGCGCTCGTAATGGCAAATCGGTCACCTGATGTCGTTGATCTTTTTGATTTCGATCCTGCCTCTGGAAAACTTACAGGATATCTGGACTTGTCCACGGGTGCGATCACCGGGGGACTTTATGGTGTCACATTTTCTCCTGACGGGTCAAAATTATATGTCAATGGAAATCATGGTCTGTATCAATATTCCCTCGATGCTGACACTGGAACCCAGGAAGAAATTGTGCAGTCCAGATTCAAAATTCCTACGAACGTGACAGTGGCGACAGGGCTGCAACTCGGGCCGGATGAAAAAATCTATGTTGTGAGGGTATATGATGCTGGGATCATTCAAAATCCCAACCTTGCCGGTGCAGCATGCGAGTTTGAAGACGGTGCAATATTTTTTAAGGATCGAGCTGTTACTTACGCATTCCCTACTTTTATTGACAATTTTGAATATCCTGATAAGGGCTCTGTTCTCGCGGTGAATGTGGAGGATGAGATTATTTTTTGCCCAGGCGCGAGCACGACCATCGACGCAACCAGTTCCGGTGAAAATTTAAGGTATTTGTGGCAAGACGGATCGACGAATCCCATTTACGAGGTTTCGGCGGCCGGAACCTATTCCGTTAGAATTTCAGACAAGTTTTGTACGGTTGAAAAAACAATTGTTGCTACAGAGTCAGCTATTGGCACAAAAATCGATTTAGCTAAAGATACAGTACTATGTTTTGGGAGTTCCTTAAGGATTGACCTAGATCCAAATTTAAACTATTATTGGAGTGACGGATCGACTGATAATTTCAAGATTGTTAATGACCCTGTAGTTTTATGGGTCAATGCGCTTACAGGAAACTGTCAATCATCGGACAGCATAAAAGTGGATTTTGTGAATTGTGAATTGCGGCTTCCAAATTTTTTTAGTCCTGACGGTAACGAGTATAATCCAAGTTTTATCCCGTCTGAAATGTCGGGGGTAACTTCAGCACAGCTTTCCGTTTATAACCGATGGGGAAAAGAGATTTATCATACCGATGACTTTTCTATTCTAAACGGTTGGGATGGCACCCAGCACAACGAACCGGTATCTTCCGGAACCTATTTCTGGCACGTGGAATATATTGACATCGACAAAAATGCCCGTACCTTGAAGGGCATCTTAACATTGCGCAGATAATTAAATTAATTTCAATCTTTTATTTGCATGCCTTTACTTCTGTTCTTCGAACTATGTTGAATCAATTTCGCAGATCGTCTCCATTAGTGCAATGAAGCTTTGGAAATATCGTTAACTTAATTTATATTGAGAAATATGCTGTCTCCAGGGGGAATCTGTTCTCACAGAGAGAATCGCAACGGAATGTTAGTTTATCGCTCTCAGCTCTTGGCCCCTTTACTAGCAACTTTATTTTGAATCGGCCCATTCTATTGAAATTTTCCAGATTTGATTCAAAACAATATTCACATGAAGATTCTCAAGCTTTACCCATCCCATCTACATCATCGCTTGTTTGTTGTCCTATGCCTGGCGGCAACTTTTTGGGCCTGCTGCAAAGAAGACTTTGAAGAGCCAATAGAAGAAGTTGAAGCTGATTACGTCTATTTCGAAGAAGCGACACTTAAAGACGTCTCCTATCACGAGATTAGTTACGATCGCCCGACGATCTTGGTTTTTCCGAATCTGACGGCAGCTACCAATTCGGTTTACTTTCACAAGTGTGTTAATATTAAAGAAGTTCAATTTCCTAATTTGGTTTCCGTTGGTGATATAGATAGTGGCAACCCCTATATCTATTTTCACCAAAATGAGGGGTTACAAAAGGTGAAGGCGCCTAAATTAACCACCGTATATGGCTATGCATATTTCTATGGGAATTCGTCCCTTGATTTATCAACTGGAATTTGTGAAATAGCAGACATTTACCCTCGTGGAGATCCAAAAGACGAACTACATTGCTCAGATGCTTCTGTCACTATTGTAGGAAATGCCAATAATGATAGATGTTTCTCTGCGGTGGTCCATTTATGCGACTAACCTGAATAGTCCTTTCAACTGTGCAAAATTTATCGGAAATCTTTACCCGTATATTCTCCGGTGGCAATGCCAATAAACAGAGCTTGTTCAGCCATTTTCCAATTGGTAGGTTGTGTTTTCGCCGGTGCTGGTAGCATCAGGACTAATGGTGCCACCCAGGCATATAGAGGCCTGATCTTCTTGATTCATACTGAGCTAATTTCGGGAGTTCTGCAGGTGGGAGAAAAGAATTAGGGACAATTTTTCTAGAGACTCGATGACCTGCGATAGTACTCGGCGACCTTCTGAAATTCATCCATTACCTTGCCCCGATTTTCTGTCACCTTCCAGAAGTTTGACAAGGTCGTCGTACTTGTAAAAGATGAGCCCGCCCACCTTGCTATAAGGTAGCAAACCATTGATGCGCAGGTTTTGCAACGTGCCATGGGACACCCCTAGGAGTTTCCTCACTTCCGCGCTCTTTAACCATTCCTTTTTCACCGGTTCAGGTTGCTTTAGAAGCACCTTTAATTGCTCAATCAGTTGCACTCGGAATTGCAGCAAGTCCTCCTGCGTTAAGAATTTTCCATCCATACTCTGCAGAGGAGGGGGGATTACCTGCGGTGATCCCTTTTGGGGGGAGTGTCAAAAGAAAACGAATCCTCGCTGCCGCTCGGTTTTTACTTTTTGTCCAGTCCGCCCAAAGCGAGGCGCTTGGCGTCCTTTCCAAAAAGCAAAAACCCGACGAGACGTCGAGATTCGTTTTCTTTCGCAGAGGAGGGGGGATTCGAACCCCCGGATCCCGTGAAGGATCACCGGTTTTCGAGACCGGTGCGATAAGCCGCTCTGCCACTCCTCTTTGTTTTTACACTTTCCTCTGCACCGCCTGTGGCACATGAAATTCTTCAAAAATAACCCCCCTGCCACTGTCCGCCAAAAAAAACATTGGCCCGGGCGTAACAAAACTTCTCCTTTACCCGATTATCTTATTAAACAAAACCCTGTAGATGATGATCACACGCATTTGGCACGGCAGAACTGCCCCGGAAAACAGTGAATATTATCTTGGCTTCCTCCTTGGCAAGGGAACACAAGAATACCTCGAAACGGAAGGCAACCTCTCGGTGAAAGTGTGGTCGAAAAAAGAAAATGACTGCACCCACTACTGGACGGTTACCGAATGGCCGGGTATTGAATCGATCAGGAAATTTGCAGGCGTGGATCATGACAAAGCCAAATATTACCCGGAAGACGAAGGCATCCTGCTGGAATTTGAGGACAAGGTTGAGCACTACGAGAGCTTTGACGTTTCGAACAAGAGAATAAGGTATTATCTGCGACAACTTGATCAGCTCTATCAGGGCGGAAGCTGGCAAAGCGAAAGCATTTCCGCGAAACTGAAAAGCATAACTGAATCCGCAGCGTTTCAACAACCCGTGCCCAATATTCATTCCGTTGCAGAGATCGTCTGGCATTGCATTTACTGGAGAAAGGTCTTCCTCAACAGGATGAATGGAAACCATCTTTACCGCGACCAAACGATGGAAGAATTGAATTTCCATCCGTTAGCCGAACTGGAAAAAAAGGGATGGCAACACCTCGTGAATGAATGGGCACAAACCCAATCGGAGATCACCCATCAATTAAGCACGAAAAGGGATACCTTCCTGGACGAAGAATACGCGCCAGGTTACACCTTCGATCACCACCTGGAAGGCCTCATCCAACACGACCTTTACCATTTGGGTCAGATCGGACTGGTGATAAAAATTATTCATACACTGAAGCCGAAGGAACCATTAACGAGGTTCTAGTGTGCAACAGATTGAATTAAACTCTGTAAATTGTGTCTGTACCGAAAACCGTAACACACCTACTACTCAATGATCTATATTACTCAGCTTATTTATATAAAGGCCGGGCGCGAGGACGTATTTCATGAATTCGAAAGCCTCGCAATACCGTTGATCTCCAGATACAACGGCGACCTCTTGCTCCGGCTGCGACCGTCAGAAGCTGAAATCGTGGAAAAAAATATTCCCGCGCCCTACGAAGTACACCTTGTTTCCTTTCGCACAGATGAGGACTTTGAGAACTTTATGGGCGATAAAGAGCGGAAGCGCTTTCTCCATTTAAAGGAAGATTCCATTGAATCGTCCACGCTGATCAAGGGGGTACAGCTGTGAGAAACGTCTGGCTCCTGAAGACTTTTCTTCCACATGACGCGTGTCTCTCAGGAGACCAAAAGCGAATTAAGCGATTATGTCTCATGCAACATCCGGATCCGGAAAGCAACCATGAATAAAAACCTTTTTGCCGTCGTGCTGAAGTCAATTG
>JBBEBN010000358.1:0-11945 GCA_040882305.1 Cyclobacteriaceae bacterium
ATACTTCAAGGGCGTCCGCGAAAACGATCCCTCTGATAGCATTACATGGATCGCCGCATGGTCCGAAGAGCATGGCGTAAGGAGCACACACAAAAAAATGCACGACGATCGCGAATATTTCTTTGCGGAGAATTTTAATGCGAGTCTGGCAAATCATTATTCTGAATTCCGATACACCGAACCCTTTTTTTACGGGCGGTATAAGGAAATGGTGCTGGCCTTTTTATTTGACGGAGATGAAGTCATCCGGTTTTCCCAATCGCCCACAGGGGGCGGGGTGCTGAATCCGGCCTGGGATTTTCAGTACCTCATCCCTTCACCTGAGACGGGAAAGAAATATTCTTTTAAGGTTCGTATCGTTTATAAACCTTTCATCAGCGGGAATGATATCCTTGAGGAATACAGCAAGTGGAGAGGAAAAAAATAGGTCCGCTCGCTCGTGATTAGACGTAGTTTGATTATCTTACTTCGTATTGCGTAGCTTTCCTATAGTACTGCATATCATTGATTCATGAGGATTATATCAACGGTTTGTAGTCCAGGTACTGAGCGAAGTGGTAAGATATTAGAACCAGACCTATGAAGTCAGAAGAGATCGTAATGAAGTCGGAACATGTACTGATAAAGGCTGACGAGATCCGCCCGCCCGCGAAAAGATTGCTTTCCATCGATACGATTCGCGGATTCGATATGCTCATGATTGCCGGAGCAGGTGCATTTATTTCCACGCTGCACGGAAAGACGGGTTGGGTATGGGTCGATTCCCTGGCGCTGCAGTTCGAACATCCCGCCTGGAATGGATTTACCTTCTACGATTTCATCATGCCGCTCTTTCTTTTCATTGCAGGGCTGACGCTTCCATTTTCGCTGAATAGAGGTCTGGACCTGAACATGACGAAGTCAGACTTGTACAAAAAGGCGTTCAAGAGATTCCTCATCCTCTATGCCTGTGGTATCCTCTATAAGAATGCGCCGATACCTTTTCTCGACTGGTCGCAGATACGTTTTGTTAATGTGTTGGGGAGGATTGGATTTGCCGGATTCATCACCACTGTACTTTATCTGAACTTTGGTTTTCAGAAAAGGATATTCTGGATCGCGGGTTTATTGTTGTTTTATTACGCGGCGCTGTTCCTTATCCCCGTACCGGGATATGGGGCCGGAGATCTTTCTTTCGAGGGAAATCTGACCGGATGGATCGACCGCACATTTTTACCCGGCCGTCTTCTTCAGGGGACGTATGATGAATTGGGATTATTTACCCAGATCCCTGCCCTTTGTCTCACCGTGCTCGGATCCCTTGCCGGGGATATGATGCGAAGGGCAGGTGACGCGGATTACAAAAAACTCGGAAATCTTATCATTGCCGGCGCAATCTGTCTCGCCATCGCCTTTGTTTGGTCTTTCCATTTTCCTATCAACAAACACCTGTGGACAAGTTCCTTCATTATGCTGACCGGTGGCCTTGCTTTTCTCTCAATTGGCTTGTTTTATTGGGTGATTGATATCCTGCAATTCCGGCGCTGGACTTTCTTTTTTATTGTCATTGGGATGAACAGCCTTACCATCTATCTTGCATACAGGCTCATAGATTTTGGTTATACCTCGCGTCTTCTTTTTGAAGGACTTTATATCGGGTCCTCCGAAAAGTGGCATCCGGTCTTTCAAAGTCTGGGCGCCCTGGCGCTGGTGTGGGTCTTCTTATATATCCTTTACAGGCTGAAGATCTTTTTGAAAGTTTGACGGATTCGGTGGAGAAGACTGGGCATGGCCGGTCTCTACTTGCCCGGAAGAGGATAATTTTTCGAGGCATCGTCAATGACCAACACCCAATCGTGGCCATAGCCGGAGCTGGGCGGTGAAAATTCCTGTTGTGGCTGTTTGGTGAATTTCCCGGCCTCCTTCACTTCGCCATTTTTTGGGTTGTACCAGTGTGCTATCAGTTCCTTTCCGGAAATTTTGTTCGTATTCAGGGTGAATTTCTTTCCCTGGGCGCTGTAAATGAGCATGTAATCCTTTCCGCGCGTGGCCTGGATACGGTCGTTGGCATACAGGGCGTCCGTTATCAGGGTCTGATCGGGCACGCGGTCGAACATCGGCCGGGATTCTATAAGTCGACGCAGATACTTAAGTTGCCCGGAACCGGGAAGGTCAATGGCAACATACCATGGGAAGTGAGGACCGTTGATAGGTTCGCGGTGCGGCGCGTACATCTGCCAGATGTCATGGCATCCGTAGGTATGGCCGAACGCGCCCGCAAAAACATCCAGCCACGCGAGCTTGCGCACATCATAGGCGCTGGATGTCCCCAGATCTTTTGCATTGAAACATACAGGATGATCCTCGTATAAAGGCTCACCGTCCAAAACAGGTTTCACGGGTTTTAGATTGTAAACGTATTGAACTCGGTCCCACACATTGTTTTCGCGGCAATGCCCGGTCTGGAACATGTTGAAGTCAAGCCACTCATCCCGGTGAAACCATTTCGACGAGCCACCGTCTTCCAGGGCGTTCGGTTGAGGATGGAATGTCATGAGCGCTTTATCGTGTCCGCCTACGCCGGTGGCAATTCCTTCGGCCATCGATCTCCAGATGGCCACGTCTTTTTCGTCGCGGGGATTCCTGTCGCCGCCAAGGATCCAGATGATATTCTCCCGGTCTTTATATCGGTTTCCGATCCATTGTCCGTAGACTCGTGCATTCGCAGCGTTGAAGATCTCAGGACCCTTGCCCCACGTACTCCTGAACACTTTGTCGCCCCAGGTGGGGAGCAGGCCGATGTGTAAGCCCAGGTCCTGTGCTTTGCTTATTATAAAATCCACATGTTGGAAATAAGCCTCGCGGGGTTTTGTCGGATCATTGTTTTCAAGGGGTACTTCACCATAAGGGTTTGGGTCACGCAGACCATCCAGCTCGGCAAGTACAACGGCCTGGATAACAGTAAATCCTTTGTCGGCCCGGTTCTTCAGATATTTCTCGGCTTCTTCCCGAGTCAGGCGGTGGAAAAGCTCCCACGCCGTATCGCCGAGCCAAAAGAACGGTTTACCATCTGCAGTCTGAAGAAAACGCTTATTGGCTGACACCTGCAATTGCGCTGACGCCAGCGAGGTGGCAAGGAAAAGAACTATAAACAGTCTTAACTTATTCATGGCCCGATAACGCATAGTGATTTTTTTCTTTGATAACGGAGAGAAGATATATGTAGACAAGGCAGGCCCTGTCGCTGCAATGAAATTTCAACAAAGTCTACTGCACTTCATGTGTAAACATCTTTTCATAATGGTCGGAGGGGTAGAGGATGCCCCCACTCTCATGATAAAATGATTTGTCAGTCAGATAAACGCCCTTGTGAGTTTTTATCCATGACCCACTTGCTTTTGGATGATAGCCCATCATCGTATCCCAGTTCTTGTAATACTGGTGCCCATTGGTTTCCTGCAGGCCGATGCCCAGGTTGGCGAAAGGAGCGAGGCGCGCGGCAACGTTTTTGTTCCAGTCTACCAGGATCGGATTTACTGTCAGGTCTGCGCAGAAACAGGGTATCTTCTTCTCATGAGCGAGCTGAGTAACACGCATGGTCATACTGAGTGTTTTGGCAATGGCCTTGACGGCGATGGCGCCGTATCCCTGTTCAATGCGCTGCGCGGCATCTTCCACAGTGTGCGCGCTCTCATCGGCAGCGATGGTCACGCCCATGTCGCCGACATACACATCGTTCCGTTCTCCGAAAGGTTCTTCAATGCACGCTATCTGATCAAAGGCTCCGATCTTTTTGGCGTGATCGAGGAAACGGTGAAGGGTATCTTTTTCGTCATACCTTTCATTTGCATCGAAATAATAAGGGATCTTTCCGCTTTTTGTGTAGGGTGTTTCGTAATGTCCGATGGCTTTATGCACAGCGGTGAGAAAGGCAATGTCTTTCTCGATCATTTCGTTTTGAGTGCCCGAAGAACCGGTCTTGAGCTTCATAATGAAATACCCCTTGTCGGCAAATTCCTTGATCTTTTTCGCGTCCGCGCCGACACTGAAGGAAGGCATGCTCCCAACCTTTTCATGACGATGTGATAGCCCTGGTCTGTAGGCAGCGGGAATCATGTCATCAAAGTTCTTGATATTGTTCTCCGCGGCATAGAGCAACCATGCGGCGTTATCGACACAAACCAGGGAGTTTAAGGCAAACGTTTTTCTCAGGTTTGGATTCCCCGTGATCTTTTTTCCATACTCAAATATTTCCGGCAGCAGCTCGTCGAGCAGGGTATTGGGGTTTGTAAAGGTCTCTCCCTTTATCATTTGCAGCGCGCGCTCACTCATGGCGTACATCAGTGCATTCCCTCCGTTGGTGGAATGGGCTGCGAAGACCGTCGAATCGGACCACAACGTGCCCTGGCCCCCAAGCCCTATCTTGTGGATACCGGATTCTGATTGCATCCACGCGGCAACCTGCCAGCCCTCTGTTACCACGCTTCCCTTAAACCGGTAAGGAATAAGCGGCTCGCGCTCGAAATTGGAGTCAACACTTTTTATCCTGATCTTTTCTTCTGGTCTCACAGGCGGATTTTTGTGACTGAACGAGTCAATTGTTATTCCCGATAATCCTAGGGCGGCCATGCCGGCACCGGTGGTTTGAACAAATTCCCTGCGTTTCATTTTGCTGTTAAGGTTTGTGTGTTAGTCACTTTCTCACTGGGAAGACGCGAGCGCTGCCCAAAGTCATTAGGTTTCTGAAATTTATTGAAATTTATAGAATAATTAAAGCGGCTCCTGTCTACTCGCGTCGCCCGGAATATTGTTCAGTGTGTACCATGCTTCACCGGACCAGAGCAATTGCCCGCTTTCACTTATCAGCGTCTCTGGCAGAAGGAAATAAATTACATGTTCCTTTCTTAACCCTTCGATCTCAAAATAAATCTTCATGCGGTCACCAGAGACCTCCATGTTTTTTATCTTTAATCTCTCAAGATCGAGTTTTGGTCCACCATATCCCGCTGTCCCCTCGTACCTCCATTGTTGCAGGAGGAAATCGGATGCCATGATGCTCTGATCGGTCTTTAACGGCTCGGTAAACTCGATTTCAAAACCTCCAGGCCTGGCCCTTATGGCGAGCATTTCGAAAGTGGTCGTTCCGTTGTACTCCATTTTCTGAAGGCCATACTGTTTTTCCTTCCAGCTCCAGCCGCCAACCATCCCAACCCCTCCGATGTACAGGGCGCTGTCAGGCCCCCAGCGCAGACGGTTTACGCCGGCTTCCAGGCCCTGCGTGAAGCGAAATACCGCTCCCTGGTAATGGCCATTTATTTTTTCAAGGAAGTCTCTTTTTATTCCTCCATGTGTCACATCGCCATGGAGCATTTGGCCTTTATAGGGCCCGCTGTGTATGAGCACCGGCTCCGCAGGCGAATTTCCGATCTCGTCTTCCGGCAACCATATGGCTGGGGGCGTGATCGGCGGCGGTTCCGACAGGCCCTCCGGTAATCCCCAGCGCATCCCGAGAAATTCCCCTTTCCTGACATGGATCAATTTGTTGGCCGGGGTCCATTCACCTTGATTGTCGGTGACAAACAATTCGCCATCAACACCCAACCCGATTCCGTTAGGAGTCCGCAATCCGTAATTGATCCGCTCAAAACTTCCGTCCCTGCTGATCTTAATGGTCCGCCCCCGGTCAGGATGCTGCCGCTCATGCGACATCAGCCGCATGGCCATCGAGAGGGTAACATAAAAATATCCTGCTTTATAAACCAGACCAAAAGCAAATTCATGAAAGTCGCTAGTCACCCCCCAGCTGTTGCAGATGGCCTCGTATTCGTCAATGATCTCGTCTCCGTCGAGGTCCTTCAGGCGTGTGAGTTCGTGTTTCTGCAACACATAGATCTCGCCGTCGACCACCTCTATACCAAGGGGCTCCGCCAACCCCGAGGCAATGCGCTTGACGGTGATCTTGCTGGTGTCTCCTGTCTTCACGCCGTCCAACAGATATAGACCGCCTATCGTATCCCAGGTGGTGACGAGTAAGCGGCCGTCGGGGAGAAAAGCCAATCCGCCGACACGCGGTTTAAAATCTTCCGGACGAATGGTCCGAACATCGTAACTTGGATGAATGCCTTCAAGGGAGGCGCCAAAGCCCGGCTTAGGTTTCTCCTTTTGTTCAACTTGTTTACCTCCTGACACCAGATTGAATTCTACATTCTCGGCGGGCTTAAGAGAAAAAATATAGTTGAGCATTTCCCTTATTTCATTTTCCTTCAGGCCCGGATGCGCATTCATTGCCGTATTACCCCATGAACCTGACCCGCCTTCCTGCACCCTCCGGATCAAATACTGTATGGCGGTTTTTTCTTTGGGATATTTTTGGGCGATTTGCTGAAAAGAAGGTCCGACGGTTTTCCTGTCCAATTCATGGCATGTCAGGCAATCACTCTTTTCCATCCAGTATCTGCCACGGTGATCATAACTGTCTTCACCCCGGGGCGGAAACTGCTGAGGAAGCTTTTTAAAATATTGGGCCGTGATGGTGGTCTTATTCTTGCCGAGCTCGAATGTTTTGTCTGGAGACACCAGAGAGATGCCTGCCCCCTCAGGTACGTTTGATAATGTGAACGATCTTTCCAGGCCAGGGTCACCGTTTTCATGGCGGATGAACTCGGGTCTTTCCTCAATGTGGATCGTATCGCCGGAGGAAAGAATCATCAGGAATTTAAGGTAGACCTGGTTATTTCGGAAAATATATCCCTTGTTTACCATCCGTGCCGCATCTTTTTCCCCATTTATCTTAGCCACCCAAGAAAACTGGCGGGTGCTGTCGGCAAGATACGCCGTTCCCCAACTGGTGGGCTGTACGTTCTTCTTGTCGGTATAGGCTGTGCCTTCCATGAGTACTCCGCCTTTCCAGGCTTTGTACAGGGTGCAACGAGCGAGGTCATAGGCAACATAACAGGCAGAGTCGAGCGCAAGGGTAAGCATCCGAGGTTTTCTGTCCAGCACGGAGCGGAATGCCCAGGGTTCGATCGGTCTTTGGGGGACTTCCCGCTTTTGGTCACAGGAGAATAGGGCGAGAGCGACCAGTAGCGAGATCAGCCGGACATGAATGTTGTAATTATGGGGAAACACGGGCATAAGAGATTCAGGAAATATGGAAATCAATTACTGTTTTATCTGTGATTGTTGTGGCCACTTCAGGTGTTTGTGAAGGAAGTCAAAGGTTCCCTCACCGCGCATGGAATGACCGCCATTGAAATACTCGATCGCTGTTTTATCTCCAAGCCCAAACTGATCGTACAGGTATCGCACTTTTCCGAATTCATAGGAAACCCAATCGGTTTGCTGCACGAGGTCGTCATGCCCCCGCTCGACCATGAAGGGCCGTGGGAAAATAAGGTAGGCCATCTCGGCATGGCTGAAGGTGCTACCCAGATTGAACACGGGGATCTCCCATTCCATGCTGTTCATAAATCCCCTGCTGAAATGAGTGTCTACCACCTTTCGTGTATAGTCACCGAAATCGCCGGAACATATAGAGAGACAATAACTTTCCAATACCGACGGCACACGCATCGCCGTCTCTCCGCCAAAACTCAAACCGTAAAAAGCAATTCTCTCCGGGTCTACAAAAGGAAGGGATCCAAGCCAACGCAGGGTTTGATCATGTTGCGATATTACAAATGAGAACATCGACTTGCCAACGCTGGTAGCCTTCCTTACCATCCACCGGTACTTGTCCTCGCCGCGATAGGGATTATAAGGCGCATAAACAATGAATCCACGGTCAGCGAGCTTTGTCGCCGTCTGATTGTAGGCGGTATAGCCTTCCTCCACTAATTTTTGAGGAAAACCATCGCGGCCGTGCTGACAAACCACTACCGGTCTTTTCTCTCCCGGTTTCAGATCCTTCGGTATCAGCACTACACCAGCAGCCTGCAGGTTGGGATAGACGTCCATCTGAACTTCATACCCCGTCCATTTATCATTATCGTAAAGCTTGCGTGTGTGAGGGTCCGCGGGCAGCATCGGATCTTCAAAACGTCCGATCACTTCGTCATGGAACATCTTCCTGTATTCTCTGGACTGCTCAATAAACCGTTGAGGGGAGTGGGCGGGATGATGAGGTTTTGTGCTCCAGGTACGCTTTTCAAATTCAGGCATGATGTTGTACAGGAAGAATTCATTCCTCTCGTAGTCCGAATCGCGCATCAACCATTGAACGTGGTTCTCCAGTTCTTTTAGCTGCCGCACCTGCCGCTGTTTTGCATCAAAATTCTTGCGATTATCTTTTGAGGTTTCCCTGCCCAAGGGTAATTGAGCCTTTCCGCCCAGTAATTTAGAGAGGCTTTCTATTGCCTTCTGCGTTCCAAACTGAACAGCCCAATTATTCTGATCCTTGATCAATTCACCTGCCTGAAATCCCGGTCTGGTTAATTGCCCGATACGCTGATATTCTTCCTGGACAGTTTTCCACTCAGGCGTTCGCAGGCTTCCCTTATATCCCGGCTGGGCCCACTGCCCCACCATCACTGGATCGCCGCCGGGTTTCATGGCCTGGTCGATCCATTCCGGGACCGAACTGTGTTCGACAATGAGTGCACGCGGGGCAATGAGAGAAGCGACTTCAGCATCGCCAAATTCTGAAAGCAGGTTCCATACGTTGCGGTAAATGGGTTCATCCCAAACTTTCTGACGTGAATTAAAATACCCGCTGACAAGGGCGGCATCAATTCTTTTGTCAACAGCGGCCGAATAAAATGCGAGCAGGCCTCCTTCGTGGTAGCCGGCAACGCCCACTTTTACATTTGGATTTCCCTGTTTAAACCAATCGACAGCTGACAGGATCTTCTGCACTTCGTACCCTATGATGTGGCGGCCCATATGGAAGGCCTGCCTGTAGACCCATTCCCGGTGTGTCTGCCTGAGCAGTTCAGAGGACCCCGGCATAAGCAGGTCTCTGCTGATGACAACTGGGATCAGAACCTGATATCCATGTTCGGCAAGGCGCCGGGCAAATTGTGAATCTGCAGGAATTCCTGCAGCAAGCCCTGCGAGCTGCTCCGGTACCTGGTCTGCATCGGGAATCGCAATAACATTGCCCACACTTTTTGTTTTAGGCTCCAGGAGGAGGCCCTCACCGTAAACGTTGTGCAGCACAGGCCACCGAACCTGATAAACGCGGTACGCGGCGGTTTCGGAAATGACGAGTGGATCATTGTTCACGGCAATTTTCTCCATTACGACCGAGGGGTGCTCTTCTTTCAGTACGAGTTTGAAACTCTGCGCCGGTTTGCTTTTGTCTTCCACTCCGATGATCTTCATAAAGCGTCTCCGGTTGGGTTCAACGGAACGCTCATACGCTTCTTTGGAACTCAGGTCGCGGTTCCAGAATCTGGCGCGACCGGCTGGCGCTGCCTTGATCCTTTCCTCAATAAATACATGAGCGCCTTCAAGGATCTTTATGGAGCGATCTTCCTCCGGAGACAATGGTTTGGTGCCCGGCATGACATCGGGAAGATTTGCGTATGGGAGCGGCTCAGCCTGCCGCGCTGGTCTGGCTTGAAAAGCAGATACAGCTTCGGTAAGCAAAACGAAACAGAAGCCGGCCAATATGAATTTATTCTTCATGATAATTTTTTAAAAGTCTCTCAATCATTTCCCTCTTGTCACCGCACCCTATCTTCTCTCCCGCGTTACCTTCTCTTCTGCAAACTTCGATCGTCAGGCTGCTTTGAAACAGTCCGACCAGAGGTATCAAATTGCCAGGTGACTTTTTCAACGATTCAACCGACCCCCCACAGTTCATGCAACAATAGCAGATCGCGCTTCATCGCATCAAAGACTACTTTTTTATCCACTGTGATTTCTGTTTCGCCGTGCTCGGCTCCGCCAAGGGGATATTCATAGTGCAGCGATACAGGTACATTGATGTTGTATTCTTTCAGGAGAGAAAAGTAAGTTTTAAAGTCAACCATGCCCTCGCCGAGGGGAACATTCTGCACGATGTAGTTTCCGTTTTTCTTTTCCCAGACGAAATCTTTGAGTGCGAGAATTTTGATGTGGGGTTGGATGAGACGCAAACCGTTTCTCCACGACAGGCCGCCTTCAACCACAGCATGGCGGATGTCATATTGCACTCCTGTGTACTGGTGATCAGCTTTTTGCACCATGTCCCATAGTTCCCATATCGAAGCACCCGCGCGGTCTCCAGAGTGATTTTGGTAACATCCGGTTATTTTTAGTTTTTTATTCAGCTCACCCAGATCTTTTATCGTTTGCTGAAAGCCCGTAATCGCATCAGGGATATTTTTTTTGTTCGGATAGCTCAACCAGTTCATCCGATAGAATTCTATTCCAACTTTTGATGCGGTCTCCAGTAACTTTTTGTCAGTACTGTTTGCTGCATTTTCCACGGCCGTCGTCATCATGGTATGGGCCAGGCCCGTTTTCCGTATGGCTTCTACCGCTTTAGGCAGATCGCCTTCGACTCTTTCCGGCAACACATGTCCCTTTGGGCGCACGGTCAGGTCCACACCATCAAAACCGATCTCCGCCGCCACGTCTGCCATGTCCTGATAGTTCAGAAACTGCAGATGCTTTGAAAAGACATGCACTTTCAGACGGCTGGCCGACTGAGCTTTTACTGGTGCGGAACCCTGCGCTGCGCCGTGCACAAAAGGAATAAATGACCCAGCCAGTATGGATTTTTTTATAAAATTCCTTCGAGATGTATTGTATGATTCCATAGTATCGAGAATGTTTAAGTTTGTTATCGTCAATGGTCAGGTGAGTGGTCAGTGTTGTGAGCGGGCATCACTTTTTCCCCATCTCAAAATATTCATAAAAAACATCCCTCAACTGTTCACCCAGTAACTCCCAGTCCTTTCCGAAGGGTTCTTTGTTCAGGCCCTTGATCCATTCATAGTTAAGTTCGTATACACACGCATCGATACCAAATCGCGCGGCCATTCCCTCTCCGAAAGATCCAGGATTCCTAACATGCGACGCGCCCTCACGGAACCAGGTATGCCTGAACAGAAGATCCTCAAACCGTTTCAGGCTTGCCGTATACTTTGCATTATCCGGGTTCGGCAGATTCACATGCAGATTTCCCCCGCGGTCGTTGTGAAGGTCGATGGCCAGGTGTGGCTTTTTTCCTTTTTCGATCATTTTCTGCAGCCAGCTTTCGAATGCGTACTTCTCCGGCGTCAGTATCGGGTCGGCAGGGAGGTGCCATTCGCGGTTAAGGTCCTTTCCCAGGGTGTTGAAACGCGTTCTTCCCCGCGCAACGCCATCCTTATTGGTCATCGGCATAATGTATACACAGTAGCGGTCGCGGTATTTTTTCGCATCGTTCGGCAACAGACTGCGGATCAGACCCTGCACCACCCAGTTGCCACCCGGTTCCCACGAATGGGCCCGCGCTCGCAGGAAAATGCTGTAGGGAGCATTTTCATTCCCCAACCGGATGATCTCCAGCTGGCGGCCCTCCGTGGTGTGACCTATGACAGTGATCCCGATGAGCGGATTGTCTTTTATTTCAGAAAAAAGTTTTTCAAGGTCGCTGATGCGATAAGGCTCTACGCTGGCGACATACAACTTATCGCTGTTCATGTGCAATTGAAAGCGCAGGTTGGTTTCGTCTACGAGGTCAGCGGGAATGACCCTCCAGTTTTTTCCATCTTCCGAGATCAGCGTGTTGGTCCGTTCTGAAATGGGGATACCCCGCATTCCATTCCAGATATTTTCAAAATTCCTGAGGAGAATCGTTAAATCCGAACCTGGCGCCGCCATGACCTGAAAATGCCAGTGCCCGTTCGCCCGGTTAGGTGAGGACCGCTCATGGTCATAGATCAGGCTTATGTTCACAACCCCCTCGCGATCCACTTCCCAGTCAAGCTGCGATGCATTTTCGAAATTGGTGTTGATATAGACCAATGGATGCTTTGTGGAATCGGTAACCCCGC
>JBBEBN010000359.1:0-11885 GCA_040882305.1 Cyclobacteriaceae bacterium
CAACCGCGTGACATCCACATCGTGCGCAACCTCAAGCTTTACAACCTTGTTGGAAGCGTTAATGGAAGAAGGCAGGGTTTGGCCATTGGTGGTGAAGGAACGAAAAACGGCTTCGTTGCCGGGAGTAACTTCCGGGGAGTCGCAGGAAAAGACCATCAGCATGATGACTACGGGAGTAAGTTTTAGCTTTCCGATCCCAACAGCGATTCCTTTTAACCGCGTAAAAAGATTGAGTATGGAGTGCTTCATAGCTGAGTGATTAAGCTGCAATTACGGAATTACCCGCGCAGCCCTTTAGCATTTTTAGATCATTTATTAACAAATTTTGAAAAGGTAACCCAAAGGGTATTTCGACCCCCCGGATTAATCATCCTTCTGTGTGCTGTAATACGAGGGCTTTGCCTCAATTTAACGTCGCCTCTTAAGTAATATGATTGGTTGCTTCAACTTTTATCGTGTTTTGCGGTTTTTAGTCACTCAGGGTACAATGGGCAACGTGTTGCGCAAGGGATCCAATGGTCCTTACTTTCCCTGTCAAACAGGGCAAAACCGCGAGCGGCAAGTGCAACAAAAATTGCATCGAGACTGCAGAATTTTGATTTTTTGTCTGCTATTTACGGCAGCGTTCCATTTATGAAAAAAATACGGGCTGAAATCCTGACCATTGGCGATGAGATTCTTTACGGCCAGATTGTCGATACCAACAGCCAGTGGATGGGCGCTGAACTTTCAAACGCGGGAATAAAAGTTATCCGGAAGACCGCTGTTGGCGATGTGGAGGAAGAAATCATGATCGCTTTTGCAGAAGCTGAAAAACGAGCTGACATTATTCTGATCACAGGCGGCCTGGGACCGACGAATGATGACCTCACGAAACCATGCCTGGCAAAATATTTTGACTGTGAAATGCAGATCCACGAAGGGGCGCTGGACGAGGTGTCGGAATTCTTTACCAGCCGCGGAAGAGCCCTTACTGAACTGAACCGCCTACAGGCATCGTTGCCTGTTTGCTGCGAGAAGATCACCAACCGCCTTGGAACAGCACCGGGCATGTGGTTTCATCGAAACGAAAAAGTTTTCGTCTCCATGCCCGGGGTACCGCATGAAATGAAAGTGATGATGCGGGAGATCATTATCCCGAAATTACGTCAGACCTTTAATCCGCCCGTCATCCACCACACCATTATCAGAATGGTTGGCATTGGCGAATCTTTTCTCGCGGAAAAAATATCATCCTGGGAAAAGTCATTGCCGCCGCATATCCGACTGGCTTTTCTTCCCGGTTACGGCGAAGTGAAATTACGCCTGACCGCCCTTGGCACAGACCAGGAAATCTTAAGGCATGAAGCGGACGCCCTTGTAGAAAAGATCAAACCTCTGGCGGGCGAATATATTTATGCAATAGGAGACGATCCGCTGGAAGTAGTTGTCGGCAACCTTTTGCGGGCAAAAAAGTTAACACTCTCCGCGGCGGAAAGTTGTACAGGCGGGTATCTGTCACATGTCATTACCAGTGTCTCCGGCAGCTCGGACTATTTTTCCGGAAGTATGGTGGCTTATTCAAATGAAATAAAAATAAAAGACCTTGGTGTAAAACGGGAAACCCTGGAGCAACATGGTGCCGTGAGCGAGGCCACCATCAGGGAGATGGCTGCGCAGGTGCGCTTGAAATTCAAAACCGATATCGGGGTGGCTACCAGCGGCATCGCCGGGCCCGGCGGCGGAACACCGGATAAACCCGTTGGTACGGTGTGGATCGGATACGCGGATTCTCATCAAACCATCGCGCGCAAACTGCAACTTTCAAAAGACCGCCTTATTAATATCAAGATCTCCTCCACACAAGCCCTGAATCTAATCCGAACCGCACTTCAAACCCGTCTTTAGCCTTCGTGGGGCTAGACTGATTTCAACCTGCATTCAACCTAACTACGCTCCCTCGCTAACTCCCCCGCAAGCTTCGTCAGGCACGCCCAACTACGCCCTCCGCTATGCCCAACCGCCGCTTCGTCGGGTAAAGCCTGCATTCAAACATGCATTTAAACCTACTGTCCCTCCTGCGCTTTCAGCGGAACAACGAACCGGGTATCGGACCACTCAAACACCATATTTATTCCCTCGCCCTGGGGAGCAAGACTGATCGTGAATTGTTCAACAGGAGAACTGGTTTTTTGCGTCTGCACTTTTGTCCGCAGCACATCATTATCCGGCTCGGGTTCACTGTATCCCCATTCCCCAACCTCCGTGTTTAAAACAATTTCAAACGACTCAGGACCCGGAATGGCGGACATCCTGTACGTGCCCGCAGTCAGTGGACTGCCATTGAAGGTAATATCACGGTTGAATGTAATTTCCGTAGCCTCATTTGCCCCCAGTCTCCAGTATTCTCCAAACGGCTGAAGCGCATCCTGGTCTTCGGGTCCAAAGATAAGCCTCCCCCTGACCGAAGGCCGGCTGTAACTAACCGATACGGTTATGCCTCCGGAAGTCAGCGTTTCTTCACCTGGAGGACTAAGGGTGCGGTTGCGATAGTTAAGGTATAAGAACGCCACTGCTAGTAGCAATGCCAGTATGGCAAGGCCAATCCATAATTTTTTACTTTTCATAGGTTATCAATAAGTATATAAATATAATTAAAGCTTTTGAGGGAATATCAGGTCTCCTTTTCACAATTTAATTTATACTTTTTTCGGAGGCAGGTCAAAAGCCTTTGCCACATGGTCGAAGCCCCCTTTGTGCGATCCGTCGCAAAACGGTTTATTAGAAGATCTGCCGCACCGGCAAAGCGAAACCAAATCCCTTCCCTGAAGCCCATAACGGTTACCCTCCAAATCGAATATTTCGAAGTCGCCCTCAATCTTTAACGATCCGTTGCTGTTAACGGTAAGTTTTGTATTCGCCATAATCTCTATTTTGAGCCAAGATAGGAAAACACACCGAATGTTACAGAGCGGCGTTAAACTGTTGGTTCACAGATATTTCTAAAGCTTAAATAATCCAGACCTCGAGCGCTGAGCCGACGTTATTTTACGCGGGTTAGTCATATGACGGTGGTGTTTAGTGACGTTGGCATAGTGTTTTATATAAACAGGTCTGTGAGACTAACTTCCAGACTATGGGTTATCTGTTAATCAAGAAAGATGACGTAAAGACGTTTAAGTCTTTTCTATCAGGGCATGAAATTGAAGTAGGCGTCCGAATCGGCTCGCAGGCAAATATTTTCCGGCCCGACGAAGAAGTTTATGTTTTTTACGGCAATGATGACAGTGATACCTACAAAGCGAAAATCACCCGGCAAAAAAAGTCCGCGGCCAATACTGATGACCAATCATTCGTAATGCTTGGTCTTGTCAGAGGATAAGATCTTTTGTAGTTCGCAAACTGCTTTCCTTTTTCCTCTTGTTTAAGAGCGCAGCCTGACCGGGCTATTTCAAAATTCGCAAAAATTCCAGTACCTTAAGTTGCGTAAACTAAACCCCTAAGGTATGAACAACTTAAAAATCAATCACCTTGCTGTGCTTGTGTGTTTAATTCTGCTGCACGCGCTCGGATTTCTTTGGTACGGACCACTACTCTTTCAAGAGCAATGGATGGGAATGGTAGGGCTTGATCCCGCGAATATGGAGGGCGGCGCCGACGCAGGTGTGTGGGTCACAAACTTTGTCGCCTCCCTGGCGCCGTTATATGTCCTTGCATGGCTGTTTACGAAACTCGACGTAACCTCCGGAATCCGCGGGGCGGGTATTGCATTCCTCATTACATTTTGTTTCCACCACCTTTCGGTGATGAGCGGGAACATGTTTGCCGGTGCGCCTTACGGCCTTGCCTGGATCATCGGTGGCTTTAGCACGGTGGGCATCACTTTATCAGGTTTTATTCTCGGCGCCTGGCCAAAAAGGAATTCTTAAGGAGCCCGGCTGATACGACAACGATACAACGATGGTGAGTGCCGACGTGAGAACAAGGTCGCATGGCGCGACCTTATTTTGTTTGTTGCAAGACAAGAACATGATCGTTCTTTCCTGATGGTGATGCCACCTTGATAATGTTGTCCAGATAAGTCACTGTTCCTTTTGATATTTTGTTTGCGACAGGATCAAACCACTGCGCTTCATACCGTTTGTTCGCCCGGTTGTAAATAGCCAGGCTGCGCGGCGCGGGCAGATACGACACGATGGTTTTGCCGTCGTCACTTTCTGCGATGGAAATAAACTGACTTATTTCGGAATCACCCGGTTGTTCTGTTAACAGGTCGGGAGCGGGCTTCAGCTTCCACCATTCGAGTTTTTGAAAAAAGGCCGAAAGGTAACCAACCTGAACGCTGCCTGGAAGGGCGAGGGATTCTTTCCACCGTAAAGTTGACTCGCCCTTGGTCGCATGGTTGAGAATTTCCTCACCCTCTCTCAACCACGGCCAGACTCCATTTGCTCCATACGTGATACCCGACACAGGTGCGGAAAGAATACTCCAGTAGCTCGCATTCCTTACATCAGCTGCCGTCACTTCAGGGCGTATCTCCTCATACACGGGTTCCATATTGATGATCACCTTGGGAGGAATCTTATCCCAGCGCGAGGCCACCGGCCCGCGGGTAATCCAGCTGAGGGTGGCATCAGCACGGTTATGACCCGTCTGGTATCCAACAATATCAAGCCATTCTTCCTGCGCATAAGCTTCGCCCAGCCACATTTTACCGCTGGGATGCAGGGCCACCAGCCCGGGATGTTCATCTCCAAAAACACCGCGGCCGATATTTTTCCAGCGTTGCTCATACGTATCAAGATATTTTCCATCACCCCCGAGAATCCAAACAACATGGTTGCCTCCATAGCGCGCCACCATATATCGCGCAAGTAATATCGCTTCCTCCTCCGGTAAATAGTAACCCGGACTAAGGTATCGGCCTGTATAGGTTGGCAACGCCCACAGCAGGACAGGGCTTGCCACCAGGCCTGCTGCATTGATCTCATCGATTTTTTTATCAAGATGCTGAAAGAATTTTGGGTTGATGGTAATCGCCCCGGCTCCGTCGAAAGCCACCTGACCCAAACTGTTTTTATCGCCGCCCCGCCACTGCGTGGTAACAAACTGAATGACACTGTAATGATTCGTTATGCGGTTATCAAGATAGTGCTTCCACTCTTGGTCTGTGGATTTGAGTGTGCCGTTCCACGCGGTACAGGCAGTCCAGAAGAACGGGGTGCCGTCGGCATGTTCAAGATGATAGACGCCGCGGGATCTTGTAATGGCGCCATTTTTGTAAATTCTCAGGGGGCTGTTGCTTTCAACGCATGTAAAGGAACCGCTGCGCCCATTCAAGCCGTTGTCCGTTTTGTCGGAAGCGTCCGAACTCCAATTCCACGTACCCTTTTCATCGGGCATGAAGCGGACTTTCCACAACCGGTTCCCATCCCAAAAACCCCGGATGTTTTTGACTTTTCCCGAAGGAGAAACAAAGCGCACATTGACCTTCACGTCATAGAGCGGATTGTCATAATCCCTGACGCCGGTAAATTCTTTTTCAAAACGTGACCACATGCCAACTTCCTGAGCGTGTGCCAGGAAGGGATGAAAAAAAGAACACGTCAGGATTACTAAAAAGCTGTTGATGATTAGTTTCATTTTGTTTCGGCAAAGTGTCTTGATTATATCCGCAGATCAATGGGTCTTTGTTAGCCTAACGGTTATGGTATGGGCTGTTCTCCGATTCCGGCATCCCTCATAATCCTGGACAGCCGTTCAATCACTTTTTTTGATTCAGCCTGAGGGGCGATGTTCACAAATCCATGGGGATCGCTGCGCAGGTCGTACAACTCGTAGGCGACGATCTCCGAAGGCTGACCCTTCTTTCGCCATTTTGTAAATCGATACTGGTCCGTCCGCATGCTGTAACCCATCATGTCACCCCGGGGGTATTGGCTGAAAGCCGCATTTTTCCACGGCAGCTGCGGGTCATCGATTAAAGGCACAAAACTTCTTCCGGGAAGCCGACCCGGTATGGCCAGCCCTGCGAGCTCGCATAAGGAGGGATAGATATCAATAAATTCCACCAGCGCCGGTGTGCGCGATCCGCGGTTCCGCATGCGGGGAACCCGCAAAATAAGGGGTGCATGTGTGTCTACTTCAAAGTTGGTGTGTTTGGCCCACATACCGTAGTCACCAAGTTTCCATCCGTGGTCACCCCAAAGGATCACGATGGTGTTTTTATCGAGACCCGTCCTTTTAAGCTCTGTCAGCAAACGGCCGACCTGCGCATCTGTATAGCTCACACAGGCGCGGTACCCGTGGATCAGTTGCACCGATTGCTCTCTCGTTAATAGACCTTTATCAGGGATTCCGTGGTAGGCTCTTAGCTCGCCGGAGTTATGACCTGCAAACGCGGGCGCGTGGTCAGGGGGCGACTGATGCGCAGGTAAAACAATAGCCGATGGGTCATAGAGGTCCCAGTACTTTTTTGGAGCATTAAAAGGCAAATGTGGTTTTAAAAAACCAACCGCCAGAAAGAACGGTTTTCCCCCAAGCGCCAGCTTTTGTAAGGAGGCGACAGCGCCGTCAGCAATTTTTCCGTCCGGATAGGCATTATCCGGTAGATCGGCTTTCTCAAAGGCCGGACCATTTCCGTTGTGCTCTCCGGCGATTTTTTTGCTTTCTTCCAAAACATATCCCCTCCAGTTACTTCCTGGTTCATAAGGTGGAGAGTCAACACTCCACGAGATACTGTCAAGCAAAGCGGCGTGGTAGATCTTGCCCCACCATTGCGTATGGTAACCGTTTTCCTTGAAGTATTGCGGAAGTGTCACCACATCTGGAGTAGTCTTCCTGAAGTGCGTGGTGAGGTTGTACACTCCCGTCGCATCCGGACGCAGACCTGTTAAAAGACTAGTTCTGCTGGGAGAACAGACAGCCTGCTGACAATATGCGCGTTCAAACAACAGGCCCTCAGAGGCGAGACCGTCAATGTTCGGTGAATAAATATAAGATTTTCCATAGCTGCCCAATTCAGGCCGCAGATCATCTATAGCGATGAACAGAACATTCATCCTGTCTTCGGCGCGTTGACTCTGCGCGCTTACAATGTGAAAAATTGAAGGCAGGAAAACGAAAGCCAGGAACAACTTGCGATGCCACCGGATCATCATCATAAAAATTTTTAACATTCTTGATTTCTTATTCAGGCTTATAGTTACTGGTTGCTCCGGATACAGGTGGGCCATAATAAGGATACTGGTCAAATACAACGTAATGACTATTCGCGGCTCGCGGATCACCGGTCCGGGCCTGCCAGTCATCGAGTTCCTTTTTTAATTTGTCCAGCACCACGCCGTATTTTTTAGTTGCTGCAACGTTTCGCAACTGATAGGGATCGGCTTTCAGGTCATAAAGTTCATCCGCAGGCCGCTTTTCGAAAGCCCGTTGAAAAAAAGGCGCAACGTCCCGGCGTGTTGCGTTTGCAAGGATATACTCTTTTGAAGGTGACCCATCCGCATCCCCGTAAGGACCAACAGAATGATAAAGTACCGGATCACCTGCGGGCCACCGGTCCGGTTCATAATTGCGGATATACAGATATTCCGCCGTGCGGATAGCCCTGGAGGGATAACCCAGTTCAGGGTTTCTCACATTTGCGTGACGCTCGCGCTCAGTGAAAACCATTTGACGGTCGCTGACCTTTTCCTTTCTCAATAGTGGCCAAAGCGTCTTTCCCTTCATCTCCGGTGGGATCTGCTGTCCTGCTATTTCAAGAATCGTTGGAGCAATGTCAACAAGACTTACGAATTCGCTGATGACCCCGCCGGGCGCAACCTTTCCTTTCAGGCTTATGATCAGTGGAATCTTCACCCCTGAATCGTACAGGGTGGCCTTTGCCCTTGGGAACGGCATGCCGTTGTCACCTGTGATGATGATAAGGGTGTTCTCCAACTCTCCGGACTCCTTTAAAATATTCAGAATCTCCCCGAGCTGGCGGTCGAATTGTTCCACCTCGAAATAATAATCCAGGATATCGTTGCGCACTACAGGAACATCCGGCAACCAGGCGGGAACTTTGACCTTATCGGGAGCCATCCCGGATGCGGCACCCGAACCTTGTTCATAGGGACGATGAGGATTCTGTGATCCGAACCAGAAGGAAAAGGGTTTATCGTCAGGCTTTTCATTAAAAAACGTTGCAAAATTCCTGTAAGGCCTGCCGGCTGGATTGTGATCGTAACCTCCTGGCTGAAAATTACCCGGACCCCATCCCTTCCCCATCAGCCCAACATGGTACCCGGCTTTCTCGAGTATGACGGAATAATTATCAAATTTTTTCGGAAGATAACCCCAAAGGCTTGCGCCTGCCTCCAGTTCATGCGGGAACCTGCCGGTCAGGATTGCAGCCCTTGAAGGTGTGCACGATGGGGCGGTACAAAACGCATTAAGAAAAACTGCGCCGTCTTTTCCAATGGCGTCGATGTTCGGTGTCTTCACCACCTCATCACCGAATACGCCGGCATGGCCATGGGACCAGTCATCGGCGATCACAAATAAAATGTTCGGCCTGACATTGGACTGAGCGCGCGCGCCGCTGCACAAGACAACCGTTGCCAATGCGAGGATCGCTGTTGATCGTGTCATAGATAAATAAAGATAGAAATTTTTCGCGTAAATGCTCTGAGCTACCGACAATCGTGAATCGTCAATAATCGTCAATCGTCAATCGTGAGTTGTCGCCTGCGTCAAAATTGCGGGTCTAACGATTCGTCTCTCGCTGCTCACGTCGGGCCTCACCTCACCCTTCTGCTCTCGTGCGTTATCTTCTTTCGAATGCCCTCTCCTGAAGGAGAGGGAAATTTACTTATCTGGCTACAAAAGATCCCTTCCATTAACGATTATCTTAGCCGAGAGTATCACATTTCACGATTCACGTCTCACGATTGACGACCTCTCCCATGAAAAGCAAAGTGATCAAGCATACGAACTCACACCTCACACCTCACCAATGCGTCTCTATCCCCTGCGCCCTGACCATGTTCTGAAACTCTTCCAGCATCTCCCTTTTCTCCCTGACAGCCCGGGGAATTACTTTCTTTTGGAGGGCGTAAGTCACCAGCAATCCCACCGCTTCACCGATGCTCCATTCAACAGGATGAAGGCGGTAACACCCATTGGTTATATGCGTCGTACCGATGTTTTTATTGGCAGGAAGTAAATTTTCCATGCGTTTAGGAAGCAAGGCACCCAGAGGGACCTGAAAAGGGAGGGAGGGAAAATCAATGTAATTATTTCCTTTACTGCTGGGATGGAGATCGATGTGATAATACCCTATACCAACACTGTCATAGAATTCCGCGGAAGTATTTCCCGTCTCTTTGCCGGTGATCATAGCACGGTTAGCGGCGCCCACATGTTCTTCGAGAACGGTAAAGACCGCCTGAATGCGTCTGGACTCTCTCACATACGGATACTTTGCCAATCCATCTTCTGTACCCATTACGTCCGGACGAAGGCGCAATCCAGCCCAGCCCTGGCCGCCATCCGGACGCGGCACTTCTGTCTGAAGCCAATAAAAGAGTGATAGACTTAATTGCTTAGCCTTGTCAACATGCTTCTTGAATTCCTTCTCAGACACATCGATCAAACTTCCCAGCATGTAGTCATTTTGTGGCCAGTTCACGACAGTAATATCCCCCCTGTACGTGCCCTCCTTAAAATTATTTTTGTTGATGATCCGCCTGTAATTCCAAAGATTGAGTGCCTCTCCTGTGGATATGCCTTCCGGATGAAAACCCAAAACCCTGGGTTCCAAAGTAGAAGGGTGGGAATATTGCAGGTCCAGCAACTTACCTGACCACGGAGGAGTCAGATCCGGCACATGATCTTTCCAGAAGTCGTACGCCCGTGGTTTGTCAACAACGTTATTCGTTCCAGGAACATAATCCATGGCAAAGCAAACTGTAAAGGCCTGCTGATTTTCGGGATCTGCTCTTTCCGCTGCGTGCAATTCCCCCGTATCTTTATTAGACTCTGCTCCGGTGACATATTCCGTGCCGGACAAGGGCAACAGGTCACCCAATTCCGTGGCATCGACGAAATAAGGCGCTGACAAGACTTTTTCTTTACCTTCTTTACTGACCGCTCTCAGTGAACGCACCTTATCGCCTGTAACATCCGCTGCAACAACTTTATGTTCTGTCAATAAAGTAAGTTTGCCCGAGCTGATAAAGGGATTTAGCATGTCCGCTAAGACAGCCAGCGCCACACGTGGTTCATGGCACAATCTTGAAACGGCGCCATCACCAGGATTCAGGTTCTTCCGATTGCGTGCCTCATCCGTCAGCGGATAATTGCGAACATAATATTCGCGGACAGCGGTGCGAAAGTCGCGGTACAATTTTGTGGCGCCATGAGTTTCAATCCATTGATGTTCATCCGGCGGCACGCCCTGCTGCGTTATTTGTCCTCCGATCCAGCCTGTTTCTTCTGTTAGAATTACCCTTAATCCATTCCTCAGCGCACCTAATGCGGCTGCTACGCCTCCCAGGCCACTGCCCGCAATAACCACATCCGATGAATATTCATTTGCGCTGTTCAACATATTTTTTCTTTCGGCACACAGCAAATATGGATAGGAGAGCGCGGGCCCTGAAACGAGTAATCCACCCCCTGCCGTTAACAATTCGATAAAGTTCCGTCGTCTCATTTAATAACTGATGTTACGCACCTTTCAAGATTTTTGCCACCAAGACCCTCCTGCGCGAGGCGCTCCGGCGGGCAAGGCACCAAGACACCAAGCTTTTCTTATTATTTTCCGCTTAAACAATTTGGATTTCTTTGTGTCTTTGTGCCTTAGTGGCCAAATTATTTGTTTTGTGGAAATCCATTCCGGCAAGCTGAAGAAAATTTTGGAAAAATAAAATCCCGGCGCATAGTATGAACGCGCCGGGATGCACAATCTTTTCCTGTCAGGATATTACCAGATCTTCACTCGTTCGGATTCGGGCCTGAACATTTTGTCTCCTTCGCTAACATTGAATGCTTCATAGAAAGGAGGGAAATTTGTCAGCGGTCCGTTGGCCCGGTACATTCCGGGTGAGTGAGGATCCGTTTTCACCTGCTTTCTCAAAGTCTCATCACGGTATTTTACCCGCCACACTGTTCCCCATGAAATGAAGAAACGCTGTTCCGGCGTGAACCCGTCAATCATTCCAGGCCTTCCATTTTCGCGATAGAAACGTTGAAGCCCCTCGAATGCCGCTGTTAATCCGCCGAGGTCTCCGATGTTTTCACCAAGGGTAAATTCACCCTGGACAAATACGTCGGGTAAAGGCTCATATTTATCAAATTGATCAGCCAAACCCTTTCCTTTTTCTTTGAACCTGGAAAGATCTTTTTCCGTAAACCAGTTCTTTAAATTTCCTTCCGCATCATATTTTGCTCCCTGGTCATCAAAACCATGGGAAATCTCGTGACCTATGACGGCCCCGATTCCACCGTAATTAACGGCTTCATCAGCGCGATAATCGTAGAATGGTGGCTGAAGAATGGCCGCGGGAAATACGATCTCGTTCAGTGGCGGGTTATAATAGGCGTTTACAGTCTGCGGTCTCATGTGCCACTCTTTCCGATCGACAGGCTTACCAAGTTTCGCGATCTGGCGATTGGAGTCGAAAATCTGAGCGTTTATGACATTTTGGTAGTAAGAGGCCTTCTCGGGATCTTTATCCACTTCAAGTGAAGAGTAATCGATCCATTCTTCCGGATAACCGATTTTCACCGTGAAGGTGCCGAGTTTCTTTAATGCCATCTCCTTCGTTGAGTCCGACATCCATTCAAGTTGTTTGATGCGGTCTGCGAAAGCGAGCTTAATGTTCTCGACCATTTCCAGCGCTTTCTTTTTTGCGTCCGGA
>JBBEBN010000360.1:0-11862 GCA_040882305.1 Cyclobacteriaceae bacterium
TATTATCTCTGCTTTGAGCGTTCAAAAAAAATAATTTTTCAAACATATAAGGGCTCATGTGTGGATCCATTTCATAACCCAGGCCTCGCAGAGACTGCTCAGCCTGGGCTAACATATTCCGCCCCGTTGGGGCTTTATCTATTTGGTACACAATATTAAAAGTGTAAACTTATTTTAGGACGACACAATATTCCGCGTGGCACGCAGGCGACATATAATGCATTAAATTTTGTCAACATTGCCAGTTTAATCTTAAATTGAAAATAAGATTTATCACAATGAATAACCGTTGTTCTATTTCTTTCCTCCTCTCAATCCTTATCGCCGGATATTCTTTCGGGCAGCCTGCAAGCAAGCCCTCCGATGGCGAATTGATCTTTCAGTCTGGATTTGAAAGTGACTCTAAAGTAATAAGACAAAGGGAAGATAGTGACCTGGCAGGTGTTGACAGATCATTGTTGGCACATCATGACTGGGTGAATGATCTTGACAACCACCCTAATATCGGAAACTTTAACATCCAGTACCAGGGAGGAGATTCCACCATGCGTTATGCCAGGATCATTGCCGAACCCAGAAACCCGGAAAATCACGTGTTGCATTTCTGGCTGGATCAACCGAATGTTGACAATAAAAAAGGACGTATCCAGGGTAACCTGTATGGTAACAATGGATTGAAAGAAATTTTCCAGTCCGTTCGGATGTTCCTTCCTGATGACTTTTATGCCGTGCGCACATATCCCCGCGAAATTCACTGGCTTACTATTGCAGAATTCTGGAATAATATCACCTGGAGCCAGGCTGTTCCCTATGGATTCAGGATTACACTTGGTATCGGCAAACTGACACCTCAGCAGAGTGATCTGTATTTTATTCTTGATGCGCAGGATTGTGAATTGTTTGCGGACGGTAAACAGAAATATACCACGATATGGGCCGAGACCAATAAAAATGTAAAAGTTCCGATCGGTAAATGGTTTACCATGGACTATTATTATAAGGAAGGGAATGATCAGGATGGGCGATTCTATTTATCAATTACGACCGAGGGTGAAAAGAAACAGGTTGTTTTTGATCTTAAGAAGATCACCCACCATACACAGGATCCACATCCTGACGGCCTGGGCCACTTTAATCCTATCAAGCTCTATACTTCAAAGGAACTTATAGCCCATATGAAGCGCAATGACAAGACGTTGCAGATCTATTGGGATGACCTGAGGTTGTGGAAAAATAAGAAGCCGGAATAGGTACGGAGCTATTCAGTTTTTAAAGCATCTGCCGGATTTCTGAGCGCGGCTTTGACGGAATGAAATCCAATAATGATCCAGGCAATGGCAAATGAAACGAGGCCAGCCACCACGAAAACAAGGACACCCACTTCAATTTTATAGGCGAAATTTTCCAGCCACCTGGTCATTCCATAATATCCCAGGGGAATAGCAAGGGCAAATGCGATCGCCACCAGCTTGATGAAGTCTTTCGACAACATCCCGACAATGCCCGACACTGAGGCGCCCAGCACTTTGCGGATGCCAATTTCCTTTACCCTGCGTTCGGATACGTCGATTGACAAGCCGTACAATCCGAGACACGAGATAACAATGGCGATGATCGTGAAAACGGAGATGAGCGAAAAGACGCGCTGGTCGGCGTCGTACTGACGCCGGACGTTATCGCTCAGAAAGGCATATTCAAACGGCGTGTTCTGCACAATCTCCTTCCAAACCTGTTGGATCTGTGAAACGACATCATCGTAGTCACGAGCGTCGACTGCGAGCGCAATCTCTGCATAGTCGAAGCTGCTGACAGGGATCACAAACATCATAGGAGAGACGCTCTGACGCATGGAAGCCTGGTGGAAATCTTCGACAATCCCTTCAACCGTGAAAGCCATGCGTCGACCCTGAAGGTCCGCGTTAAGTCTTGATCCAAGGACTTCGTCCATTTTCAAACCAGTGGCTTTCAGGCTGGCTGCATTCACCAGGATATGGCCCGTGGCATTAAAAAACCGGAAAGTATCTGTTTCGAACCTGAGATTTCTGCCGCTGAGCAGTTTTATATCCAGCAGCTCCAGGTAATCTTCGTCGATGTTCACCATAAAATGGTCGTGCGCCTTATCGGCAGTGGATCCATCGGGGTAGAGCAGTAAATCATTCATGATGGGTGAAGCAGGCAGGGAAGAGGAGGCTGTAACTGTCCGGACAAACGATAATTCCTGAAACCTATCCTTTAATCGCCTGTAAGCAGATTTCGCTTCTACTGTACGCAGGGGCAATGTAATTTTGTACTCCGGATTGAAGCCAAGGGATTTATTCTGAATGAACCTCATTTGCTGATGAATGATGAAGATCGAAGAGATCAATGTGATGGAAATGACAAACTGAAATACCACGAGACTTTTGCGGAGCCAGCTGGAGGAATTGCCACTGAGATGTTTTTCCTTCAGTACTTTGGCAGGCTGAAAAGCAGAGAGGAAAAACGCCGGATAGCTTCCTGCGATCAGCGCGGTGATCACTGAGATGCCGGTCAGCGCTGCAGTGATATACCAGACATTCTGATAATTTATTGATAATTCTTTCTGCGTAAACTGATTGAACAATGGCAACGAGGCCTGCACGAACACGGCGGACAATATCATGGCAAACAGCACGATGACCATCGATTCACCCAAAAACTGGCGGATAAGGTTTGTTCTGCTTGCGCCCAGGGATTTTCGCACGCCTACTTCACCTGCGCGCCGCATCGCCTTTGCCGTGGTCAGATTCATGAAATTAATGCAGGCGATCAGTAAAATGAACACGCAGATTGAAGCGATGATATAAACGTAGGTGATATTTCCTGACTCGCCAATTTCCATGAATCCAAACTGGCTGTGGTTGAATTCTTTAAAGGAATAGAGATGGATCTTTGACAAGGGTTGCATCTGAAGTATCTTTTGAAATCCAATTTCGTTCAGTTCTTTCGCTGCATACTTTTCCAGGAGTGCGGGAAACTTGGCCTCAAGGTTGTCCGCGGAGGTAGCCGGTTTTAATTTAATAAATGCATACACAAAGTTTTGACCTGACCACGTGGTGGCAGCGTTTACGTAGCGTCCTATGCCCTGGCTGTTCATGCACATATAGATATTCGCATCCAGTTGGGACTTGTGTGTGTACGGTTTGAGCACACCGGTTACGCGAAAGGTATCTGATGAATTGCCACTGTTGATAATGATAAGCTTATCAAGCGCTGACTGGTCATTGAAAATTTTACGCGCAACGTTGTGTGAAAGCACGACAGCGGAAGGGCCGTCTAAGGCAGTATTGCGGTCACCTTCTTCAAAGGCATAAGAAAATATTTCAAAGAAAGTGGAATCAACCAGGTATCCTTTCTTTTCATAGAAAGTTTTGTCTCCATGCTGAATGAGATGCTGATCCACGTTGGGCATTTCCACCAGGCGTGTGGCCGACTCCAGTTCGGGAAAATCGCGCAGCATGGTCATGGCGATCGGAGGAGAAGTGCGCTGGATCTTTCCGTTCAGCTGGTCAGAAATAATGGTCGTCGTTACGCGGTAGATCCTGTTATAATCCTGAAAGTGTCTTTCATAACTGAATTCGTCCTTGATGAACAGGGCCAGGAGCGTACAACAGGTAATGCCAATGGCAAGGCCGAGAATGTTGATAGAGGAGAAGACCTTATGCCTGTTGAGATTGCGGAAGGCGATGATAAAGTAATTGTACAACATAGGAGCTGGCTTTAGATCGGTTCTACGCTGCCAATATTGGTGCCAATGTAAGCTCCTGTGAACCAGAGCAAATAAGGGCTATTTCAGGGCGTACGTGCCCAACATCAGAGAACGATGAACGGGGATGAACGATTAATGTTCGCAATCGGTCGCTATTTAATTCTAAGAAACCCCGGGGTTATAGACTTTGTAGAGTCACTGCCGCTCCAGAACCGATCCTGATATTCGCGAATTCGCGGACTTACTGTTGTCTTCTGTTGAGGTAAATGTCAGCGAGAACGTGCTTCCTTGACGGGGAATGGAGCTAACATTGATTTTAATGCGGTGAAGATCAGCAATTGTTTGAGCGATCGGAAGGCCTAATCCGAAACTCTGATTATCCTTTTTATGAAGACGTTTAAATCTATCAAAAATAATAGAAATGCTTTCCGGCTCAATGCCAATACCGGTATCCTGAATCTGTAACGTATACCCGGCCTCTGTACGATATCCTGTAATAATTATGCTGCCGCCGTCACGATTATATTTAATGGCATTATTGATCAGATTAAAAAGCATCGTATGTAATAATGGCGCATTGCAGTTATTAATCGCATGCTCCTGGATGCTCTCTTTATTCAATACAATATCCTTAGCCTCTAATCTTTCGTCAATTTCCTTCGTAACTTCTTCAATTAATGAGACAATTGATACCGTGTCCTTCAAAACGTACTGATCATTTTCTATTTTGGAGATCAACAGCAATGTGCGAATGATATTTTTCAGCCGCGTAATTGTTTTTTGCGCTTCTACCAGACGCAATGCTCCATCCTCGGTGAGATTCTCACTTCCCAGCAGGTTTTCAAGCTTTCCCTGTATTATTGAAATTGGAGTAAGCAGTTCATGGGAAACATTGGAGATGAACTGTCGCTCTTTTAAAAAAACCTCTTCTATCCGGTTCATCATATCATGGATGCTTTCATCCAGATATTGAAAGTCGGTGGTGCTGGTGACAACTGACTTAAAGGTGAAGGAAGCTGGATCCTTCGTGGCCCGCAGTTTGCTTATGATCGCTTTAAGCGGTCTTAAAAGATGTTCCGTGAACGCAACATCAATCAGAATTGTAATTAAGGAAATGATGACCAGGGTAATAAGGGCAAATCTGCGCAGGGTCGATTCGATTTCCTGGATGGTTGACAGACTCCTTGCCACTTCGAGTAAATATTGTTTACCGTCAGCGGTGAAAGTATAACTCAGCACCCGATAATCTACGACTTCTTCGTCAACCATTCTGGGCGAGTTTTCAATTTCATCAAGATACAGCGCTGAATCTGTCTCCTCCAGGGATATGAACTCTTCTTTTAATAAGTTGTAGCTTCCGTAGCCATCAGTGGAACCCTCTTCAATAAATGAGGAAATGCCCTCATTTTCCAGAATAAACAAAACCTGTTCTTTTTTCTTCTGGAGCTGTATGTCCGTATTAATAATCGCCACTTCCTTTATTAAAACAGGCATGATAATGACGAACACAAGGACAATGACAATCTTTGACAGCGTATTGTAAACTGCAAATTTGGAACGGAGTTTCATACTATAGCTTAACACGGTATCCTACACCTCTCACGGTCTCGATCCAATCCGGTTCTTCGTAAACGCCAAGTTTTTTTCTTATATTTTTAATGTGGACATCAATATAATTAGATTCACTTTCATCCTCCAGGATATTTCCCCAGATATGCTCTGCCAGTTGTAACCTTGTTAATACTTTATTTTTATGCAGGATCAGGTAGTGTAAGACATCGAATTCCTTCCGCGTCAATAAAACCTCCTCTTGCCCATGCATTAGCGTTCTTGCATGGATATCCAATGTAAAACCACCGATTTCCGTGATGCTGCTTTTAAGGCCAAACTTTCTTCTTCCAATTGCAAGCATCCGGGAATGCATTTCGGCTAATGAAAATGGTTTGGCGAGGTAATCGTCGGCACCCAGGTCCAAACCCTTTATTTTGTCTCCGACGGTGCTCCTGGCCGTGATGATGATAAAAGCCGCGTCTGCATTAGCTTTTTTCGCCTCTTTGAGTAAATCAATGCCGTCGTAATCCGGTAAACCGAGATCCAGCAATACAAAATCGTAAAAGTTTACCGCAAGTTTTTCGGAGGCATCTTCACCTGTAGCCGCCACATCACACGTAAAGTGTTCCTTTCTAAGAAAGCTTTCAATTTCTTCTGCCAGGCCTTTTTCATCCTCAACTATCAGAACATTCATATTAATATTACCAGTATTTTGTTTTTTTATTTACTACTGATGTAATATAACACTCCGCCCGTGAAAAAGAACTGAGGGGCCGATGTGTCTCCTTCCAACAAGTTCACCGGTATGGAGTAACGGCCATTTATTTCGAATGAAAATCTGCCAGTGTTATAGGCCACAGGCAAAATGAACTCATAACTTAATATATTAAAGCTTGTCTGTGAAGATTCGATTGTAGAAGATGGTGTGCCACCTGTTCCTGCGCTGCCTCTTGGAGGGCCATTGCCTGGTCGCGTAACTAACGGAGTTCCCTGATTGATATAGTGGGTATCAACAAAAGTTTGAGTGCCTGTAATGATACTTATTTTTGGCTCCAGAGACAGATAGTCATCCTTACGGAAGATTTTTGGGAATTCCATATATCTCGAGTTGTCAAGCACGAGAAAAAAATCATGACTACCCCCGAAAATATAATGTCCTGTTATTTTTGTATACAAGTAGCTCCAGTCTAATCCCAGCGATCCGGAAGCGGTATTTGCAACTGAAGCTTTAATCAGTTCAGCAGATTCCGTGAAAAAATATCGGGTATAGAAGACAGATGCGTCGACACGCTTTGAGAGATCAATATTCCATCCTGCCATCACATCCACTTCATCAACAAAAGTGAGACTGTTGTTGATGTCATAAGCAAGCAAGGATAGCCACAAGCCGGTTTTGCTTTTATAAGAAATGTCGGCCAAATAATACGGTAAGACGTCTGCCTGATATCTTCCTAAATATGAGGAATTGCTGCCGTACGTCAGACCAAAAAACAAGGTTCTGGCTTTTTTTGTCGTCGAATCGGATTGAAGGGTCTCAACCGAATCTGGAAAAATATCATCCTTGTCTGGGAAAGAACCGTTTGAAGGAAATGCTGGCAGAACCACCGTCAAAAACATAAGAGACGCGGTGACCTGCATCCATTTCATTTTACAGATTCTTATACTTTTCACGAAATAAGTATTTGTATGCAATTTATTTTAGTTCGGCTAGTTCCTCCCGTTGCCTGGCCTGACGGGTCTGCCCGAAGGCCGTACATTCCTTGCGGGGCGATTGGCATTTGGTCTTGCATTTCGGGGTTTGGCCGAACTTACCTTTTCCGGCTTTGCATGTTTATTCTTCGCTGCAGGCACCACCTTTATAGCTGGTGCGGGTTTATTCTCTGTTTTGACAGTTTCCTGTTTCTCCGTTTCAGGCTCCGGCTTATCAGGATTTGTCTGTGACAGAACGTGCCCCCCCGCAAATAGCGAAAGAACTGCTATCAAAAGTGAATATTTATTCATAGAAAAAATGGTGCATAACATTAATACTATTCAATTAATTATGGTAATCCGATATCGCTTTTTGTCGAAAACCACTAAGAATGTAAACAGGAAGGCCCCTTTCGGGGACCTTCCAACAAAAACCACTCTTGCCAATACGCTTCCCCAATACGCTTCCTTAAGATTTACGGACGTCCTGGTACTGAAGGTCTTCCGGTCGTCGGGCGTGCTGCGCGCTCAGGGCGTGTTGCACGCTCAGGACGTTGAGCCCTTTCACGTGTCGGACGTTCACTTCTTTGAGCTTTTGGGTTACTGGTTGCAACTGCTTTTACAGCGGCCCCTTTGTCTTTTCCCGTTAATGTTTCGTCAGTAGCGACGGCCTTCACGTTGGTACCGTGAGTAGCGTTCTCATTCGCGGTAGAACTGTTTATCTCTTGTTCACTGTCGTTCTTTGCCTTTGCTTCAGACGATGTTTCCGTGCCATTCTGACTGGCAGTTTCAGATACCAATTGTCCTTTTTCCTTGCCTGTTTCCGGACCTTGCGCTGCCGCACGAACTGCCTGGCCTTTATCACTTTGTTCGGGGAGCTCAGGGGCGTTCTGTGCATTGGCATATGATGTCATTCCTGCCATCACGAGTGCTAACATCATTACTTTTTTCATAGTTTTTCAAATTTATGTTTTAAGCATATGGTTCAAAGCTAAATCCCGAAGATGAAGATTGGATGAATTCCGCCGGTTTTGGGCATTTTTCTTAAAAAAAAACTTACCTGGAAAGGCCTGAGGGATTTGCAATCGGCCTTTAGAATCCTATGACCACTGCCGTAAATTATTTAATTTGTCTCTTGCCATCCATGAAACACCCCACAAAAAAACTTTTCCGGACGGGTTCCCTCCTTATCGCCGGCGCTTTACTGTTATGTTCCTGTGTGTTGATGAAGAGATCAAGAAAAAATTATGTCTATGATTATCGTCAGGAAGGAGACAGGTATCAAAAAACCTGGGTATACGCGGAGGGGGATTCCGTCAGGATCCTTTTGTATCGGGATACGGCGGTGATGATAGCCCCTGCCCCCGGACAGGATCAGTTCTTCCTCAAACGAAGTCTGGACTTTGATGCGATGACAGTCGGGTTCAAGTACCGACCGGCCACGGTGGGTCTTCCACGACAGTTGAATACGGACTTTAATGGCAATGCATACGTCGGATATCGTCTCGACCGTTCGAGAAGGAGGGTGGAGCGCACACCTTTCGGACCCAGGATAACTTATGGACACAGGGCATTTTCCGCCGGCATCTTTGGCGGAATAGGATCGACAGGGGTAACGCCGTGGACAACTAATAATCTAATCGTGGATGAATATTTTGGTTTGGTCTTCACCCGTGGAGTGGGATTTCTCCTGGCGCTCAGTCACTTCAACGTTGGCTTTGGCATCGGATGGGATCACCTCACAGACAGAGACAAAGACATCTGGATCTATCAGAATAAACCGTGGTATGGGTTAACCATAGGATTGAATCTTACGGACCATCCTTCCCTGACCGGAAACCGATAGGGGTATTTGAACGGAAAATGCTAACAGCGGATAAAGAACCTGGCCGCGATTCCGCCAGGTCTTCTATTTCACCATAACGTCAGGATCGTTGCCGCAACGAGTAATATGAGCAGGTGATAACCACTGTTGATGGCGAACAGCTTCCAGGATTTCTGTTCCCAGGCAATTCGGTTCAGGTCAAGAGGCACAAAGAAACCGAGCCAGGTAAAGATCGCTGAATTGAGAATTGTTCCAGTAGCGCCCATTTCATCGGTTCCAGGCACGAAAGTCCATGCTGCGATGTTGTGGGCAAACACATATGCCATCAGAAAATTTCCGATGACCATGATGACCAGACCTTTCGCCAGCTGACCACTCGCAGGTTTGACGCTGGTGTCAAAACCCATTTCTTTCGCCCATGCCTTACCGAACAATGGGGTATACCATATGAATCCAATAAAGAAATTGACGACGACTGCCACGACGATGGCTGCGTAGTTGATTTGTAGTTCCATAGTTGGGGGGTTTAATCAGGTAGTGGTTATGGCCATAAAAATAAGAAAAGTTTGCACAAGAAGGGACTTCTATGGAGGGAATTATACGTTCAACTTTTGCGCGTCTGTTGTGTGATATTGATCTGCACGAGGAAGCTACTGCCCGCATTTGAACAAGAAATGTGCATTTGCGATCAGTTGGTTTTTCAGAAATGGTTGTTAACCACAAATTTACGCTTCAGAAATTCCGGCATTGATATTGTCCGAATCAGCACTTGTCAACGCTTTCAACAGGCGGCGTTGACTTGTGGGGGTGAATTAATTCAGTTCCTGTTGTAATCTTTTCAGTTTTAGTCGGTACATCTATAGTATATAGAGATTTCCTTTTGTCACGTTGACGGTTTCTCAACGCGATCCCTTTGTCAGTTTTGCCTGGACCACCTAATTGTAACTCCCACAGGTTATTCAATTGTCCATCTTAAAACTGATCACCAATGAAAAGCTATTTACTTGTTGCCGCATTACTGATCCTTTTCCTGAACAGTTTGTTTGCGGAAATAAAAAACGGATATGAGAACAGGAAACTCGGTTTCAGGATATCACTTAATAGACTGGAAAAAATTCTTACGGAAGACGAGTTAACTCATGCCGAGAGAAGAAAAATAAGGCAAAACATCAAATTGCTGGTCGACTTCATGGCATATCATGAGCTGACAGATGTATTGCTGAAACAGTTTAAGATCATCGCGCCGGGGTTGTATAATGAGATCGATACGTTAAAGGACGTTAAAGGAAGGGTAGTCGATGTTTATGTAAAGTTCATTCCCAAAGACCAGGCGATGGTTCAGGCAGCTGGCATGGCTGGTTTCAAACAGTCAGCCGACGATTTAAACTATTGTGAGTCGGAATACGGGGAAGGGTCCATCTCCATAAACATATGGATTTGGAACAGAGCACTTCACGTTTTATCCCATGAATTTGGCCACGTAAAATACCTGGTTCCAAATTTGGCGTCTTATGTGGAGTTCTACAAGAGACAATACCGAAACGCCCCCAAAGATACTTCACTAGGTCATACTGCCGGCGACCCAAGCGGAAAGAGTGCATTCAATTTTGAACAACGCTTCGACGAATGTTATTACAGCTACCTAAAGGGTGACTCGCATTCGGCAATTTCTCCCCTGGCTCTCATTAACCCGATCAGGAGAAATCTATTGCTTCAGATGGACCATTAATGGTCAACCACCCTCAGGATGCAGGATATCCTGATCTATCCCACTTTTTCTTTCTTGCCGGATTCAATCGCGCGGTGAATGGCGTCGAGTATCAGCATGTCTTTCCATCCTTCCTCGCCGCTGACGATGGACTCTCTATTCTGCCTGACACATCGTGCGAAGTCGTCGACCTGGACTTTTTGCTGGAACACGGGTTCGAAGCTGAATACGCCGCTAGTGGACTTGCCGGCGACGCCGCTGTACTGTGTGGCCGGATCGAGTTCAATGAATCCGCTGGTGCATCCTGCAAAAAGTCGGTCGATGAAGGCAACGGGCCCGGAATAGGAGTTGCAAAGCGTACCATCAGCGAACTCCAGTTGCCAGGTGAAGATCTCCGGCACCTCCGTGAAAATTTCCTTTCTTTTTGTTGTCGCTTGGGCCGTGACGTACACGGGTTCCTTTCCCTTGACGTGGCGTGCACTTTGTATGGGATAGACGCCAAGATTATACAGGGAGCCTCCGCCCATGCCTTTCATGAGCTTCCACGAGCCTGCTTCCGGTGTAAACGAATATCCAAGCGCGGCTTCGATGTAGTTGACTGGTCCGAGGGCCTCGCTCTGTCCAAGGCGTTTTGCTTCGATGAAATTCGGATCATAGTGCATGCGGTAGCCGATCGCGAGCTTGCGGTTGGCCTTCTTTGCCGCCTCGATCATCTGCTTGGCCTCGCGCGCGGTCAGGGCCATGGGTTTTTCGCAGATGACGTGTTTGCCAGCCTCAAGCGCCTTGATGGTATATTCGGCATGCATGCTGTTGGGCAGTACGACGTAGACAATATCGATGTCCTTGTTGTCGGCGATGTTGTTGAAGTTCGTATAGTTGTAGATATTCTTCTTTGGAATGTTGTGTTGTTTCGTCCATCGCTCTGCCTTTGCGGGTGTACCCGTGACGATCCCCGCAAGGTAACATTGATCTGCTTCAGCGAGCGCTCTGGAAAGCACGGTGGTGCTGTAATTGCCGAGGCCAACGAGGGCGACACCCGCTTTTTTTGTCTCCTGCGCGACGGATGCACAGGAAAGGGATGGCATGATCAGACTGCCTGCGGCAACTGCCGTAGTGTGTTTCAGGAACTGCCGACGTGGGATGATATTTTTCATAGGGCTTTTGATGATGAGGTTAAGATAAAAATTCTCAAGCAATTGATCAACCGGTAAATTGTTTACGAAGTGTTCTTACGGCCTGATCATCTCGGGATGCTCTTCAAAAAACCAATGCTCCGACGAAAGCTTTGACAATGTTTCATGAAAACCGAAGTTGTAGGTAAGGAGCGTCACCCTGATGTTCTCATCGTCTTTCCTGGCCATT
>JBBEBN010000361.1:0-11843 GCA_040882305.1 Cyclobacteriaceae bacterium
AAATAAAATGGCTTACGCGAATTTTAAAGATTTCACCTACTCCAACAAAAAGGAATATGTGGAGTGGATCACGGAGGCAAAAACAAGCGAGACACGCGACAGGCGTATAGCCACATCGGTAGAATGGTTGGAAGAAGGGAAGGCAAGGAATTGGAAATACATGAAATAGGGGATGCTAAATCAGGAGAGGTGTAGAGACGCAAAATCCTGCGTCTCTACACGCTCCGCGATGCCTTCATCGTCTGGCATTTTTTTTCACCACAGCGATCTTTGCCGTGTTTTTCAATTTGGAATCAAGGATCTGGTCGGCGTGCTTCTTAGTGTCGACCTTTTCGATAATATCTTCAATGCGGCCTTTTTCGTCGATTACAAACGTTACCCTTGCTGTGCCCATGTACTTCCGCCCGTACATGGATTTCTCTACCCAGGTGCCATAGGCATCATGAATCGTCTTCTCCGTATCCGCAAGAAGACGGAAGGGCAATCTTTCCTTTTCAATAAATTTTTTGTGACTTTTTTCACTGTCGGTGCTGACCCCGAGAATTTCGTAGCCGCGTTTCACCATAGCAGAGTAGTTGTCGCGCAGGCTGCACGCTTCCGCGGTGCAGCCAGGAGTCATGTCTTTAGGATAAAAATAAAGCACTACTTTCTTTCCCTTCAGCGCCGAGAGCTTAATCGGATTCCCGTCCTGATCATTGACAGTGAAATCCGGAGCTTTATCGCCGACCTTTAGTCTCACGGTTATTGCAGTTGGTTGGTATAAACGGCCCTGTTGCCTGCTTGATCTACCACCACGAGTTTAAATTCTCCCTTCATCAATTCGTCCTTGCTCAGTCGTTCTGACCAGATGGTTGATGTTTTGCTGTCGTAATACATCAGGAGCCATTGGTCACCGATGGTGGCGCGATAGCTTGAAATTCCGGAAAGGTCGTCTTTTATCTTGAACCTCGCTACATAGTTGTTCACAACCACGGGTCTAATGGTTGGCGGAGTTTTGTCCTCCAGTATGGTAAAGTCACCAAATTCGCGGGTCGAAAAATGCACGGCGCTGTTCTCCCATTTCCCTCCCAGGTAAGAGTATCCTTTCTCCTCGATGCGGTATACACTCATGGCGTCATTCCATTTGTATTCTTTCACTGGCCTGATGGTTACCTTAATGGTTTTGTTCAGCGGCACATAAGGAGATCCCAGCGTAAATACCTCTGAACTGTCCGGGAAGATCTTGTGGTCGACGTTGAGGTAGACTGTGTCGTAAAGACTGTTCACAGGAAACTGGACATCCATGAGATCGCTGTAATAATGATACTGACCTGCTGAGGGGACCCTGGCCGCAATTTTTGGGGCCACTGTGCCGCTGCAGAATACAACTGAGTCGGGTATTTCTTTTCTGAGATCCAACAGGTAAACTGCGCGGTTTACATTTGAATAATCGGGCGAGATGACGCGTTTACTGTTGCTGGCGTACACCACGGCACGGTTACTGTCTGATGCGCAAGGTTTGCTCGTGATCATCAGGACGTTTTCCTGAACATCATACTCGAGATCCTTTTTCACAGGTTCCAGGAGGGTCACTTCCTTTGTCCTGGGCGAGGGCCTCAGCCGGAAATTGAGTTTGCTGGAATTTCCGTAGCTGTCCTTCAGGGTGATGTCGACATCCGAGTCATCGGCCCCTTTAACATTGATCTTGCCGTCGCCGGGAGATTTGTCGTAGAAATTCAATCCATTGCCATCGTCGAGGAAAAGTTTGTAGAAACGTTTTCCATCGCTGCGAAGGGCCTTGAAATCCATCACCGTCAGAATGTAGCGTCCTTTTGAAATGTTGATCTTATCGATCGACTGATTAAAGATCAGCTGGCTGTCGACCTGCATTTCAATGTAATTCACCCCTCCGTGAAACCTGCTGTTTGGGGCGAGTTTATCCTTGGCCAGCACTTCCACGCCGATATTACCCGCGGCTAGAATAGGCACATCGAAAACGTAGTCCTTACCAACTCTTTTCGTGTAGAATTCAAATCTGCCAAAGCGGTCGTTGATGCGTGAGTTGATATCCAGGGTGCGCAGGGCAATTTTTTCCACTGCGGGAGGAAGGTCATCCGTGATCTCAGCAAAGCTTTCCACCAACAGGGGATTAAGCGCAAAATTATTCTTATCCCTGATGTCGAAATGGAGGTGAGGTCCCCCGGAAGATCCGGAGTTGCCCGACAAGGCGATGGTATCACCGCGCTGCACGGGAAACTGACCAGGCTTAAAGTAAAGATTGATATTTGCAGACCTTCTGCGGTAATGTTCTTTCAATACATACTCCGCAAGGTCGCCGCTGAACTTGTCGAGGTGGGCATAGATGGTGGTATAGCCGTCAGGATGTTTGATGTAGATCACATTACCATAGCCCACAGGGCCTACTGACACGCGGGAGATATAGCCGCTTTTTGATGCCAGCACTGGGAGGCCGATAACGTTGTTTGTGCGGATATCCAAACCGGAATGAAAGTGCGTATTGCGCAATTCTCCCATCGTCCCAGCCAGGGACCCCGGTAAACCGGGGTTAATGGGATATAAAAAAGTTTCGCCCGCGTGAAACTTCTCTTCCGGGGGACTGAATTGAGCTGAGGAAAAAAATGGACAAACTGCCGCTATTGAAGCAACAATTGCCCTACTTAACTTCAAATTCCAATAGTTTTTCATTTTCTATAAATGCAGACAATGTATCACCGACCTGAACGGGACCGACTCCTTTTGGAGTGCCCGTAAAAATCAAATCTCCGGTGCGTAGTGTAAAAAATTTTGAGAGATACGATATTATATATTCAAAGCTGAAAATCATAAGGCTGGTATTGCCCTGCTGGCGAATACCGCCATTAATCGCTAAGCTGAAGTTTACATCTTTCAAATTCTTAAACTCCGCAACAGGGATGAACTTCTCCGAAAGGGGTGCCGAGCCGTCAAAGCCCTTTGCAATGTCCCAGGGCAATCCCTTTTCCTTAGCTTTCTGTTGCAAGTCCCGTGCCGTGAAGTCTATCCCGATGCCTATGGCATCAAAATATTTTCCCGCAAATTTTTCGTCGATGTTTTTCCCTTCATTACTGATCCGCAAAACCAGTTCTACTTCATAATGTATATCGGTCGAAAACCCGGGATAATAAAATGGCGTATTATTGCGTAAAATCGCGGTATCGGGCTTGGTAAAAATCACCGGGTCATCCGGCCTTTCGTTGTTGAGTTCTTTTATATGTTCAGCATAATTTCGGCCAACAGCAAAAATTCTCATTAAAAATCCGTTTTTAAATCGATTCTGGCATAAATCTAGTAAAACCCTTTCTGTCGTAACTTTCAAATATCAACCAAATAATACATCCATGATTAAACGGATCATAATATTTGCTTTACTGGGAGGCCTCTTGTTCGCCTGTGCCACAGTCGCCGTAACCGGTCGCCAGCAGCTCAGCCTGGTATCGAATGCTGACATTATCCCGATGGCTAACCAACAATATGACTCAGTGGTTCGCGCTGCCAAATTGTCAAATAACCAGCAGCAGACAGCAATGGTCAAGAATGTTGGCGCGCGTATTCAAAGGGCTGTTGAGCAATACATGGCACAAAATAACGCCTCCGCTGAACTCGAGGGCTTTGCATGGGAATTCAATCTGATCGATGATCCAAAGACAGTGAACGCCTGGTGTATGCCTGGGGGTAAAGTTGCTTTTTACACCGGTATCATGCCCATCTGCCAGAATGAAGAAGGGGTGGCGGTGGTGATGGGTCATGAGGTTGCCCACGCGGTGGCTAACCACGCCAGGGAGAGAATGAGCCAGGGCCTTGTAACCAACGGGTTATTGGGTACAGTAGGCGCTGCTTTGGGGCAAAATCCTACATTGACGAAGCAATTGTTTTACCAGGCCGTTGGCATGGGGGCACAGATCGGGATGCTAAGATTTTCGCGGCAGCACGAATCAGAAGCAGACAGGATCGGACTTATTTTCATGGCAATGGGGGGTTATGATCCCCACGCTGCTCCTCGGTTTTGGGAGCGAATGTCTTCGCAGGGCGGCGGCGCCGAGCCTCCGGAATGGTTATCCACACACCCGTCTCACGGCTCCAGGATAAAGGACCTCAATGAAGCGATTCCGGAAGCCATGAAGTATTACAGGAAGTGAGGGCCCAGGGCAGCAAGAAAGGTGCGGGCCCTGCATCCCTCTACCGAACCTTGCCCGCGTTGAATCCGCGCAGCTTGATCTCTGTGAGCTTTCGTTTCGTATCCTGCGGAAAATCACCGTTCATCATCCATTCATAGTAAGCGGGCTCTTCTTTCAGGACAGCGGTAACTTTTTTGTTTTTGTGTTTTCCGAAGTTGAAGATCTCTTCACCCTTTTCATTGAGGATCATACGCCCGGCGAGGTCGACCATGTCGGCAGAGATGAGTTTCCCCAGCACTTCCATGTCGTTTCTGATCTCTCCGATCTTCCTTCCCGTGGAATCTGTTACTGGCAGTCCATCATACTTCTCAATCTGTCCAAATAACACGTCCATGGCCGCTTCAGTGTCAGCTTCGGCGGTGTGGGAGTCCTGCATTTCCTTCTGCATGTAAAAGCGGTAGGCGGCAGCAAGCGTCCGTTTTTCCATCAGGTGAAAAATCTTCTGAGAGTCAATTATTCTTTTTCGCTGATAGTCGAACTCCACACCTGCCCGAATGAATTCCTCGACAAGCATGGGTACATCCATTTTAAGGATGCTGAATCCTGAAAGGTCGGCGCCCTCCAGGAACTTTGCATATTCCCGTGCTACTTCCTTGAAGGTAGGTTTGTCTTTCACATCTTCATCGTAGATGCCGTGAAAGGCGGAACTTTCTGGCGGAATAGGTATCGTTGGATTTAACAGGTTCGATTTGCGCTGCACCTCCCCGTTGGGCATTAATTTAATGATCGCAATTTCAATAATGCGGTCGTGTGTGACATTGGTGCCGGTGGATTCGATATCAAAGAAACAGATCGGGTTTCGCAGGTGAAGTTTCATTTTCAGGAAGGATTTTTGTTTCAAAAAGCTCGGACCAGTCACGCTGCCACTATTTTTTCTGAAAGTTCAGTGAGGTTGAGGCCTCCAAAATCACCTGAACTCATCATCAGCAGATTTTTATTTTTCCACTTTTGAGAGAGAAGAAAGGCCTCCATTTTTCCTGTATTATCAAAAACCTTGAGGTGGGGGTTTGCAAAGGCTGATTGGATATCGGATGACGAGAGGGCTTGGAGTTTTTTGACCTGGACCTTTTCAGGATTAAAATAGACAATAGCCGTCTGTGCATTCTTCAGGCTATCCTTGTATTGAGGGAGGAATTTTTTACTCAAACTGCTATAGGTATGCAATTCAACACAGGCTACCAGATCGCGGGCGGGGTGAATTTCTTTTATGGCCTTTACCGTGGCGGTGACTTTTGAGGGGGCGTGAGCAAAATCTTTGAACACTGTTACCGATTCATTTTCTCCAATCTTCTCAAGCCTGCCAGCCGCGCCCTGAAAACTTCCGATGGCGCTGTAAAACTGTTCGTTGGAAATGCCGATCTTTTTGAGCACCTCTTTCGCTCCGCTGATATTCTGGAAGTTGTGGCTTCCGAATATCCTAACGGGATATTTCTCCTTATTATATATGAGTGAAAAATTCCCTTTCTGATCTGAGGCTTGGGGATGGCTTTTGTAGGAAACCGCCGTGACGTCGAGCCGTTCTTTTTTTCCGATAATGAGGGCCATGGAGTCCTGGTCACAGTAGATCAGTATCCCTCCCTTCGGCGTCTGGTCTGCAAACAGGTCAAATTGTTTCACGTATTCTTCCTCTGTAGGGAATACGTTCGCATGGTCCCAGGCAATGCCACTGATCAGACCGATATGGTGGTGGTACTTCAGGAATTTCGGAGTAGGATCCAGCGCGGAAGAAAGGTATTCATCGCCCTCGATAATGATGACGGGGGCACCAGTAAGTTTAACCGTCTGCTCAATACCCCTTACCCTTGCCCCGATCACATAATCAAATTCTCTTTTACAAGATGCGAGTACATGAATGATCATGGCGGTGATGGTCGTTTTTCCGTGACTTCCCGCCACAACGATGCGCTGTTTGTCTCTGGACTGCTCATATATGTAGTCCGGAAAAGAACATATTTCAAGGCCTAGTTCCTGGGCTTGCAGAAGTTCGGGGTTGTCTTTTTGGGCATGCATTCCCAGTATTACCACATCGATGCCGACCGTTAGTTTTTCCGGGTACCAACCTTCTTTTTGGGGAAGAATTCCATGCCGGGCAAGCTGTGTTCTTGCCGGTTCAAAGATCTCATCATCAGATCCAGTGATCTCATGGCCAGCTTGTTTCAGAGCAATGGCCAGGTTATGCATCACGCTGCCGGCGATGGCGATAAAGTGGATCCGTTGCTTTTCTTGCTGCATGGCACTAAAATTCCGGTTAAAGTAAGAGAAAATGTTCGGGCTTTAAAAATCCGGAACTGCCACCCCTGTCTATACAAAATATTTTTTGACACGGATTGTCATTTCCCTGTCGTTTATTCACAACTTATACACAAGTAGTTAACACAAACTATTGTGGAAAAGTGAAGCAATCAATGATGTACGTTTGTTTCCTTATCAACGAAACACGTACAACAACCACTGTATGGAGCAAGGAAGATCTACGTCCCTGAGGTTAAGCAGTAAGACTAATAAATTAATTCCGAGAGACCTCTCGGAAAGTTTAGGTAAGCTGCCACCTCAGGCGCGTGATCTTGAAGAGGCTGTGCTCGGTGCCCTCATGCTGGAGAAAAATGCGCTCAATGCGGTGGTCGAGTTTTTGAAACCTGAACATTTTTATGCAGAGGCCCATAAGGAGATCTATTCGGCGATAATTGATCTGTTTAAAGCATCGGAACCGGTTGATATGCGCACGGTGGTGAATCAATTGCGCAAAAGCGGAAAGCTTGAGTTGGTCGGGGGAGCATATGTCATTGCCGAACTAACGGCCAAGGTCAGCTCTGCCGCCAACATCGAATATCACGCGCGTGTTATCATTGAAATGGCCATCAAGCGGGACCTGATACGCATCGCTTCGCAGATCCACCACGATGCGTACGAAGACAGCACAGACGTTTTTGAACTGCTCGACAGGACCGAACAATCCGTGTTCGAAATATCGGATTCCAATCTCAAGAAGAACTATGACAACATGCGCAACCTGATGGCGCGGGCCATTCAGGAGTTGCAGGTTCTGAAAGACCATAAAGATGGATTGACTGGGGTGCCGAGCGGTTTCACGGCGTTGGATCGCATCACATCGGGGTGGCAGAAATCCGATCTTGTAATTATCGCAGCAAGGCCAGGTATGGGTAAAACTGCGTTTGTAGTGTCTGCGCTGAGAAATGCGGCCGTTGATTTTAAAATCCCAGTAGCAATCTTTTCCCTGGAGATGGCCAGCGTGCAGCTGGTGAACAGGATGATCTCTGCAGAAGCAGAGCTGGAAGGAGAAAAGATCAAGAGAGGAAACCTGGCCGACCACGAGTGGGCTCAGCTAGTACACAAAACGAGTAGACTTTCTTCTGCTCCCATATTTATAGACGACACACCAGCACTTTCGATCCTGGAACTCCGCGCCAAATGCCGAAGGCTAAAAGCAGAGCATAATGTGCAGCTCATCGTGATCGATTACCTTCAGCTGATGCGCGGTGAGCAGGGGGGTAACCGTGAACAGGAGATCGCTTCGATCTCACGGGCGCTAAAGGGAATAGCGAAAGAGCTCAATGTACCCGTTCTTGCTCTTTCACAGTTGAGCCGTGGTGTGGAAACGCGCGGTGGTGATAAACGTCCTCAGTTGTCCGACCTTCGTGAATCAGGTTCCATCGAACAGGATGCTGATATCGTAATGTTCTTATACCGCCCTGAATACTACAAGATTACGGTCGATGAAGAAGGTATGCCTACACAGGGAATGGGTGAAGTGATCGTGGCTAAGCACAGAAACGGATCTATCGGCACGGCCAAACTGAAATTCGTTGGCAAATTCACCAAGTTTGCAGACTTTGATGCACCCGTCTCACATGATAACCCATTTTCCGGAATGATCACGCGTGAAAGCCGGCTCAATACATTCAACCAGGACGAACCACCACTGCCTCCGCGAAGTGATGATGAAACTCCGTTTTAGGGGAAATAAGAATACTGACAAATTTTTGTCGTGCCCCTTTTTATTGTCTACACGTGCTGTGGTCTGTCGACCCTGGACCATCGACTGCTCATTCAAACATGAGTTCATCGTAGGCTGATTGGAGTTCCCGCAACGTTTTGGTGTCATTCAGTTTTCTCGCCAGGGACATCCCTTTTTCGAAAAAATCGATCGCTGTTTTTTTGTCATTTGTTCCCGCGAAAAATATTGCCGCGTGATAATACGTGGGAAGATACTCCGGATGAACATTGAGCAGCTTTTGAAACATTGCCCGCGATTTTTCTGGATGCGCTTTCAGGTATTCCAGTGCTAGCGCATACGCATTAAAAGGATCGTGCGGGTCTTCCTCATAAAATTTTTCGAGTTGTGTTATCCGGTCAGCAGGCATAATCGACGGTTATATTTATCATAAACTCTGGTAAAAATAGTGCGAATGGAAAATCTTTCCCGATTAGGGGGTGGACTTTTAGATTTTTGTATCTTGAGCCCGGTTAGAAAAAAACGACCTCTGAACGCATTGATTTAGAACGAGATGAAGATATTAGTTTGCATCACACACGTTCCCGATACCACGTCCAAGATTAATTTCAAAGATAACAATACCAGGTTTGACACCACCGGCGTCCAGTTTATTATTGGTCCATATGATGACTATGCGCTCGCCCGGGCCGTGGAACTGAAGGAATCCACCGGCTCGACGCTCACCGTGCTGAATGTTGGTCTTGCTGATACCGAACCCACTATCAGGAAAGCGCTGGCCATAGGCGCAGATGATGCGATCCGGGTGAACGCAGAACCTGTTGATTCTTTTTTTGTTGCTTCCCAAATTGCGGAGCAGGCGAAAGCTGGTGGTTATGACCTCATTTTAATGGGCCGCGAATCCATTGACTATAATAGTGGAGTGGTGCATGGTATCGTCGGCGAAATGCTGGGGATTCCTTCGGTTTCACCCGTGATGAAACTCGACATTGAAGGGTCCAGGGCTAAAGTTACCTGTGAGATAGAGGGAGGCAAGGAATTTTTGGAAGTGAACCTTCCCTTTGTTGCGGGCTGTCAGGAACCAATCGCCGAGTGGAGAATTCCAAACATGCGTGGAATCATGTCTGCTAGGTCAAAACCTTTGAAAGTGGTGGAAGCCAAGCCTGTGGAAAGCGGAATCAAACTGCAAAAGTTTGAGTTGCCGCCACCAAAGGGTGCAGTGAAAATGATCCCCGCAGAGGATGTTGGCCAGTTGGTTACTTTGTTGAAATCGGAAGCAAAAGTTTTATAATAAGGGTTTCACCATCCAAAAAATAATAGAAAGGTATGGCTGTTTTAGTTTTTGTTGAACGTGCGGAAGGAAAAGTCAAAAAGACATCGATCGAAGCGGTTGCGTATGCTCGGGCAATGGGCGGACCAGTCACTGCCATTGCGTTGGGTGCCTTTGAAAAATCTGAACTTGAAGACCTTGGAAAATTCGGTGCGGCAAAAATTCTGCATGTAGCGGATGACCGGTTAAATGAAGGCGTCATTCAGGCTTATACCAGTGTTCTGGCACAGGCGATGAAAGACGAGCAGGCTGATATTCTTGTGCTTGCCAATTCCTCGCTCGGAACACCCGTTGCAGCGCGCCTCGCTGCCAGGATAAACGCCAGTCTGGCTTCCAATGTCATCAGTTTACCAGACACTGCTTCCGGATTTGTTGTCAGGAGGAGTATTTATACAGGCAAAGCTTTTGTCGACGTCAATCTGACCCACCCGAAAAAAGTCATTGCCATACGCAAGAACGCCGCTGAGGCGAAGGAGGTTGGAGGTAAGGGACAAATCACAGCCTACAAAGGGGAATATAAAGAAAGTGACTTTGCCGTAAAAATTCTTTCTTCGGAAGTGGCAACGGGAGATGTTCTCTTACCCGAAGCAAATATTGTGGTGTCCGGCGGCCGGGGCATGAAAGGGCCGGAGAACTGGCCTATTCTCGAAACGCTGGCCAAAACTTTGAATGCGGCTACTGGCTGCAGTAAACCCGTATCCGATATGGGATGGAGACCGCATTATGAACATGTGGGTCAAACAGGCGTTAAAGTTGCTCCACAGTTGTATATCGCTGTTGGAATATCGGGGGCAATTCAGCATTTGGCGGGTGTGAATTCTTCCAAATGCATCGTCGTTATTAATAAGGACCCTGAGGCACCATTTTTTAAGGCAGCCGACTATGGTATTGTTGGCGACGCTTTTGAAATTATTCCTAAATTGACCCAAGCCATCAAAGAAGCGAAGTAAGTGAAGAAAATTAAACTAGAAATATTGGGCCTTTCCTCCAGCCAATCCCAGACCGGCTCTTTTGCCCTGGTGTTGGGAGAAACGGATGGTAACCGGAGACTGCCGATCATCATCGGGATGTTTGAAGCTCAGGCCATCGCCATTGAGATTGAAAAAATTATCCCTAACCGGCCCATGACTCACGACCTTTTCAAGTCATTTGCCAATAACTTCCATTTTACTGTTGAGGAGATCGTCATCTCCGATCTTAAGGAGGGCGTATTCTTTGCCAAAATTGTTTGTTCAGACGGATTGAAAAAAAGTGAAATAGATGCCCGCCCTTCAGATGCCATCGCCATTGGCCTGCGGTTCGATTCCCCCATCTTTACTTATGAAAACATTCTTGCAGAAGCGGGGATCGTGCTGACGGATGAAGCAGAAGAAGAAAAGACTGAACCTAAAGCAGAAGCGAAAGTGAAGACCAAGAAAGAAACACGCAAGGATGATTTCAAGAATTACTCTGTTGAAAAACTCAACGATCTGTTGAAAGACGCCATCGATAAGGAGGATTATGAGCGGGCTGCGAAGATTCGCGATGAACTGTCGAAACGCAATTAGTTTCAAGTTTGATGTTGTGCCCGTCGCTCCTTGTGTATGTAAATTTGAAGCTTGCGCCAGAGAGGGTCGCAAGCGCTATTTACAAACTCCTTCAATGCAGTTCTGACAAATATTCCTTTTACTACACACGTTCAGACAGAAACTTCAATCCTCAAACTTCAAACTTTGAACTACTTCCGCGGCTTAATAGGAATTGTTATCCTTCTTGCGATCGCGTTCCTCCTTTCCCGGCATAAGAGGTCCATCGACTGGAAGCTTGTTGCCAGTGGCCTGGCGCTGCAGATACTAGTAGCGGTGTGTGTTTTGAAAATCCCGATTGTCAGACACGGGTTTGATTACCTCGGGCAGGGCGTCGTGAGATTCCTGGGCTTTTCCCTTGATGGCGCCCGGTTTTTATTTGGCGATCTCGCCAGGAACAGTGACGCAGTTCAGGCCAATCACAATCTTGGATTTCTCTTCGCATTTCAGGCGCTGCCTACGGTGATTTTCTTCTCCGCGGTCACTTCGGGCCTGTACTACCTTGGCGTCCTTCAGAAAATAGTTTACGGTTTTGCGTGGGTGATGGCAAAAAGCATGCGTCTATCAGGGGCCGAGAGCCTGTCTGCCGCCGGAAATATTTTTTTGGGTCAGACAGAAGCGCCGTTGCTCGTAAGGCCCTTCATCGGAAATATGACCTCATCCGAGTTGCATTGCCTCATGACGGGCGGGATGGCCACCATCGCGGGTAGTGTGATGGGTGCCTATATCACTTTTCTGGGAGGCGCTGACCCGGGCCAACTTTCCAGGTTCGCCACCTACCT
>JBBEBN010000362.1:0-11842 GCA_040882305.1 Cyclobacteriaceae bacterium
CTTTGACAAGTTTATTGGCGATGTAGTATTCTTCTGTGAGGCATTGGCCTGAAACATAAAAACCCACGGCATCAGGGCCATACCTGTCAATAATGGACTTGAAAACTGCCGCAGTTCTTTTCATGGCTGCATCCCAGGTAACGCGTTCTAACGGGTGATGCCGGCTCCAACGCATCTCCGGAAACAACAACCTGTCACTGGTATCCTCGACGGCGTAGTGCAGGTTCATGCCTTTTGAACACAGCATACCTTTATTGACGGGGTGTTCTTTATCCCCTTCAACGGAAAGATTATTCCTCCTGTCCTTTCTTATGACAATGCCACAGCCGACACCACAATACGAACAGGTCGATTTAATCGTATTTTGAGCGACCTGTTTCGCGTTTATCACAGTCATCAGTTCAATTCCGGTTGTCGTTTTCACCATTCTCTTCTGTGCGACTGCCATTCTTAGTGTTCCAGGAAATGAATAAGGTGTCTTCTGTAATGGTAGTAGTCAGGGTGTTCAATAACTTCTTTTCTGATCCGGGGTCGTTCAAGCGGTATTTGGAGGACATCACCAATCCTGGCCTTTGGTCCTGTGGTCATCATTATCACGCGGTCAGCCAGGAAAATCGATTCATCCACATCATGAGTGATCATGATGGCTGTAATTTTTTCCTTGTTCCATACTTCCAGCAATACATTCTGCAACTCAGCGCGGGTCAGGGAATCGAGCATTCCAAAGGGCTCGTCCAACAGAAGGATTTTTGGTTTTAGGGCAAAGGCTCTTGCAATGCCTACGCGCTGTTGCATTCCTTGTGAAAGCTCCGACGCCTTTTTATTAAAAGCATTTTTAAGCCCCACTTTATTCAGATAATATTTACAGATATCAAGCCGATCGTTTTTGGTTGCATGTGGGAATACCTGATCAACCCCGAGCAAAACGTTTTCAATGGCGGTCATCCATGGAAACAGACTGGGCGACTGAAATACGATGCCCCGGTCAGGACCTGGTTTTAATATGGGCTTTCCGTCCAATAAGATCTGCCCGCCAGATATGCTATTCAAGCCCGCAATCATTGTCAGGAGCGTTGATTTCCCACATCCGGAATGACCAATGATAGAAATGAATTCCTCTTTCATAACCTGGAGCTTCAGGTTTTCAAGTACAATATATTCGCCCCGAGGTATCGGATAAACTTTCGTGAGGTTTCGAATATCAAGCATTACTTCCTCCGCTAAAACAAGCGTTGAAGCTATTTTATCCGCTGCTATTTCCTGTATCTCTGTTGCTTCGTTGATGATCATGAATTTACTTTTTTTGGTGGAGGCTATGCGGCTTTGGTGATTTGTCTCTTGAACAAAGAGCGCGGCATGACAGGCTCAATTTCAGGTAACGAATAGCAATTTTCATTTTCAGGATCTACTTCTTCGCCTATATCCATCAGGTATTCAATGATTTGATTCCTGATTTTAATGAAATCCTCATTGTCATTCAACGCAGTCTTATCACGGGGACGATCAATCGCAATTTTGAATTCCGGGCCCAGCGTGGCTTTCGGGCCTGGATTAAGCGGAATAATACGATCCGCCATCAGGATCCCTTCATCCACGTCATTTGTAATGAGCAAGGCGGTGGTTTTATCCTTTCCCCATATGTTTACGATTTCCTGTTGAAGCGTTCCGCGTGTAATGGCATCCAATGCGCTCAGCGGTTCATCCAGCAATAACATTTCCGGATTCATGGCTAAAGCGCGGGCTACCGATACCCTTTGCCGCATGCCGCCGGAGAGTTCTGCGGGGCGTTTGTTCAGCGCCGGCGCAAGATTGACCATATCAATATATTTTTTCGCATGGTCATGCCGTTGCCGTTTTGTCCATTGCGGGTACACTTCGTTTACCGCTAAAAGTACATTCTGAAGCACTGTAAACCAGGGCAGCAATGAGTAGTTCTGGAACACAACACCCCGTTCTTTACCGGGGCCGCTGACAGGCTTTCCTTTGAATAAGACGCTGCCAACGTCTGGTTTCAACAGGCCCGCCATTAGTTTTACCAACGTAGTTTTGCCGCTCCCGGTAAAACCTACGATCGCCACAAATTCTCCTTCATGAATTTCTAAATTAACGTTTTCAAGAACGTTGGTTCTTGCGTTGCCTTCACCAAATCCCTTTGAGACATTGATCAGTTCGAGTGACATATTTTTTATTGAGATGTTTTTTCAAAACTCACAAGTTTCTGTAATTCCACCATAATGCGGTCAAGAATAAAGCCGATTATGCCAATGGTGAATACTGCAACCATGATCCGCGCGAGAGAATGGCTGCTACCATTCTGAAATTCATCCCATATGAATTTTCCGAGCCCCGGATTTTGCGCTAACATTTCAGAAGCAATTAATACCATCCATCCCACACCCAACGAAATACGAAGGCCTGTGAAGATGAGCGGCAACGTGGCGGGCAAAAGAATTTTAAATGTTTTCTTCGCGGGAGATAGTTGCAGTACTTTGGCAACATTGATGTAGTCAACATTCACGGATGAAACGCCCAGCGCTGTGTTGATCAGGGTTGCCCACATGGAGCATAAGGAAACCGTAATGGCTGAAATAACAAATGATTTGGCAAAAAAACCATTGTTTGTAACATATGCTGCGCTTACAACCATCGTGACAATTGGCAACCAGGCCAGTGGTGAAACCGGCTTGAATATCTGGATCAACGGATTGAAAGCTTTCATGGCTGTTTTGCTTAAACCGCAGATGATACCAATCGGCAAGGCAATAATGGAAGCGATTGTGAAACCCATAAAAACAGTTTTGAGACTCGTAATGATCTGGTCGACATAAGTTGGCTTGCCGGTAAAATCCACGGTATTGATTTTGGCATCAGGATTCTTTGCATACTTTTTCGCATTTCGTTCTTCCTGTCGCGCGTAGAATACGTCCGCCTTTTTTCTTTCTGCCAAATGCTCATGCCAGAGGGAATTTGCCTGTTCCCACACGGCTGCCGGACCTGGGAGACGGCCTAAACTCGTGGTAATCTTGCTGGCGCAAAAGGACCATATGAGCAGAAATCCAATAATAGCCAGCGCAGGCGCAACAAATGTTCTGCCGGTGTCTCTTAACCGGAGCCGAACCTTCTCGCCGGAAAAGAGCCTCATAAAAGGAATGCCCCACTTCATTCCCGAATTATTTAGAAACCTGATTGTTGCTTTCATAGAATTCTTTCTTTATTTGAAAATATAGACCATCCAAAAATTTGAAGGTTGTGCCTTCGCGTTATTGGTTAATATTATCCTTTAAACCCACTTTAAGTTTACTGAGGTATCCTACCGGATCTTTTCCATTGTATTCAATGCCATCGATAAAATCGCCTGTTGGTTCTTTATACCCATCGGTTATTGTTACCTCGGTCTGCGTTAGATACCCTTCTTTCACCAAAGCATTTGCAGCTTTCAGCCAGACTTCCGGCAGGTAGATATTCTCCGCCGTTTCAAAATACCAATGGTTGTCTTTTGGCTCAGTGACCTGACCCCATCTCCTCATTTGCGTCAGGTACCATATGCAGTCACTATAATATGGGTAGGTTGCGTTATAACGGAAGAACACGTTGAAATCGGGTAATGATCTCTTATCACCTTTTTCATATTCAAATGTTCCAGTCATGCTATTGGCGATTACTTCTGCATCAGCGCCTACGTATTCAGACCGGGCCAATATTTCCACTGCTTCCTTGCGATTGATATTTCCATTTTCATCCAGCCATTTACAGGCACGGATCAAGGCTTTCGTAAGTGCCACGAGTGTGTTGGGATTCTTGTCTGCCCAGGCTTTACTTACGCCAAAAACTTTTTCAGGGTTATTTTTCCATATCTCATAATCGGTGATTACCGGCACGCCGATACCTTTGAAGACAGCTTGTTGATTCCACGGTTCACCTACGCAATAACCATGGATCGTTCCTGCTTCCATTGTGGCTGGCATTTGAGGCGGAGGTGTAACGGAAAGCAATACATCGGCGTTTGTGGTCCCGGTAATATCTGTATCCGTATAATATCCGGGAGATATTCCAGCGGCGGCGAGCCAATAGCGCAACTCATAGTTATGGGTTGACACAGGAAAAACCATTCCCATTTTAAACTGCCTTCCTGCGTTTTTGAATTCTTCAATGACCGGTTTCAGTGCGTCGGCCTTGATTGGATGTACCGGTTTTCCGTTTTCGGCGGGAATATGTTTCTTCATAATTTTCCAGACCTCGTTGGAAACTGTTATACCGTTGCCATTTAGGTCCATACTAAACGGAGTAACCACCTCTGCTTTAGTTCCAAACCCAATCGTTGCTCCGATGGGCTGTCCGGCTAACATATGCGCTCCATCAAGTTCTCCGGAAATCACTCTGTCAAGCAAGACTTTCCAATTGGCCTGGGCTTCCAGTTTCACATACAATCCCTCGTCCTCAAAAAATCCCTTTTCTTTTGCAATGGCAAGAGGAGCCATATCAGTGAGTTTAATGAAGCCTAAAGTAAGTTCCGCTTTTTCAGGCTCTTCAAGGTCGCGAACCACGGCGGCGGCTGCTTCCGGCACAGGCGATGAACTTTTACTCCCGCAGGAATCCAGCGCGAAGGTGACCGAGAGGAGGGCAGAAGTGAACAATATGTGATGGAAATGATTTTTGAATTTCATGGCTGTGTCTATTTAGATTTTAATTGGCAGAAGCAGTTTTGGTAGTGAATAAAGTTGGTTTGAAGCTGATCATCGCCCAGGCCCAGGCAGCGCTGCTCCTGGGATCGGAAACCCCTTTGATTGACTCCATTGATTTTGTAAAAAACATCTGCGAATACCCGACGTTCAACATCACGCCCGGGGCAGGGTTTAGCACATAAACAAGGTCAATTTCGGTGCCGAGCGTGGAGGACATTTCCGAGTTGTCTCCGCTTGTGATCTTTGATTGCGACAAGAATTCATGTACGTGCGCAAGGAGAGAAGATTTGGCACTCGTTTTGAATTTGGATTTTATAAATCCATTGACAAGACCTTTATTCTGATGACCGTTGCCAACATAGAAATAATCCATAAAACCATAGAACTTGTGGTGCGTTCCATATAACGGATTAAAGGTTTCATCTTCATCAGTGGTAGAAGGCCGATCTCCCGTAAGATATTCAACACCCAAAATAAAGTTATTCGGTTTTGCTTTCCAGAAGGTGACGTTAGCGCCTGCCATGTACGCATTCAGGTCTTTACCGGCAGGATTTTTACCAAGTTGATAGTAGGCATCATATTCGAGCGAAGCGCCGCCTATCTTTTTGGTACCAAAAAACCCCACGGTCTGGGAAAAGTTAATCGTGGAATCAGCCAGGGTGATACCATTCACCACTTTTGTGGCAGCGGCACCATTGTTTAAAAACAGAACGGATAATCCGGCATTTTCCCAATCCTTGTGAAACCAGGCGTATTGAATGGTCTTATAGTTATTCAGCACTCCGTAATAAGTGCTGCTTAATTTGACCGGCTCGGGCGTAGCGTAATCCTGGTTGAAGGCCGCGCCAACATGCAGCTTTATACTCGCTCCTTTATATTCATATTTGACAAGATCATGGGTGCGGCCCTGCGCTGCCCAGTCGAGATTACCGAGAATGCGAACATTATCATAGTCCAATTCCATTCTTCCCACGGCGATGGAATGTTTCGGGTTAAACTTGTAAGCCGCCCATGCCGCATAAATATTCTGGAGGGATGGATCGGATTTATAGACCTGCGTGGTAGCCCCCCAGTTGCGTACGTCCTGAAGGGAAATAAAAACTTCGATATTTTCCGAGGTAAAAGCAGTATTGAGCCGGGTGCGTTGTTCAATAAAAAATGCTGGTTCAGCCCCATTTTCAAGTGGCTTTTTAAAACCATCGCGGAATTCAGCGCGCGGGCGGATCTCGGCGCTTAAAGTGAACTGCGCATAAGCACCCTCCATGCCGCTTATGCATAAACTCAAAACAAATAGTGGGATGTAAACTTTCTTATTCATATTTTTAAGGGTTAGTGTAACAACTAATTTTTGCCTGTCTGCCGAAACGGTGGTGAAGGCACGGTCCCCTGAAAGAATTCACAGTTCTGAAGGGGACTTTTTTTAGGAATACATTACCTGGTAATTTTTTCCCGGGCTCGCCATAATATTTTTCTGAGATTCAAGGATTTTAACCGTTGGTTTATTGGTCATCTTGACCACGTTTAATACGTAGTAAAAATAAGTAATTAAGCTTAATATATTACGTAGTTATACGTAATTAATTACCGAAAATGATTGAAATACGTAGAAAATCGATTGCGGATGGCAGCTTTGAGTGCCGGTTACAGGTCAATATTTTACCTGCGGAAGCGGGACCAGGATTCGTCGGACGGAGGGATTAATTGGATTGATTAGTAGGTAATGCGCTTTACACGAGATTTTCTTTGACTGTTTTGTTCACCATGTCGATGGCGTTGTTGACGCCTAGTTTTTTCATGATATTGAACCGGTGAGTTTCAATGGTGCGCAGACTTTTTCCAAGAGAATCAGCGATCTCTTTGTTGTGCTTGCCATCGATGACCATCCGCAGGATCTGTTTTTCGCGTTTGGTCAGGTGATACACATCTTCCACAGGTGCCCTGGAGTTCATATAAGGCCGGGCGTTTAACAACTGGTTGGCCAGGATGTGCGACACCGCTCCGCTGAAATATTTATGTCCTCCGTGGACCTGATGCAGTGCCTTTACAAATTCTTCCTTGTCTGTATCTTTCAGCAAATAACCGTAGGCGCCGGCCTGAAGAGCCTGGACGACATAATCTTCCGAGTCGTGCATGGAGAGGATCACCGCGCGCGTTGCGGGAGCATACTCATGAAGCAGGGCAGCGGCTTCAAGCCCCGTCATTTCGGGCATGCGTATGTCGAGTACCAGGATATCGGGCTTTAAAGCTTTGGCTGCCTCCAGCGCCTCCATCCCATTGCTCGCTTCACCCACCACTTTTATATCTGTGTCGGATTCAAGCATGGATTTTATGCCCTTTCTTACCAGCACATGGTCGTCAGCCAAAACAATGTTGATCTTGCTCATGTCTTATTCTGCGGTTACTGCATTTCCAACGGGAACGGTTAACCTAACCGTTGTACCCTGACCCGGCTCTGACTGGATCTCCAGGTTTCCATTCACATATTCCGTCCGCTCATACATGTTGAAAAAACCACGGCCCGATTCCAGGTTGGAACTTCTGGCCTCAGCGATCTTTGTATCGAATCCCTTACCCTCGTCTTTTACGATGATGATCAGTTCACCTTCCACCTGTTTCAAAGATACGGTAATCTTTTCGGCTCCGGAATACTTGATGGCATTGTTGATCGCTTCCTGGATAATGCGAAAAATATTGTTCTCGATCTTTTGCGGAATCCGGGGGATAGACCCGCTTGTCCGGTATTGAAGATCGATTCCAGTCAGCTTGCCGATCTCCTGGATAAAAACATTCAAGCCCGCCTGCAGACCGTAATCTCCCAATACAGTAGGCTTGAGGTTGAAGGTTACTTTCCTCACTTCTTTGATGATCTCTTTGATGAGCTGGTCCACCTCTGCAATTTTCTGCCTTGCCTTTACGTCCTGTGTCAGGTCGATGGATTCAATCTGGTACTTGAGCGAGGTGAGCATCTGCCCTATGCCGTCATGGATGTCCATGGCAATGCGCTTGCGTTCTTCTTCCTGGCCTTCGAGGATGAGCACAGATCGGAATTTTTGCTGATTGATCTTCTTCTCGATCTCTGCCCGGTTCTTCCTGTTCATGCTGTGTTCCGCGATCTTCCGCCGCGAAATATCAGATCCGAGGATGAGCAATTCTTCAATCTCACCGCTGTCGTTATAAACCGGCGAAATCACAATGTCAAACCAGCAATCTTTTTGTGATGCCTGCTGAAACCGGACTTCACCCTGCCAGAGCTGCCCTTCCGAAACCGTATCGACAACCTGATCCATCCACTCGTCAGGATGATCCAGTCCGGGAAAAAGGTCGCAAATGCGCGTAGTGGTTTTAACCTGATGGATTCCTGAGAGGTCCGCAAACGCCTCTGCTATAAAGGTTACATTCCCTCCGCGGTCAGACTTGGCGACCATGCGCGGATTTTCCACGGGCTGATTGACAATGGCCATCTGCTCATATGTTTTTTCAAGCGACGCGTACAAAGCACCGATCTCCCGGGAAAGTTTGCGCGCATTCTTTTCTGATAACACCAGCTTGTTGATCGTTTTGTTCACCTGTATGGAGGTCGGGCGGAAGATAAAGATCAGTTCAAGTAAAATCACCAACAGGGAAACAACGAGAACAATATATTCCATGGTGCGCAGTGAAGAAACCTTAGAATTGGCTTCCTCGTCGTACTGGAACACAATTTTTTCCATGCCCGCTAAAAACTGTTCCTCGTGCTGAAGGATGTTTTCAATATCAGTTTCCAACAATGAATAAGACGCCTCGGGCATTTTTTCCAACACCGCGACAATACGGTTTGCGCTTTCACCCATACCCGCGAAATGATCGTGAACCTGCTGAAAGAGATGAGAAATCTCCGGGCTGTTTTTACCTGGCAGCTTCAGGCTGTCGTTCCCATGCAGCAAACCTTCCTGTGATACGCTCCACAGCAGAACAGATCCTTTTAAATTTCCAACAATTTCCAATCGCTGTTCAGGGGTTTGCCCTTCTTTCAGCAGCAAGACGGTTTTCGTAATGTTCTGACTGAGCATCCGTTGTTTGCCTGCGACGTTGATCACGCGCGAATCACTCAGCTGCGTCTCGAGATGAGTTTGGATGAGCACCTGACCCACAATGGCCACGGTTGCAATTGCACTCAGTGCAAGGATGTACCAGGTCCCTAACCGGCTGAAGCGGTTTACGCCGCGTTTTACATAATTATCCAGCTGCAGATGCATATACGTACGAAATTACGCAAAAATGTGAGTTGTAAGCGTGAATCGTGAATCGTGAATTGGTGCCCACCGACGATTCACGATTCACGTCTCACGCTGGAAAGCCGATATAGACATACCCATCCTCCACCTTTACCGGGTAAATCGAAATATTCTCTTCAGTGGCATTCAGGCATTCGCCACTTCGGAGGGAAAAGGTTCTTTTGTGGAAGGGACAGGCTACCTTGGGCTCATCTCCGGCAGATCCGATCATTCCCCGCGAGAGGATCATTTGTTTCTTATGAGGGCATAAATTCTGACAGGCATACCATTCATTTCTTCGCGCGAAGTTAAAGACGGCGATCTGCTGGTCTTTATACCGGATGCAGGCGCCGCCATTTTCCGGAAAGTCTGTTGCGCGCGCGGCCCTGAACCAGGTTTTAACTTGTTTGGTGTCGGTCATGTCATCAAGCAATTCCATAAATGCTTTTTTACGGCTTTTGATTTTGAAGGATTATTTTTTATTCCAGTCTGCAGGGAACTTCTGCCCCCGCATGTCAACGAATGAAAGTGTTTCATCCTGACCATCGTCATTGGCAAAGTGCCTGAACTGCGCGCGCAGGGAAGGGGTTTCAACGACCTTCTTCCATTCGCAGCGGTAGTTCGCGATCAGTTGCTTCATTTCCTTTTCCAGCTGATCTCCTATTCCCAGTGAATCGTTTACAATGACATCGCTCAGGTAGTCAAGTCCTCCTTCCATTTTATTCAGCCAGGAGGCTGTGCGGGTCAACGGATCGGCTGTGCGGATGTAAAACATGAGGAAGCGGTCGATGAATTTAATGCAGGTTTCCGTATCCACGTCGGTGATAAGGAGTTTTGCGTGCTGTGGCCGCGAACCTCCATTTCCACAGACGTAGATGTTCCAGCCTTTTTCCGTCGCGATAATGCCGAAGTCCTTTGATTGTGCTTCCGCGCATTCGCGTATACAGCCAGAGACAGCACCCTTGATCTTATGAGGTGCCCTCAGCCCCTTATATCTTTCTTCTATAAATATGGCGAACGAAACGGAGTCCTGCACCCCGTAGCGGCACCACGTAGAGCCTACACAACTTTTTATGGTACGCAGCGCCTTGCCATACGCATGGCCGCTTTCAAAACCCTCCGCGATCAATTCTTCCCAGATTTCCGGGAGCTCATCCACGCGGGCGCCGAACATGTCGATGCGCTGTCCGCCAGTTATCTTTGTGTAGAGGTTGTATTTTTTTGCGATCCTTCCGATGGCCATTAATTTTTCCGGTGTGATCTCTCCTCCGGGAATTCTCGGCACTACTGAGTAAGTGCCGCCCCGCTGGATGTTCGCGAGAAACCGGTCATTGGTATCCTGTATGGTAGCCTGCGAGAGGATAAGGTCATTCCAGATGCTGGCGAGGAGGGAAGCCACGGCGGGTTTGCAGACTTCGCAGCCATCGCCCCTGCCACATTTGTCGAGTAGTGCATCGAAATCTTTGACCCCCGTCGCGCGAATGATATCGTACAGTTCCTGCCGCGTGTAATCGAAGTGTTCGCAAAGTGTTTTTTTGACCTTATGACCCAGTCCTTCAAGGGTTACCTTCAAAATATCATTTACCATGGGGCTGCAACCCCCGCATCCCGTACAGGCCCTGGTATTTTTCTTCAGGTCATCGATGCTATGCGCGCCGTTTTCTGTTATCTGGCAAATGATGTCGCCCTTGCTCACATTTTCGCAGGAGCAGATCTGGGCAGCGTCGGGCAGGTCTTTTATGCCCGCCCCTTCGGGAGCTTTGGCTCCGCCTACGATCAGCGATTCGGGTTCGGACGGCAATTTCATATTGTTGGCCACCATCTGGTGCAGCATGTTGTACTGGGTGGCGTCGCCAATAAGAATACCCCCCAATAAATATTGACCATCCTCCGAGATGTTGATGCGCTTATAGACGCCGTTGCGCCTGTTCTGGAAAACGATGGGAATGCTGCCCGGCGATTCTCCGAAAGCGTCGCCAAAACTGGCCACGTCCACTCCGAGCATTTTTAATTTTGTCGACATGTCGAAACCGGTAAATCCCCTCGTGGATTTACCGGCGATCTGCAAGGCTACGATGTCAGCCATTTCATATCCTGGCGCCACCAGGCCGTATACCATATTGTTATGGCATACCGCTTCTCCGATGGCGAAAATATTTTCGTCACTTGTCAGAAGAAAATTGTCGACCTGAATTCCCCCGCGCGGATTTACGGTGAGTCCGGCGGTTTTTGCCAGTTCGTCGCGCGGGCGGATACCGGCGGAGATCACGAGCATTTCTACGGGCAGATAGGAGCCATCATCAAAGGCCAGACCTTCCAGTTTGCCATTTCCACCTATTTTTTTGGTGTTCTTTCCTGTGTGAATGGTAATTCCCAGCTGAGTGAGCTTGTGCGCCAGCACCCTGGAGCCTTCTTCATCAATTTGCCGCGGCATCAGCCGGGAGGCAAACTCTACAATGTGCGTTTCCAATCCCAGGTCCATCAACGCTTTGGCAGCTTCAAGTCCTAACAAACCGCCACCCATCACGGCTCCGCTTCTTCTTTTTTGCGCACAGGGGACTTTGATAGACCCAGTCCTCGGTCGATCCGAGGTGATTGTGGCCCCTCGACATCGCTGCCAGCCAGCGTGCCGCCACACACCACCGGTTGGGGACTTGGATACGGTTCGGCACCCCTTATGGTGCACGCCGGCTCAACGCCTCACCAGGGCGTTTCCATCATCTCGACGATCGATCGGGCCATAGTGTCGACGGCCGCTTGCGTGCCGGTCGCCAGCGACTGCCCAATCTCCGGCGCGAACGACGCCTCCGAGACCAGATGCACCACCTCCGGCGCGATGGGAATTGTCTGCTCCGCCAGAATGCGGCCGCTGCGCAAGTCCACCCAGCTCGCTTCGACTTGATACTG
>JBBEBN010000363.1:0-11822 GCA_040882305.1 Cyclobacteriaceae bacterium
CATAAAAGCATTTACCGGAAGGGGGGAACGCATTGGCTGGTCGGAATCAGACACCGGTCAATACGACAAAATTTACAAAACCGATCTGGGACACGGCGCGGCGCTGATCGTTTCCCGTAAAGTGGTCGGGGAAGTGGGATTGATGCCTGAAGTCTACTTCCTCTACTACGAAGAGCACGACTGGTGTGAGCAGGTCAAGAGAAAAGGTTATGACATGTATTATGTAGGCACTTCCAGGGTCATTCACAAAGAATCTGTCAGTACAGGTGGTGATGAAAGCTACTTAAAAGTTCACTACCTGCACCGCAACAGGTTATTGTTTATGCGCAGAAATTTTCACGGATTTCCTTATTTCGTCGGAGTGGTGTTTTTATTTCTGTTTTCCATTCCGAAAAAAACCATATTTTATTTAAGGAAGGGCAAGCTGACGTTAATCAAGGCACTGTTTAATGGTATTGCCTGGAATTTTACAAATCCGAAGATAGAAAACACATGACTGCCCTCTCTGTACTCAAATCCAAATTAACGGTCTTCAGGGAAACCAATCAGGATGCCTCGGTGCTGGATTTATTTGCCAATCTAATCAAAGGGGGCCTGAGACTTTTGGCAGCCAAAATTTACCTGCGGAATTGTACCAAAGTTGGTAAATGGGTTTCTGTAAACGGGAAACCTGTTATAGATAATCAGGGAGAAATGTTGATCGCAGATGAAGTCAGGATATGGTCGACGATCGTGCAGGCAAAATTGTATACCGGGAAAGATGGCAAGCTGATCATAGGCAGGAACTCACGGCTGAACGGTGTCCATATTGATGTGCGCCAGCTGGTTGAAATCGGCCAGAATGTAAGGATCGCTCCTTACACTATTATTCTTGACAGTGATTTTCATGATGTAAGAGATCATTTTGCTGAAGGCGATTCAAGACCCGTTTATATAGAGGATGATGTGTGGATCGCAACACGTGCCACCATTTTAAAAGGAACCCGGATCGGTAAAGGCTCAGTTGTTGCGGCGGGCGCCGTGGTTACCAGAGATGTTCCTCCATACTGTCTGGCTGGTGGAGTGCCTGCGCGAGTGATTAAGAAGTTGAAATGAAATTAAACAAAGTTCAGATCGACCTCAGATTTTTCATTGATTGATATAACCTTACTTTGGATTTATGTGCGGTATTGCAGGTTTTTCCGATTTTACAAAAAGAAGCAATGAATCCGTTCTCAAAGCGATGACGGATGTTATTGCCTATCGGGGACCGGACGATCAGGGGCAGTTTATAAAGGATCTTCCAAACACAATTCTCGGGTTAGGACACAGGCGGCTTTCGATTCTGGACCTTTCTCCCCTGGGTCATCAACCCTATTTTTCCAGGAACCTCGCGCTGATTTTCAATGGCGAGATATATAATTTCAAGGAGGTCCGGGCAACCCTGATAAAAAAAGGATATTCTTTCCTGTCAAATTCAGACACCGAGGTGATCATCAAGGCTTACGATGCCTACGGAATCTCATGTGTCAATGAATTCATTGGTATGTTTGCGTTTGCCCTGCTGGACGCCGACAGGGAAAAACTGTTTCTTGTAAGGGACCGCGCGGGTGTCAAACCCATGTACTATTCCTGGAAGAACGATGTGCTTCTTTTTGGATCGGAATTGAAAAGTTTTCATGAACATCCGGCCTTCCGCAAAGAGATCGATTATAATAGCCTGGCGCTCTATTTCCAGTACAGTTATATACCAGCGCCATATACAGTTTTCAAAGATACCTTCAAACTTAGGCCGGGTCATATCCTGGAGATGGATCTGAAACGCAAAACCATTCAGACAACGAGTTATTGGAACGTTGTGGACCACTATAACAAACCAAAATTATCCATCTCCTATCGGGAAGCAGAAGAAGAGCTTGAAAGACTTCTCAAATCCGCCTGTGAATACCGGATGGTGGCCGATGTGCCGGTTGGTGTGTTTTTAAGTGGTGGCTATGATAGTACGGCGGTGGCCGCCTTACTACAATCCGGCAGGACGGAAAAGCTAAAAACTTTCACTATCGGATTTGACGACGCCGAGTTTAATGAATCCGTTTACGCGAAAAAAGTTGCACAACATTTGGGAACAGAGCATACGGAGCATTATTGTTCGAAGAAAGAGATCTTCGACATCGTTCCGACGCTCGCCGATATTTATGATGAGCCCTTTGGTGATAACTCCATAGTGCCAACTACATTGGTAAGTCAGGTGGCGGTGAAGCAGGTTAAAGTGGCTTTGTCGGCGGATGGAGGCGACGAGATTTTTGCAGGGTACTCGAAGTTTAATATGTCGCTGAACTATACGCAGATGTTGCCGATTTGGGCTATGCAACTTTCCAGTAAAGGCATGGGTTTGCTCAAACCGGAATATCTGCCGTTCACCGATCGCGCATTTAATTTTAATACCCGTTACAGAAAACTGCAGATGATCATGGGGAAACCCGAGCCGGTTCACGCCCTGAAAATCATATCCCAGTTTAATATTGACAGTGAACTGAAAAAGAAATTCACGTTTGAATATGAGGATCTCAAAACAGACTTTGATATCAACGGCGACCTTAACGATGAGAATGATGCCATAAACCGGATGTTAGCCATTGACTATAAGACTTTTCTGGTGGACAATAATCTGACAAAGGTAGATCGTGCCACGATGTCTGTATCACTTGAAGGAAGAGAACCTTTACTCGACCACCGGATAATTGAATTTGTTGCACAACTGCCATCCCACTACAAGTTGGATAAGGGCAAGACAAAAGTTATCCTAAAAAATATCGTGCATAAATACGTTCCACCTTCCATTATGGACAGGCCGAAAATGGGTTTTATTGCCCCTGTGATGAAATGGCTCCGAAGTGAAATGAGAGATGTGGTTCATGAACACATTAATGAGGTTTCCCTGAAAGAGTCGGGTATATTCAATCACAAGGAGATTTTGCGCTTAAGAAACCGGTTCCTTGAGGGGAAATCAGAAAATGTCCAGAAACTGTGGCATTTGTTGGTATTTCAGATGTGGAGGAAGCGGTGGATGTGATTATCCGATTCTGCAACAGAGATTGCAGAACCATTTAATTTGATTAATTTCAGAACCCCGGATATACCCCATCTATCCGGATTAGAGTCTTTTAAACGTTTAAATATTTCATTTACCGACGTAAAAGTTCTATCAGGGCTCCGGATGTAAGGAGGTTTGTTACTTTCGGGCGGCATCTGGAATAAATTTGGAAATTATTTAGTATTTCATTCTGCTTAAAATCGGAAGAACATGTTTAAAGCCCCAATATTGTTCGGTTCCTCTGCTTGTATTAAGATATTTTTCCTTTTATCATTTTCCTTTTTCTTTTCGAATTCATTCAGCCAGTGCGGTTGTGATTTTACCATACCTGCCGGGGCCGGAACATATTATTTCAACGGAACTGCAAGCGGCGTGCAGCCTGGAGATGTTATCTGTATTCAGGCCGGAAGCAGGGGCGGGCTCCAGTTCACGAGTGTCATCGGCGCTCCGGATAACCCTGTTAAAATCGTTAATTGCGGAGGCCAGGCATTGATCGGAGGACCCACCAGCGCCAACGCAATACTTTTCATTGGTTCGCGAAACATCCACGTTACTGGTACTGGCGATCCGGCTTTTACCTTCGGATTAAAAATTATTCAAACCGCTGCGGGTACACAGGGACTTGCTGCGGCCGGATTAAGTTCCGACTTCGAAATTGACCATATGGAGATTCAAAATATCGGATACACCGGTATTATGATTAAATCCGATCCCAGCTCAAACTGCGCAAACACGGCTGCGGTCCGACCAAATTTTACGCTCTATAATGTTTCAATCCATCATAATTATATTCATGATACAGGAGGGGAAGGGATCTATCTCGGTGATAGTTTTTACCAGGGCACCACAGTGTTTTGCGGCAGTGTGCAATATTGCCACGAGGTACGCGGGGTGCGAATTTTTGACAACAGGTTTGAAAACACCGGGCGTGAAGCGATTCAGGTGGGTTCCGGTGTGAATGATGTAGAAATTTATAACAATCAGGTATTCAATTACGGACAGGCAGCGCTGTCAGCACAAAATGGAGGTATTCAGATGGGGACCGGTACCGCGGGAAGGTGTTACAACAATTTTATAAAAGGAGGGGTTGGCCCGGCGATCGCCTGCCAGGGAATAGGAAACGATTATATTTATAATAACATAATCGTCAATCCCGGGGAACAGGCAGTCACAGTCAATCCTAGACCAACACCCCTTCTTACCGACATCGTTCCTCAGGGTTTCTTAGGCGGAATTTATATTATCAATAATACGGTCATTAATGGCCTGTCATCGACAGGAGTGTTTGCCGAATTTATTAATAATGCACCTGGCAATGTTTTGTATAACAACCTGCTTGTGAATTGTACTTCTGCGTGGGATAAATTGTATAGTGTCAATGACTGGACCAAGGGAAATAATATCGTTATCCCCAACCTGGCGGATGCCAAATTTGTCGATCCGGCTATTGACGATTACCGGTTGCAGCCAACTTCTCCGGCTATCAATGCAGGAACGGATGTCACATCATTCGGCATCCTGATCGATTATGACAGTTTGCCAAGGCCTGCGGGTGCGACCTGGGATGCAGGAGCATTTGAGTTTACAGGTAATCAGAAACCTATTGTCACCCTTGGGCCAGACCAGGATATCACGCTTCCAACAAACAGTACCACCATTACAGGTTCTGCCTCTGATGCCGATGGCACTGTTGTTTCCTATCTGTGGACAAAACAGAGCGGACCCAATGCGACACTCGGCAATCAAACAACAACAACAGTTCAGATCAACGATCTGGTGGCTGGTGTTTATGTCTTCAGGCTTACGGCAACGGATGATGGAGGCGAAACAGGATTTAAGGACGCAACCGTCACCGTGACGGATCCTTCTGTTAATCAGCCACCGGTATCCAATGCCGGGATTGATAAAACGATCCAATTGCCAACAAATTCCACAACTTTGTCCGGTACGGGCAGCGATCCGGATGGAGCCGTGATCACCTATGCCTGGGTAAAAGTCAGTGGCCCCGCCGCTACCATGACCAATGCCAATTCCGCAACGCTCTCGCTGACAGCGCTGGTGGAAGGTGTTTATGTGTTCAGGCTTACTGTTACGGATGACGATAGCGATGTTGACACGGATGATGTTCAGGTGACAGTATTGGCGGCCGCGGTTAATCAGAATCCTGCTGCCAATGCAGGTGCAGATAAGAACCTTGTTTTGCCCACGAACAGTGTCAATCTAACGGGGTCAGGCAGCGATGCCGATGGATCGATCGCCGTTTACGCATGGACCAAAATCAGCGGTCCCGCTGCGACTATGACAAATGCAAATACGTCAACGTTGCAATTGACAGCACTCGTTCAGGGCACTTACGTTTTTCGCCTTACCGTTACTGATGATGACGGTGGAACTGGATTCAATGAGGCATCTGTAACAGTCTCCGCTGCTAATCAACCTCCGGTGGCGAATGCAGGGGCCAACAAGACCATTCAGTTGCCAACAAACTCCACCACCTTGTCCGGATCCGGAACCGATGATGATGGTACGGTAGTGAGTTACGCATGGGCTAAAATCAGCGGACCTGCCGCCACCATGGCGAATGCCAACACCGCTACCCTTACACTGACGAACCTTGTACAGGGGGTATATGTTTTCAGACTTACTGTTACCGACGATGATGCCGCCACAGGGAGCAAAGACGTAACGGTGACCGTACAGGCCGCCAACGTCTCACCTACTGCAAATCCGGGCACAACAAAAACATTGATCCTTCCAGATAATAGCGTCTCGCTGGTTGGTTCCGGTTCAGACGTTGATGGTACGATTGATACCTACGCCTGGATAAAAGTGAGTGGACCTGCTGCGACAACGGCCGGAGCCGCCACGTCCACCCTGAATTTAACAAACCTTGTGGAGGGATCGTATGTTTTCCGACTGACGGTAACGGACAATATTGGCGCAACAGGCAGCGGCGACGTATCCGTTGTGGTTTTACCGGCTACCATTAATCAGGCTCCGGTTGTGAATGCAGGGGCGGACATTACGCTCACCCTGCCTGCAGATAATATAGATATCACGGGCACGGCCAGCGACCCGGACGGAACAATCAGTTCATATCTGTGGGAGAAATTGAGCGGGCCAACAGTAACCCTGAGCGGAACAACGACGCTTACCCTCAGTCTCGATAATCTTTTAGAAGGCACCTACGTATTCAGCCTTACCGCCACAGACAACGACGGTGCAACAACGACGGATAACATAAGTGTTATTGTCAGCAGTATTAATCAGAGCCCCATCGTAAACGGCGGGCCGGACCAGATCATCACACTGCCTCAATCGACCGCCACCATCACCGCGACGGCATCTGACGCTGATGGAACGATTGCCACATATTTATGGACTGTTGTGTCGGGCCCATCCGCGCCGACGTTGGCTGGGGAAACAACCAATGCCCTGAGCGTTACCGGGCTCATCGGAGGAACTTATATTTTCAGGATTACAGTAACAGACAATTCTGCAAATTCGTCTTTTGACAACGTCAATGTGGTTCTACAGAGCGCGGGCAATGTAAATCCGACTGCAAATGCGGGACCGGATATCTCCCTGTTTTTGCCCACCAATGCAACAAATGTTACAGGTTCCGGTGCAGATGCTGACGGGACGATTCAATCATATTCATGGACGCAGACTGAAGGTTCACCCGCCACCCTGGGCAACGCAAATACAAATACGCTTTCAATCAGCGACCTGGTTGCCGGAGTCTATGTCTTCCGCCTGGTTGTGGGCGACGACCAGGGAGGAAATGGAATTGATGATGTCACCATTACCGTATATAGCTCATCCGTGAATCAGGCCCCGACAGCAAACGCTGGCCCCGATATCGCCCTCACCCTGCCAGTGAACAGCACAAACCTCATTGGTTCCGGCTCGGATGTAGATGGCTCGGTCAGCAATTATAACTGGGTAAAAGTCAGCGGTCCTACAGCAACCCTTTCCAATTCGAGTACGGCAGTGTTATCCGTTCAGGATCTGGTGGATGGAATTTATCTTTTCGAACTCACCGTTACGGATAATAATGGCCAGGTGGATTCCGACGTTGTGCAGATCACCGTTTTACCAAGTACCGTAAATCAAAATCCAACGGTATTGACCGGAAATGATATCACCATTACCCTGCCGACGAACATTGCTAATTTAACGGTACAGGCCGCTGACCCCGATGGCGCGATAGTTTCCTATGCATGGGTGAAGGTCATCGGCCCCGCAGTAACCATTTCAGGAGAAACCACTTCAACGCTATCCCTATCTGATATTGTGGAAGGAACATATGTTTTCCGCATCACCGTGACCGACAATGTGGGCGCATCCAGTTTTGAAGAAATAATTGTCACAGTGCTTCCGCTGGGCTCAAATCAACCACCCGTTGTCAGTACCGGGATTGACAAGGTATTGTTCCTGCCTGCAAACAGCCTCAATATTTCGGGATCTGCCAGTGATGCTGACGGATCTATCAGTACCTACAGCTGGAGCAAGATCAGCGGGCCTACTGCCATATTAACAAATGAAACGCTGCCCACACTTTCACTTGGCAATCTGGTCGCAGGTCAGTATGTATTCCGCCTGACCGCTACGGACGATCAAGGAGCAACCGCTTTTGATGAAGTAGCGGTGACCGTTTTTCCAGGCACTTTAAACCAAAGCCCCATAGCAAATGCGGGGAGTAATAAAACAGTTATCCTGCCAAATACGACCGTGACCCTGAGTGGTTCTGGTTTTGATCCGGATGGATCGATAGTCTCCTACACCTGGACCCAGACCTCCGGGGCGAGCTGCACTATTCAGAATATCAATTCACCTACGCTCATTGTTAATAATCTTTCAGAAGGTGTATTTGAATTTCAGCTGACAGTGGCGGATAACCTCGGATCTACTGGTTCCAACATCGCCAACGTTACCGTTGTCCCGGAGGGCACGAATCAACCTCCGACAGCCAATTCAGGATTTGATCAGATTGTAAATCTTCCGCAAAACAATATTGTACTTCAGGGAGCTGGATCCGATCCTGATGGAAGCATCTCGGGTTACAACTGGACGAAAACATCGGGACCTGTTACGGTGACCATCAGCGGGGAGAACACCTCCGCGCTTTCCTTAACCGATCTTGTTGCCGGGACCTACAGGTTTGTAATGGAGGTCACCGATAACGAGGGTTTATCCAACAGCGATGAAGTGAAAATCATTGTTGTCCCGGGAACAGTCAATAATAATCCGGTTGTCAATGCCGGCCCGGACATTTTCCTCCGCCTTCCGGTAAATTCCACAAATATTACTGCTACGGCCTCCGATGCAGACGGGACGGTGACCTCCTATTTATGGACCAAACAAAGCGGACCCGCGGCTACTCTGGGCCCGGCTTCGTCAGCCGTGCTTTCCCTCACAGATCTGGTGCAGGGAACATATGTTTTTAAAATCGAAGTCGTTGATGACAAAGGTGCAAATGCCTCCGATGAAGTATCTGTTGTTGTGGCTCCGCCAGGGATAAACAATCCCCCGGTCGTTTTTGCAGGCTCCGGTAAGGTGATAACATTACCGACAAACACGGTACTGTTCAATGGCTCGGCCTTTGATACAGACGGATCCATCACAAGTATTGTATGGAGCCAGCAGAACGGTCCAACAACGGCAACGCTAACTGGAATCAATACAACTACTCTGACAGTAAGCGACCTTGCGTTGGGAATTTACACATTCCAGCTTACGGTGCAGGATAATGAAAACTCTGAAACATTCAGCCAGACCACGGTTGAGGTTACCGAAAATCATCCACTCCCGGAAGTTTTTGCAGGCAACGATACGACACTCGTTCTTCCCGATAATTTTCTTGCCCTGAAGGGAACGGCAAGCTCTGCCGACGGGTTCATCGTCAGCTTTGACTGGAGTCAGGTGGATGGACCGGTAACTGAACTTGTCGGAGAATATCCGTCTGTTTCCCTGGTTGATTTGCTGACTGGTGTATATACTTTCAGATTAACCGTAACTGATAATTTTGGAGCTATGGCGTTTGATGACATGCTGATCACGGTGAAGGAAGGCAAATCAAATCCTATTGGCGCGGCGCTGTTTTTTTCTCCGAACGGAGATCCGGTAAATGATTTCTGGTTTGTGAGGAACATGGGCATGGTACAGGGTTGCCCCGTTAAGATTTACAATAATCTGGGCAAAAAAGTATTTGAAGCGAGTAGTTACCAGAATGACTGGAATGGAACGATGAATGGTCAATCGCTGAGAGAAGGGGACTATTACTATGTATTTGAATGCGGCAACGAAAAAACTTATGCAGGGGCGGTTCGACTGATACGGTAAACAACACTTTTTACATGTTAAAAATTTTACGATCCTTCACAGCCGCACTAGGACTAGTTCTGATATGCAATATTGCTTCCGCGCAGGATCCTGCTGTTTTCAGCCAGTACTCGCTCAATCCATTTCAATTCAACCCATCCTATATTGCCAATAACGGTTATGCCGAAGTTAATTTGTTTTACAGGAAACAGTGGCTGGGAGTTGAAAATGCTCCTGAAGTAGGGGCTTTTAACGTTCAGGCGCCTGTGGGGCGGAGCGTTTCTCTCGGCCTTACCGTTATTTCAAACAAAACCATTTTGTTGAGTACAAATTCTGCCCTGGCAACATTCGGATACCGCGCGCGGTTTGGCCTGAATCACCACCTCACCTTTGGCCTGTCGGGTGGAATGGGATTTAATAACCTTGACGGTGAGGCGCTGGCGAATAACAATGACCCTGCACTGGCCAATGTAGCTTTGAACAATAAACATCTTGAAGGCCAGGTGGGGATCAACTACCAGTTGAAGAATTTTAACCTCGGATTTGCCCTGCCAAAACTTTTCTCATCCAACCCCGAGACAACTCAGGAGATGGAACCGGTAGAATTCGATCCTCTTGTAAGTAAATTCGGATCCGTCTCCTATGCGATTAATGCGGGCAGCGTTGAATTTCTACCTGTAGTGCTTTACCGCGGCCTGGACACCGAACAGGACCAGTGGGAGGGAATGCTGATGGCCACGTTTAAGAAAATGCTGTGGTTAGGCGCTTCCTACCGGGATGGCTATGGGCTGACGGGATTTATCGGCATCCGCATTAAGGGTGCTTTTAAGGTTGGATACGCTTATGAACACCCGACGGAGAGTATTTCAAATGCTGCAAACGGATCCCACGAGGTGTACTTCGGTGCAAGGATAAGTAAACGGAACCGCGAGGAAGAATTGTTTGCTGAAAGAATGGTGAAAGATTCAATAGACCGGATTGCTAAAAATGAGGCGAACCTTGAAAAGGAGCGGGCGGCGGAAGAGGAAAATGACGTGAGTGTTTCACCGGTAAGCGGGGAAACGGAGCCTGAAGTCGTCGTGAAAGAAGAACAGACAAAAGAAACTGTGATCGCTGCTTCGGAACCTGCTCCGGAGGAACCGCAGGTGGTAGTTACTCCGCAAACTGCAGCGCAACCCCCGCCCCCCCAACCAACGGAAACAGAGAACAGGCAGGAGGTTGAAACGATGGTAAAGGACGCAAAATCCACTAATGAAGCCAATGGTTTTTATGTGGTCGTAGGCGTTTACCGGAATGCCGATAACGCGGCCAGCCAGATGGGTAATTTGAGGTCACGAGGGTTCAATCCGAACATTGTTTATATTGAGCAGAAGGACTATTACTACGTTCATTTACTCCATACCCAGAACAGGGAGGAAGCGGTGCTGGAACTGAGCAGGCTCAAGCAGAGGAATCAGTTCTTCGGGGCCTGGATCTACAACCACGTGGCAAGGTGAAATTTTGCCTCCCTTAAGGTTCATGGTTGACCCACTGATCTCTGATACCATTCATTGGATTGAACTACGCCAAAAAGGCAGTTTCAGGCCATCGCGTTCTCCCTGCCCGGATAAAGAAAATATTCCACTTTTGGAAAAAGTTTCATTTTTGGAATACTTAATGCAGCAAAATGAAAGGGATGTTACTTCAAAGGTAGATGAAAAGGATCACCTGTAAGGAATGTTTTAAATCTTCGTTTTATCCTTTTATTTCATCCGAATATTGATAAATTCGAGTTACTATAAGAAAACTTTCAGGATTAACAGGAACCGCGCTTCCGATCGTCAATAGCTTAATCGGTTTTTTTTAGAAAACTTACATGAACCCCCGTCGTTGGCTTTTATCCGGGATGCTGGCCTTGGCACCCCTCTGTGGCGTAGTCGCCCAAATTAATCCTGTTTTCAATCCAGGCTATTCCTATCGTCAGGTCTTTGACAATGTTTGTGACGAACCTGATAGGCTTTGTCATGCCCACAAGATGGTGAGCTGGACTGACAGCCAGTTTGCGGAGTTTGCCTATCGCGGGTTCAATGAGTCGAACTTCGTCGTGGAGTTCATGAACTGGCGGATGATCTTTCCTCTCAACTATGATTCTTTGCGGCCCGAGAAATATCCTCTTATCATGATGCTTCACGGCGCCGGGGAATCCGGACGCATCTGGACGGGGCGGTATGAATATGCTCCGGACGATGTGCGGTTTGATAACAACGGACACAATATTCTTCACGGTGGTCAGGAGCACAGGGACGCCGTGAACCGCCAGCCCACTGCGAGCAACGCTTTTCCGGGGATCGTGATGTGGCCGCAGGCGAGCTACAACGGTGCGTGGGATGATGGTTGGGACAACGGGAACCAGAACAGTCCCAGTGAAATGGCGACGAGGATACTG
>JBBEBN010000364.1:0-11674 GCA_040882305.1 Cyclobacteriaceae bacterium
GTTGGGTGCTAGACAAAGTGTTCGGACGCCCAGCCCTGAAAGGGCGCAATACATCAGCCCAGGCTGCAGAAGCGGAGCTTCAAGGCCTGGGTAAGGAAGCATCATTCAAACAAAAGCCCTTAAAGGGCGACATACGGTTCGGGGTACGACCGATCATACAGCATGTACATCTTACCATGAAAGGTTGAAAGGTTGAAAGGTTTGAAAAGTTTGAAAGGTGGAATCAGACCATTCAAACCTTTCAACCATTCACCTCACCGTTTTGGTATGAACTCCAAAGTCGGCTCCCGTCGGCAAAAAAGATCACTAAAAGATTTGAATTGGCTTTAAATTGGACGATTTTTACAAATCGGGATTATAATTCCTAATTTGTAAAAATGATTTGTATTGTGCCCTTTAAGGGCTGGCCTCCTGAACATCTTTATAAGGGTCACGATAATTGTCGATAAGAATTAGTTCATGCCGTTATCACGTAAGCACAGCTAAATCAGCTACTCCTCTGGAGAGAAGTCTTAGAAGTTTACTTCCGTCACCGAGCACTACCCGAAGCTTCGCCTGACTGCTGGTGCATTAGCGCGCGCGTAGGGATTTCGGCCAGTTTTTCTGTCGATAGCCGCTGAATTTTTCTAACTAAACTGTTTCTAAGTCTATTTTTTGCATTCATAGCTCAAAGTTACAAAATTATGCCCGTTTTTTAGACGGTAGGGTAGGCCAACACCGCCAACGCTCGTGTTACCCGCACAACCCGGCAACGCTTGACCTTTCCACCTTTCAAACCTTTCAAACTTTTCAAACCCCAACCATTCCCACCTCCTTCCACGGCACCAGCGTCGTTCCTTTGATAGTTTGTCTCCGGTCACCACCATAGACAAGGATCTTTGAAAGGGTTGTATCCGAGTATTTTTCAAATTTTTCAAGGTTGGAAAAGAAACTGCTATTGACAGTGGTACCCGATTTGATCTCAACTGCTTTAATGGTCAAAGCTTCGGGAAGCAGTAAGTCGATCTCTACTCCCTTGTTCTCGCGCCAGAAATACAATGAGGGTTGTTGGCCGGCATTTGAATAATTTTTTGCGATATCCGAGATCACCATGTTTTCAAAGAGCGCACCTCTTGCCCAGTGTCTGTCTAGTTCGGCAGCCGACCTAATGCCAAGCAGATTGCAGGCAAGGCCAGTGTCATAAAAATACACCTTCGGACTTTTGACAATTCTTTTTGAGAAATTCTTAAAGTATGGACGAAGAAAAAAGATCATAAAACCCGCTTCAAGAAGCGAACACCACGATTGAATCGTTTTGTAATCAACTCCGACTTCGATGCCAAGAGCGGAAAAGTTTATGATCTGACCTGTTCTTCCGGCGAGCAATTCCATGAACTTCCGGAACAAATTCACATTCTGAGGGCTTATTAATCCACCGATATCTCTTTCCAGATATGTTTGATTGTAGGAAGGATAAAACAGCCCGGGAGCAATATCCTTGTCATACAGTCTTGGATAGAACCCTTTGAATATTGCTTCGTTTACGCCGGGAGGAAGTAAATTTGCAGCTGTCAACTCAGAAATTGAAAAGGGAAGGAGGTGGGAAATGAAAACCCGGCCGGCCAGACTTTGCGAAATATTCTGTTTCAGCAAAAAGTTTTGTGAGCCGGTAATGATATACTCTCCTGGTTTTCCGCTTTCATCACTGATCACCTGCAGATAAGAAAAGAGTTCGGGAAACCGCTGGGCCTCGTCGATGATCAATCCGCCGCTGTGGTGCTTTAAAAAAGCTTTCGGATCATCCATTGCAGCCAATCGGGTTTCCGGCGACTCCAGGTTTGCGTAGTCATATCCGGGGAAACACATTTTTGCGAGCGTGGTTTTTCCCGATTGTCGGGGGCCAGTGATGCTGATGATCGGCATTTTCCAGGCCATTTCGATTATCAAGGGGCTCAGCTGACGTGCTATCATGGGTAAATGTACAAATTAGGAGTGACAATCCTAAATTGTACTACAGTAACAAGATTACTTTTCTCAGGTGAATGCCCGATCGTTTTTATCTCGTCAAGGCCCCGGTTTCCCTTACAGCGACTGCAACTTTCAGGAAGCGGTTCAGGCGCCGCAGCGAGCCCAATGTCTGTCCATGATGACGTGTCACATATCTAATTCCCAAATTGGGGACACTCCTGGTCTTGTTCAGGTCTTGTTCAGGTGTTCTCCTTGTCTTCCCCATCGACTTTATTTGCTTTCACTATGCCTCAACATGTATAGCTGGATCAGGACTTATTGTTAAACCTGTATAGCTATTTTAGGACTGGACAGTGTATCGAGTGCGTATCTGATCTTTTTACGCCACGTTCCGACGATCCCCCGCCCGCCCGGCAAGGCCAACAAGTCGTCATAATCTTACGTCCGCCGCGCGCATCTGAACAGCTGGTCGCTAGTTCCTGTTGCCAGCGTCGTTGCTTTAATATAACTTTCTGATATACAGTATTATACGTTTGTTGTACCCCTTCAGCTCTCGCTTGATTTGCGGCTCGTCGGCGGAAACTGCCGCTTATCGGCAGGCCAAAATCTTGAAATCGTGCAAATTCCCTACATAAACGAGTAAAGAAACTACTCATTTGTGTACATTTATGACCCGGAAAAAACCTGACCTCGTGTTAGAATACCTGATCACCTCGAGAACCCGTGTGAAGATGCTGCTTAAGTTTTTCTTAAACAGTCATTCGAAAGCGCACCTGCGCGGACTCGCCGAAGAGTTCGGGGAATCCACTAACTCCATCCGTCACGAGCTCAACAACCTTTCCAAGGCCGGCTACCTGGTCTCCAACGGAAAGGGTAACATCATCGAATACAGCGCCAACATCGACCACCCGCTCTATCCCGAGCTGAAGAACCTTGTCCATAAATACATGGGCATCGACAAGATCATCGACAACATCGTGAATAAAATGATCTCCCGGCTCGGGAAGCTGGAGATGGCTTTCATCACCGGCGATTACGCCAACGGTAAGGATACTGGCATCATCGACCTGGTGCTGGTAGGGGAGATCAATGCGAACAATCTTCACGGCTATGTCGAGAAGGCCGAAGGGCTCATTCACAGGAAGGTGAGGACGTTGGTGTTGAGTGCGGAGGAGTTTGAAAGGAATAGAAAGAGTCTCCATGCGGATACAGCGATATTACTGTGGAAGCGGGAGGTTTTGAATGCAGGTTTAAAGGCAGGTCAAAATGCAAGTTGAAATGCAGGTTGAAATGCAAGTTGAAATGCAAGTTAACAGGCATCAGATGCAGTAGTTCACGCGTACGTGGAGTTCCTCAAACCGACGTAACCTGCATTTTAACCTGTATTAGAGTTGTCATTAAACCGACTCCACTCACCCTTACGAATGGGACTGAGGAGGCGGAGCTGTGAGGAGGTTCAAATGCAGGTCGAAAGACAGGTTGAAATGCAGGTCTAATGCAAGTTGAGATACTTGTTAAATTGCAACGTAAAACAGATCGATGCAGCAGTTCATGCGTACGGACAGTTCCTCAAACCGACATACTTGCATTTCAACCGGTATTTTAAACCTGCATTCAAACCGTTTTCCGGGTGCTCGGACCAAATGCGGTAGTTCACGCGTACGTCGAGTTCCTCAAACCGACATACCTGCATTTAAACCTGCATTTTAAACTTGCTTTTTAACCGGTATTTAACCGCATTGAATACCGCTCACGGCTTCTTATCTTTGCTGCCGTTTGTCCAAAACTCTAAAACTCACTATGCGTCTTTGGTTGCTATTTGCAGTGTTGATCTTTCTGGGTTCCTGTGTGTCAAACAAAAAGGTGGTTTTGCTCCAAAATCGCGATGTGAATACCAAAGGCTTGCCAAAAGACAGTATCGTCCGCACTTATGCAATTGATACATTTAACTATAAGATCCAGCCGAACGATATTCTTTCAGTTCGCTTTCAAAGCTTAACTCCCGAGGAATTCGATTTCTTCGCTCCTGAAAACCTGCAACAGGTGGGATTAAACCTCGCGCAGGGAGGTTACGTCATGGGTGAACTCGTGGACGAAGAAGGCCAGATCCCGTTTCCTGTTCTCGGAAAGGTGAAGGTCGAAGGATTGACAGTGTTTGAGATTCAGGATATGCTTCAGTCGATCGCCGACGATTATCTCGAGTCACCAATTGTAAAAGTGCGCCTGCTGAACTTCAGGGTTACTGTGTTAGGCGAGGTGGCGAAAGAGGGTACAGTTACCCTGCTGAATAACCGCGTGAGCATGCTCGAGGCTTTAGGTATGGCGGGTGGCCTGGGGGAATTGGCGGATCGCGGCAACATTAAACTAATCCGTCAAAAGGGAGGACAGACAGAAATACAGTACCTCAACCTTTTGGATGAGAATTTTTTTAATTCTCCTTATTATTATGTTTATCAGAACGATGTCCTAATTGTTCCTCCGCTGCCGCAGCGTCCTTTCCGCCGGTACTTTGGAACAAATCTTTCCCTGGTTGTTTCAACCATTTCTTTATTATTATTAGCCATTAACCTCACCAGATAAACTTGAACGGCCAGGTACAATATCAGCTACAGGATGCTCCTCCTGAGAAAGAGGGACTGACCATCGATTATAAAAGAGTTGTTTACAGGGCGCTCCGCTATTGGTACGTTCTTGTGATATCAGTTCTCCTTGCGTATTCGATCGCCTTCCTATATAATCGCTACTCCCAGCGAATTTATCCCGTATCTGCTTCCATATTGATCAAAGAAAACAAACAGGCATCTGGTGCTGAAATTCTTTATTCAAACGATATTATCGATCCTTATAGAAATTACTATAACGAGATCTACATCATTCGCTCCTATCCGCTGATCCGGAGTGTTATCGAAGACCTGAATTTTCAAGTAGGTTTTTACCGGGAAGGAAACATTCTCACCAGTGAATTGTATGGCTATCCGGTTAAGGCAACTGTTTTGAATAAAGATGAGGTTAAAAGCCGCAGTTTTACTTTTAACATCATTAACGGCGGACAATATGAGCTCTCTACAATTCAAGGCAACCCGGAGAGGAAATCCGCTATTTTTAATTTCAATGATACGATATCCTTTCAGGGGATGCAGGCGGTCTTTTTGAAAACTGCGTCATCTTTAGGCGAAGAGAATAGACCATTAATTTTCACGTACACCGCACCCGAGCTGCTTGCAGGCGGCTATGTAGGCAGCCTCAGTGCAAGTTGGGCTGAAGAAGGTTCGGGAGTTATGGATCTATCCGTCAGTGGTGTACATCCTGCTAAGCAAATTGATTTCATCAATGGGTTGATCCGACGGTACCAGAAATATGACCTGGAAAATAAAAATCAGATTGGCACCCGAACCATTGAATTTATTAATTCCCAGCTGAGTGAAATAAGTGATTCTCTTCAGCATGTCGAAAATATTCTGGAGCAGTTCAAGGGCAAAAATACCATTACCGACCTGGGCACAGAAACCACCAGGCTTTATCGCCAGATGGAGGATGTGGACTTACAGGGCACTGAGATGATCGTGCGCCAGAATTATTATCAGTATCTCATTGATTACGTGAGCGATAATGAAAATGGCGATCAGGTGATCCTTCCCAGCTCAGTGGGCATCAATGATCCCGTCCTTTCGGAATTTATTTCTGAAATGATCGCCATTCAGCTGGATCTGAAAATGATGGTAGGAAAAGAGCGCGGGGATAATCCGCTGGTACAACAAAAAAGACAGCGCCTCCAGGATATTCGAAAAAATGTAATCGAGTCGGTAACGAACCAGCAAAAAACTGATAAGATCAGGCAGGAGGCGCTGGCGAAAAGAATAAAGGCTATTGAGCAACAGCTCTCGCACTTGCCTGAAGCTGAGCGCCAATTTGTTTCCATCAGCAGGAATTATTCCTTGCTTGAAAACCTTTACATTTTTTTGTTGCAAAAACGAGCAGAAGCCAGCATTTCCGTTGCTTCCAATATAACAGACATCATGGTGGTAAATCCTCCGATGGCAGGAGGGCCCATTTCCCCCAAGCCAGAAAAAAATTATATGATGGCATTTGCGATTGGACTTGGACTCCCACTGATGCTTTTCGTTCTATTAGAGTTATTAAATACAAAGATTCAGTCCAAGGAGGACATTGAAAAAATATCCTCCATTCCTTTCATCGGTGGCGTTGGCCACAAAAAATTCGGGGATAACCGTACGGTGATGACCGCTCCAAAGTCAGCGGTTGCTGAGTCCTTCCGCGCCCTGCGATCAAATCTTAATTATTTTGTCAAGGAAAAGCAACAGGTGGCAGTTCTTATTACCAGTTCCATCAGCGGTGAGGGTAAGACATTCACAACAATTAACCTGGCAACTGTTCTTGCGTTTTCCGGCAAAAAGACCCTGATTGTCGGCGCTGACATGCGGAAGCCAAAGTTGTTCAATGACTTTAATTTGAAGAACGACCTTGGGCTTAGCTCCTATCTCGCCGGCTTCAATACATTCGACGAAGTTGTTAGCCAAACGGACCTGGATAATCTTGAAATGGTAAGTGGAGGTCCGGTTCCTCCTAACCCCTCGGAGCTCATTCTCGGTGAACGAATGGCTGAATTTATGAAAGAGGCCAGGAAACGGTACGATTATATAATTATTGACAGCCCCCCCTTGGCCATTGTTGCTGATGCTTTTGTCCTGGTGGACCATGTGGATCACATGCTCTATCTGACGCGACAGAATTATACACCAAAGAACATGTTGAAAACCCTCGACGATCATTATAAGAGCGGGCGTTTAAAGAACGTCAGTGTTCTGCTGAACGATATTTATAAGTCAGGTCCTGGCTACGGCTACGGCTACGGCTATGGGTATGGGTATGGCTATGGGTATGGGTATGGATACGTTTACGGTAAGAAAAATGCCAATGGCGGGTATTACACTGAGTCATAAATCCACAACTTAGCAAAGGCCTGTCTTAAGAAATCAATAAGCAATGAAGGTAGTTATACTGGCCGGCGGCCTGGGCACAAGGATCAGCGAAGAAACGGAAATAAAACCCAAGCCGATGGTGGAAATAGGTGGCAAACCCATCCTCTGGCACATCATGAAGATCTATTCACATTACGGATACAATGAGTTCATCGTCTGCCTGGGCTACAAAGGCTACCTCATCAAAGAATATTTCTCAAACTATTACCGCCACCAGTCGGACATCTCCATTGATCTTGCGAACAATACCACTGAAATCCATAACTCGGCCGCAGAGCCATGGAAGATCACCCTCATCGAGACAGGCCAGGAGACCATGACCGGAGGGCGGGTTAAAAGGATACAACCCTACACGAATGGCCAGCCCTTTCTTTTAACCTACGGCGATGGCGTGGCAACGGTCGATATTCCGGCACTGGTGGACTATCACAAGAAAAATGAGAAATACCTCACGGTTACCGCCGTGCAGCCTTCCGGCAGATTCGGCGCGCTTAATCTTTCCGACCGCAATCACGTCACGTCTTTTATGGAAAAACCCAAAGGAGATGGTTCATGGATCAACGGAGGCTATTTTGTTTGCCAGCCCGAAGTCTTCAGTTATATAAATGGTGACTCCACTATTTTCGAGCGCGAACCCATGGAGAAAATTGCCAGGGATAACCAGATGATGGCCTTTAAGCACGACGGCTTCTGGCGTCCGATGGATACGCTGAGGGATAAGAATGACCTGAACGATTTGTGGGATAAAGGCCAGGCCAAATGGAAGGTCTGGTAAGGGCGCCGGCTTCGCCCGACGAAGCCCGCCTGGGCGAAGCCGCCTCGGCAAAGGCAGGCTTGATGCCGACCGCGCGTGGAAGCGTGGTTGGGTTGCCGCGATACCGCGTAAGCGGAACAATTTTGAGCCCTGAAAGGGCGCGAGATATCAGCGTAGGGTGAAGAAGCTCCGTGGGTAAACTTTAAGGGGGCCGTCAAAGTGAAGGAGCTTCGAGCCCTACGTAAGAGCACACACGAACAGTCAAGCCCTGAAAGGGCGAAATACGAACGGGACACGAATCGTTCCAGGGCGATAAAACTCATGTTTGGCAATATTTATAACGGCAAAAAAGTCCTCGTCACCGGTAATACCGGTTTCAAGGGTTCGTGGTTGACGGTATGGTTAAAGGAACTGGGCGCCGATGTTTATGGGCTCTCCATAAGCGTTCCCACAAAGCCTGCTCTGTTTGAAGTTGCCGCGCTCGAAAAAGAGATTAAACACCACTCCATCGATATTCGCGACAGGGAGAAAACGGTTGCCTGTATTGAAAAAATTCAACCGGATTTCATTTTTCACATGGCCGCACAGCCCATTGTTGCGACTTCCTATAGCGATCCAGTAGGAACTATTGCAACCTACGCCATGGGTACGGTGCATGTGTTGGAGGGTGTAAGAACATTAAAGAACAGGTGCCATGTGATCCTCATCACTAGCGATAAGTGTTACGAGAACGTGGAGTGGATCTTCGGTTATCGCGAAACGGACAGGCTGGGAGGCAAAGATATCTACAGCGCCTCCAAGGCTGCGGCGGAGATCCTGATCTATTCCTATTATCATTCTTTTATCAGACATTTGCCCAATAGCCGCATGGCTTCCGTGCGCGCTGGAAATGTGATCGGAGGGGGAGACTGGGCTGAAAAAAGACTCGTGCCAGATTGCATACGTGCCTGGGTGAAGAACCAACCGGTGGTTATTCGCAACCCGCAGTCGACAAGACCGTGGCAGCATGTTCTGGAACCCCTCAGTGGGTACCTGGTTACAGGAGAACACCTGGCGAAAAATGATTCGCTGAATGGCGAATCGTTCAATTTCGGTCCTGCGGCTGACCAGATCTTTGCCGTGAAGCAAATGCTGGAAGCTATCGGTAAAGACTGGTCGTTTACCAAAAAGCATGCCCTTTACAAAGTCGAGGGCTCACCTGGTTTTCATGAAGCCGGACTTCTTAAACTGAATTGTGACAAAGCCCATACGTACCTCCACTGGAAACCAGTTCTGGATTTTCCCCAAACCGCTCGCATGACGGCATCGTGGTATGGCGCCTATTACGGCGATGAAAAAGACATGGCTTCATTTACCAGGAATCAGATCTCGCAATACGTCGAGGCAGCAAAAGAAAACAATTTGGCATGGATACAGTAACAGAAAAAATACCCGCGGGGGTGATGTTAACTCCCTTGAGGATCATTCCCACGGATAATGGCGATGTGCTTCACGGCTTAAAAGCCACCGATGAAAGTTACGTGTCTTTCGGAGAAGCATACTTTTCTACTGTAGGCCAGGGTAAGAGGAAGGGATGGAAGAAGCATACGCGCATGACCCTGAACCTTGTTGTCACAGCAGGGGAAATAGGATTTGTTTTATTTGATGATCGCCCGGAGAGCGAAACGCGGAAACAATTTTTGAACGTTTCTCTTTCCCGTAAAAATTATCAAAGGTTAACAGTGCCGCCTGGCGTATGGGTTGCCTTTTATGGTGTGAGCGCCGGGGAGAACATGTTGCTGAATATTGCCAGCATTCCACATGATCCCACCGAAGCCGAAAATATCCCCATCAATTCCGACTATATTCCCTATACCTGGTAATGAAGACTGTAATTTCCGGGGGACTGGGTTTTGTAGGCGGAAGGCTATCCAAGTACCTGGTTGAACAGGGCCATCACGTGGTTGCCTATTCAAGGCAGGCAGGTGCTCTGCCAGATATCAAATGCCCGGAGAATATGCATATTGCCCATCCTGATGACAAAGATCAGCTGAATGGCGCGGATGTTTTTATTCATCTGGCAGCGCTGGACGAAAATGACTGTGTAAAATATCCTTTCAAGGCGATTGATGTAAACATCACGCAAACCCTCGACTGGCTGGAACACACGCACCATGCCGGAATTAAGAAATTCATTTACTTCTCAACTGCCCACGTCTATGGTAAGCCTCTGGAAGGACATTACGATGAAAATAGCATTACCCGTCCCGTGCATCCTTATGCGATCACTCATAAGTGTGCTGAGGATTATGTATTGGCATACGCCGCAGAGAAAGGGATGACGAATACCGTAATCCGTTTGACCAATTCGTTTGGCGGCGCTGCCTTTCCCACCGCTAACAGGTGGACCTTGCTGGTAAGCGATCTATCGCGTTCGGCCGTTAACACCGGAAAGATGACGCTCCTCAGTGATGGGATGCAGCTACGGGATTTTGTATGCCTTCATGATGTTTGCGCTGCAACTTTGCACCTTATGAACCTGCCCGAAAATAAAATCACGGGTGAAATTTTTAACTTGGGCGGTGGGCAGGCCGTAACCGTTTGGGATATGGCACTGAAAGTCAAACACCTGGCAGAGGAGGTATTGAAGAAACCAATTGACCTTAGCCGAAAGACTTCTTCAGGTTCGGGGAAAGGCCAACAGTTAAACATTAGTATTGAAAAGCTAACAAACACGGGGTTCGCCCTTACAAACGACACCGGGGCAGAAATCAAATCGACACTACGATATTTCATGAATTACACGGCTTGACTTTGACGGAAAAAGTAGAAACGAAAGGGAAAATGGTGAAGACAAAAACTGTATCTGATCAGGATGAATACTGGGACCTTGAAATCAAGCCGAAAAAGAATTGGTTTGATGTTGACCTTTCTGAAGTATGGAAGTATCGTGACCTGATGTGGTTATTTGTCAGACGTGACTTTGTAGCGCAGTACAAGCAAACTATTCTTGGTCCTCTGTGGCATCTGATCCAGCCGGTTCTGACGACGATAATGTTTTTGATGATTTTTGGCAGAATAGCGAGGATTCCAACGGATGGAATTAACCCGATCCTGTTTTACATGTCGGGCATAACGTTTTGGAATTATTTCGCGACATGTCTTACGAATACCTCCAATACGTTCGTGACAAATGTGGCAATTTTCGGAAAAGTATATTTTCCCAGAATCATAATTCCATTATCAGTTGTGATATCCAATATGGTGCGTTTTGGGATCCAATTTCTCTTGCTCCTGGGTGCAATGATTTGGTTTAATTTTCACGGAGAGCCAATCGTCTTAACTGTGAACTGGCTTGTTTTGCCGTTTCTAATTGTATTGATGGCAAGTATTGGGCTTGGTCTGGGTATCATTATCTCGTCGCTGACTACCAAGTATCGCGACTTTGCTGTATTACTTACTTTTGCCGTGCAGCTTGGAATGTACGCCACACCCATTGCATACCCTATGTCCTTTTTAAAGGGAAAGAGCTACGGGTGGCTGATCGAAGCCAATCCACTTTCTGCTATTGTAGAAGTATACCGGTATGCCTTATTTGGCAAAGGCACCTTTGAAATGAGTGATGTTCTTTATAGTGTCATTTTTATGGCAGTGACGCTGATCCTGGGCTTCCTTATTTTTAACAGGGTCGAGAAGACCTTTATGGACACAGTTTAAATCTTGGCCGGGCAGGTTGAATTTATTCTGGCATAAAAATAAATAAAGATGTTAAGCGACAAATCAATATTAATTACTGGAGGTACCGGTTCACTTGGTAAAGCATTGACCAGGACCATCATGAAACGCTGGCCGGATATTAAAAGACTTGTTATTTTTTCGCGGGACGAACAAAAGCAGTTTCATATGGCCCAGGAATATCCCGTGGATAAGTACCCAAACATTCGTTTTTTTATTGGTGATGTCAGAGACGGTGCACGCCTAAAGAGGGCATGTG
>JBBEBN010000365.1:0-11634 GCA_040882305.1 Cyclobacteriaceae bacterium
CAGGATGGGCTACGTGAATATCCTTTAGATCGGCGACTGAGGAGATCCGTTTTGGGAAGATCGGACCTCGCTTCTCCTCCATCTCGTAATTCAAACCCATCGCTTCGGGAATAACGAGGATATCAGAAAATATTATGGCTGCATCTACTCCGAGAATATCAATCGGCTGTATGGTTACTTCCGCTGCAAGCTCGGGAGTTTTAACCAGTGTCTTGAAGTCGCGGGCGTTTTCCCTGACTTTGCGATATTGCGGCAATACCCTTCCCGCCTGACGCATCAGCCAAACCGGTGTACGCTCGCATTTTGCTCCTTTTGCAGTTCTTAAGAGCAGGTCGTTTTGTAAATGCATGGGCAAAGATGAGGATATCCGCGGTTCATTGAAAAGCTCCGCGGCGCGCTGCGGAGTAAAATAGTAAAGGCCAATTCCCGCAAGAATTGGCCCTTAAGAAAATGCTTTTTTTTCTTATGCTTCAGCAAGGGGCTGAACAGAAACGAATGATTTATTTTCGCGGCCTTTCTTGAACACAACAACGCCGGGTGTAAGGGCAAACAGGGTGTGGTCTTTACCCATGCCGACGTTGTTTCCAGGGTGGTGTCTGGTGCCGCGCTGGCGGACAATAATATTGCCTGCAATCACTTTTTGGCCACCGAATACTTTGATACCCAGTCGTTTACTCTCTGATTCGCGACCGTTCTTTACTTTGCCTTCGCCTTTCTTATGTGCCATTTCTACTGCATTTTTTGATGTCTAACCATAAATTCCCGGAGGGAATTTTAAACCCCCTTCCAGCGCCCGGGGCTACCCGATACTTTCAATTTGAACCTTCGTGAACTGCTGGCGATGGCCGTTTTTCACCTGGTAACCTTTTCTCCTTTTCTTCTTAAAGACAATTACTTTATTGCCTTTTACGTGCTCCAGGATCTTACCCGAAACCTTGATTCCTTTAACAGCGGGGGCGCCAATATCAATCTTACCCTCATTATCGACGAGAAGTACATTGTCAAAACTGACAGACGAACCTGCTTCTCCTTCTAATCTAGGGGCATAGATGTATTGATCTTTAGCCACTTTAAACTGTTTTCCGGCAATGTTTACAATTGCGTACATAGCTTTTTTAAAAAATAGGACTGCAAAGGTATGAAAATTGTCATGAAATAAACATTGGGTCTTTACTTTTTGTGACCCGAATGAGGCGGCCATGCCCAGAAATTTTTTTTCAAAAAGTATAACGGCAGTTAGGCCGAACCTTTTGATGAAGTAGAGCCCTTTTAAACGGCTATTTTCCAGTAACTTACAATTCCACAAAGCATCCACAAGTTATCCACAAAAGGCCAAAACAAGCCAAAAATGCACTTTTTGAATTCTGGGTTTCATTTTTTTCATTTGTACACTTGACGCCGGGTAGGAAGTTCATTCTATCCTCAAAGCCAAGCAAAATTTATTTAGCAGTCCGGATAAGGCGAAAGCGCCATTATCTGCGTATATATTCTGGTTAACACTTAAAACCTATCGTTATTATGAGCCAAGCATCGATGAGTGAAGAACCGATTTTAAGAGAAAACAAAGACCGTTTTGTGCTGTTTCCGATTCGCCACCACGACATCTGGAAATTTTACAAACAGGCAGAAGCAAGCTTTTGGACTGCTGAGGAGATAGACCTGAGCCACGACCTTCGCGACTGGCAAAATCTGAACGATGGCGAGCGTCATTTCATTACCCACGTGCTGGCTTTCTTTGCGGCAAGCGATGGCATTGTCAATGAGAACCTGGCGGAGCATTTTGTGTCGGAAGTTCAGTATACGGAAGCCAAATTCTTTTACGGTTTTCAGATTGCCATTGAGAATATCCACTCGGAAACTTATTCCCTGCTCATTGACACCTACGTGAAAGATGCAAAGGAAAAGGACAAGCTTTTTCATGCGATAGAGACGATGGATTGCGTGAAGAAAAAAGCCGACTGGGCTCTGCGCTGGATTGACAAGGGAGACTTTGCTGAACGGTTAATTGCCTTTGCTGCCGTGGAGGGGATCTTTTTCTCCGGCTCATTCTGTTCCATTTTCTGGTTGAAAAAACGCGGCCTGATGCCCGGGCTAAGTTTTTCGAACGAGCTGATCTCTCGTGATGAAGGATTGCACTGCGATTTTGCCTGCCACCTTTACACCCAGCATGTGGTGAGCAAACTTCCAAAAGAAAAGGTTATAGAGATCATCAGGGATGCCGTAGAGATAGAAAAAGAATTCGTCACGGATTCCCTGCCCGTGAACCTCATTGGTATGAATGCCGCCCAGATGCGCCAGTATATCGAGTACGTGGCAGATCGCCTCCTCAATGAACTGATTGGCACAAAAATTTATGATGTTACAAATCCGTTCGATTTCATGGATATGATTTCGTTGAGAGGAAAAACAAACTTCTTTGAAAAACGGGTAGCAGAATATCAAAAAGCAGGTGTGATGAACAGTACGGAAAAAGATTCTTCGCCAAAGTTTTCTTTGAACGAAGATTTTTGATACATTCAATCACTTTTTAAACTTCTTATCTCACAAAACAACCCTTATCCGAAGATGCTTGTAGTAAAACGTGATGGACACCGAGAATCAGTAAAGTTTGACAAAATCACCGCACGGATAGAAAAACTTTGCTACGGTCTCGACCCAAAGTTCGTTAATCCGGTGGAAGTGGCCATGAAGGTGATCAATGGCCTCTATGATGGCGTATCCACGCAAGAGCTAGACAATCTTGCCGCAGAAATTGCGGCCACGATGACCACGCGTCATCCCGATTTTGCCAAGCTCGCTGCCCGCATTGCAGTATCAAACCTGCACAAAGTAACCAGCAAGTCGTTTTCGAACACCATGAAGCGGTTATACCAGCATGTGGATCCGAAAAATGGTCAGAATGCGCCGCTCATCTCCAAAGAAACCTGGAAAATAATAAAAGAACACGCAGCTGAACTCGATGAGGCCATCCTTTATGACCGCGATTTCAGTTACGATTTCTTTGGCTTCAAGACGCTGGAACGCTCTTACCTGATGAAGATCGACGGCAAAACGGTGGAACGCCCCCAGCATATGCTCATGCGTGTAGCCGTAGGGATACACGGGAATGACATTCCCGCCGCCATCGAGACCTACAATCTCCTGTCGGAAAAATGGTTCACTCATGCCACCCCCACATTGTTCAATGCCGGAACACCCAAACCACAGCTGTCCTCCTGTTTTCTCCTGACCATGAAGGATGACAGCATCGACGGTATTTATGATACCCTTAAACAGTGCGCGAAGATCTCGCAGTCTGCCGGGGGCATCGGGCTCAGCATCCATAACGTCCGCGCCAAAGGATCCTACATCAAGGGCACAGGCGGAACTTCCAATGGAATTGTTCCGATGCTCAGAAATTTCGATATGACTGCCAGATATGTGGATCAGGGCGGCGGGAAACGCAAGGGAAGCTTTGCCGTTTACCTCGAGCCCTGGCATGCCGATATCTTTGATTTCCTGGAGCTCAAGAAAAATCACGGCAAGGATGAGATGAGGGCACGAGACCTTTTCTATGCGCTCTGGATCCCTGACCTGTTTATGGAGCGGGTTGAAAATAACGAGATGTGGTCTCTTTTCTGCCCCAACGAGGCACCGGGATTGGCCGAAGTGTGGGGCGAAGATTTTGAGCGTTTGTATCAGAAATACGAAAGCGAAAATAAATACCGCAGACAGGTAAAGGCACAAGACCTCTGGTTTGAGATCCTCGAATCACAAATTGAAACGGGAACGCCATACATGCTGTATAAAGACGCCGCCAACAGGAAGTCAAACCAGAAGAATCTCGGCACCATCAAGTCGAGCAACCTGTGTACGGAAATTATGGAATACTCCGCACCGGATGAAGTGGCCGTCTGTAACCTGGCCTCTTTAGCGTTACCAAAGTTCGTAACTGACGATGGAAAATTCGATCACGAGAAATTATATGAGATAACCAAGGTGGCCACCCGCAACCTCAACAAAGTTATCGATGTCAATTATTACCCGGTGGAAGAAGCGCGGAGATCCAACATGCGTCACCGCCCTATCGGTCTCGGTGTTCAGGGTCTGGCAGATACCTTTATTATGCTGCGAATGCCTTTTGAAAGCGACGAAGCGCGTGGCCTGAACAAGGATATTTTTGAAACGATCTATTTTGCCGCCATGGAAGCCTCCATGGAAGAGGCAAAGAAGTACGGACCTTATGAAACCTTTAAAGGTTCACCCGTATCAAAAGGTATTTTCCAGTTTGATATGTGGGGTGTGACACCTTCATCAGGTCGCTGGAACTGGGAGAAACTGAAACAGGACGTGAAGCAACACGGTGTGCGCAACTCTTTACTGGTTGCTCCTATGCCAACAGCTTCCACCTCTCAGATACTGGGGAACAACGAGTGTTTTGAGCCGTATACGTCCAACGTCTACACCCGCCGCACACTATCAGGTGAGTTTATTGTTGCCAATAAGCATTTAATGAGGGATCTGATCAACGCCGGATTGTGGAGTGAAAGCATGCGCCAAAAACTGATCTCCACCAATGGCTCGGTTCAATCGATACCGGAAATTCCCCAACACCTGAAAGGCATTTATAAAACGGTGTGGGAAATTTCACAAAAGGCGATCATAGACATGTCTGCCGACCGGGGAGCCTACATTTGTCAGTCCCAAAGTCTGAATATTCATTTGACGGATGCGAATTTCGGAAAATTGACTTCGATGCATTTTTACGCCTGGAAAAAAGGACTGAAAACAGGCATGTATTACCTGCGGTCTACCGCCGCAGCGGATGCCATCAAGTTTACCCTTGACAAGTCTGCTATGAAGGAACATGTTTATGAGAAAATCGCCGTGAAGGATGCGGTATCCGAGCCCGCTGTGGTTCTTGCGAAAGAATCCCAGCAGAGTTTGCCCTATGAACACACTCCTCCCGATTACGAACAAAAACGCGCTGATATGTCCTGCTCACTGGATAATCCGGATGAATGCGAGGCTTGTGGCAGCTGAAAACGATAACGTCAGAAATCCCTAGTAGAGGCAAGTCGCTTCCAATTTATATAGCATATCATAAAATCATAAATTGGAAGCGCACTCCATCCGGGGTGTCCTCACGCGATCTACCGATAAATAAGCGTATAACCACGGATTTTGTTTATATTAGATGAGCGATTTTCATTTACTTTATTGTAAAAGATGGCTATGAGAAAGAAGAACATAATGTTAGTGGACGATGATAAGATTTTCAATTTTCTGAGTGAAAAGACGATCACTTCTCTTGGCCTGGCCAATGAAATTCACTTCGCACTGAATGGACGGCAGGCTTTGGAACTTCTGGAAGAGTATAAAAAGGGGAATGTCCAGAGGCCTGATATTATTTTTCTCGATCTCAATATGCCCATCATGAACGGTTATGAATTCATCGAGGCTTTTGCGCTTATGGATTTACCCGATAAGAGCGCCATCACCATTGTTGTGCTCACATCTTCCGCAGATCCGAACGATCTCGCCCGTGCCCGTGAACTCGGCATCAAATATTATTTCAACAAGCCCCTCACAAAAGAAGAGATAAAAAAAATGATCGGGCAGGAATTTTCGTACGATTTGAATTGACTTGCTCACAGTCTATAATTCATAGCCCCAAAGAAAACACACTTTTCGCCGGTCAATGGCCATAGGCCAACAGTCAACAGTCAACATTCCGTTCTCAAAACTGGAAGTAAATAAAGGGCTGAATACCTAATGACTTCGTCTGAATGACAAGAATGATCACCATAATCATGAACGCCGCCTTTCCTGCAAGGGGCATGTTTGTGACTGTCTCTTGTGCAGCAAGTTCCGCCTCTCTGGGAATAAAATGCAGCAGGTAGCCAATGACCATTAACATCATCACCACTTTATATCCGGAAATAAAATCGCCTGCCAGGCCGAGGTTGAATTGAAAAAAGATCTGATGGAGTATCTCCCCAACGGTTTCCATATCGGCAGCGCGAAAAAAGATCCAGCAAAAGCAGACAAAATGAAAGGTGAGAAATACCCGTGCGAAATTCCTCCATTGGGTATTGTGTGCGGGGAGTTTCGGAAACCTTGCACGGAAAAACTTGTGTGCCGTCAGGGCCATACCGTGCAAAGCACCCCAGATGATAAAACGCCAGGAAGCACCATGCCAGAGGCCTCCTAAAAGCATCGTGAGCATTTGATTGACGTAAGCCCTTGCTTCACCTTTGCGGTTGCCGCCCAGCGATATATACAGATAATCGCGCAACCATGTCGAAAGAGAGATATGCCACCGCCGCCAGAATTCCGTGATGTTCTTAGACTGATACGGAGAGTCAAAATTCATCGGGAACCTGAACCCAAGCAGTAACGCGATGCCAATGGCCATGTCGGAATAACCTGAGAAATCACAATAGATCTGAAGCGCATAGCCGTATACCGCAAAAAGATTTTCAATTCCGGAATATAACGAAGGCGCATCAAATACCCGGTCGACAAAGTTGACGCTGATATAATCCGAAATCACAGCTTTTTTAAAGAGTCCGCATCCAATAAGAAAAACACCCCGACCAAACATTTCAGATGTGACAATGGTCGGCTTATAGATCTGCGGTAAAAAATCGGAGGCGCGAACAATTGGCCCGGCCACCAGCTGAGGAAAGAAGGATACAAAAAAAGCGTAGTCCAGAATATTATCCACCGGCTTGAGGTGGCCACGGTAAATATCCAGGGTGTAGCTAAGCGACTGGAATGTGAAAAACGATACGCCTACCGGAAGAAAAATGTCCAAAGGCTGAAATTCCAAATTAGCAAAAGAGAAAAAAGTATCCAGCAGGAAGTTCGTGTACTTGAAATAGGCGAGCATTCCCAGGTTCACCACCAGTGTGAGAACAATATAGAACTTCCGAAGCCATTGATCCTTTGATGTGTGGATCAATTTTGCCAGCGTAAAGTCAATCACCGTGGCAAAGAGCAACAAGACGAAATATGCGCCGCTGGATTTATAGTAGAAATACAACGAAAAGAGAGTGACGAATATCAGCTTCGCTTTGTGTGTTTTACTCAGGCTGACGTATATCCACAGGAAACCTGTAAACAAAAACACGAATAAACCGCTGTTAAAGATCAACGGCTCATCAGGATTGTAAGCAAACAGCTGTCTAAATTTATGGATGTCTAGCGGGAACATATGAATTGTAGCCCTTTAATAATGCGTGATAGAAAAGATTCCCCTGGTATTCATATCCGTCCTTTGTAAGGTGAATGCCATCGGCGCCGAGCAGCGCATTATCGCGCCATGTTTTCGCGGAATGTTCACCGCCCATGGCGCGGTACAGATCGTAGAACGCAAGACCGTTCTCGACGGCGTATTGAATGATCTCATCCCTCACTTCCGTGATTCCGGGATTGGGTTTATTCCTTCGCCTGAAAACATCCTGAGGTGTCACCAATATGAACGCAGCCATCGGATTCTTTGCGCGAAGGGAGGAGAGTAGTTCATTTATTTGCGCGGAAAAGCTTCGGTCCATATAAGGATAATCGATGGACTCATTTGTGCCGAGAGAGATAATGAAAAGGTCCGTTTGAAGGGCCGCCGTTTGTTCTGCAAATCTTGCCGCTTCGTTGTAATGTTTGTACTTTGCTCCATTCACACCGATGGTGTGGTATAGGACGCCTTTCAATGAGTTCTCCAGCACAACACCGTAGAGGATGGCCCTGGATTGTTCGGGATTTGCTTTCATCGGCTGGATGGACACAGCGTTGATGCCGTTTTCCCAATTAATCAGCGCATGATTCCGGCTCGAATCCCGAAAACCGTTACTTATCCGCCCAAGCTCTGTTCCCTGCACATCGCGTATGGAAAAATCAAAACTCGTCTCATCTTTTTCATAAAACAGGGTCAGCTGATTAAAGCTGTAGTCCAACCAGAGATCATTCATAAAGATCTGCAGGTTGGCTTCCGGATCTTTTGTTTCTATCGTAACACCGCCGATCCCAATCGGAAGTGGCTGATCCGGAAAGACACATCGCTTTGATTCCCAGAGGTGATCTGAAACTGTCTTGAAATTATTCGGTTCATTCGTTCTGGCTACACGCAGCGGTACGATCAGTCCCCTTCCCGCATTGCCGAAATGACGGTGGAAATTCCGCCGGATGACACTGGTCATATAATCGGCCTGAATATGGGAGTCCCCTATGTGAACAATGTTGATCTTCCGGTCATTTGCCAATTGCAGCTGATACAGCCCCTCAAAAAATTTCTCCAGGTGACCGGCGTTCTGAATGACATTGTCAGCATCCACCTCAATGCCGTATGTTTTGTAGGTAAAGTCAACGCGTTGAGCGTGCACCTTCCGGCACACTATAGTTAAGACAAAAAAAGACACGACAACCAAGCAGCTTTGAAACAGCTGTCTCCGTTGATTTAGACGAAAAAGCCGTTCACTTTTTTTCCTCATACTCTTCCTCATGTGTTTCATGCCCATATAAGAGGCTCTTAACGAGTGATCCCGCCAATTTATTTCCCCCATTGAAATTCAGGTGTGTGTAATCTTTCGCAGCCAGTGCCGGTTTGGAAGTTACGAATCTTACCATGCTATTTTCGCCTCCCATCGCCTCGAACATATCCCAGAAAGCGATGTTTGTTTCCTGGGCGATCATCCGTTGTGCATTGCGCATGGCGGGAATAGCATTCATTGTTTCGAATTTTCCCGTTGTGTTGGTACTGCGGTCGCTGACACTCATCAAAAGGAAACTGGCCTGCGGAAAAGATTTTTTCAGATTGTTGATCACCCTCACCATCCTGCGAACGTATGACCGGTAATTCAGGGAGTCCTCCTGCACCATGTTAAGGCCGAACTGGAGGATCACAAGTTTATAGCTACGGTAGTTGTTGAACTTCGACAACATATTTTGGCTGATGCCTGTGAGGCTGATCCCCGAATTTCCGCGAAGAGAAAAGTTGTCGACATACACACCGGGCCCGTCTTCGAAACTTGCGCCGAACAACCGCAGGCTGTCAAAAGGTTCAAACGTAAATTTGATGGACTTCAGCTTTCTTCCGCGATACACCCACTCCTGCAACTGGCTGGATTTCTTAAGAGGCACTACCCATTGCGTAGTATCATAATTGATGCTGAAGCGAACGGAAGCGGATTCATAATTTTTATAATACAGTTTGACTGTATTGAACTCTCGCAGGAATCTTTTCCGGGAAGGCCTGTATTCCACCCAGTTTCCATCCAGGGGAACAAAACAATATCCTGCCGGTCCGTATTCCGCCGTTGAGTCTGTACGGTTGATCAGGGAACTCGTTCGCCAATTGTCGAAGGAATGCTTTATCGTGTTCCGGAATCTGGCCACGCCTGAGGTTATCGGCACAAAACCCACTCCTCTTCCTCCAAAAATGGATTGAAGAGAGTCCCGGAAACTTCCGCAGAAAATATCCCCTTCGATAAAGGAGTCTCCGTAAAAGGCAACCCGAAGGGCCTTATTGGGTTGTTTTTTGATTTCCGATAATGCTTTATAAAATTTAACGAGGGCAGTGGTGTCACCACTGTAATCTTCAAGGCACGTTAATCCATGCCGACAGGTCTCTTTGACCAGCTGGATCACAGAGTCCTGTTTTGCGACAAGCGAATCCTTGAAAGCCACTTCCAGACTGTCGACCCTGACAATTTCTACGTCGGCGAGAAGATTAATTTGTTTAAAACGCAGGGATTCCAGCGTGAAGGACGGAACAACCGACAATACAAGGAGGGAGGCAATAACGATGATGCACAGCAAAAAAGGTTCATGCAACTTATTCTTACTCATTCTTGCTCAGACACTCAACGGTTGAAAGTTACTTCACGGACATCTCGCGAAGCTTGGAGTTTCATGTCAGTTCAAACCAACAGATCAGCAAAGCTACGCACTTTCTTGACCAGTTTTACAGCATGCATGATAAAGTCTGTTAATCGCCAATTTTAAAGCCCGCCTGCCGATGCACTGGCCTGCGCGCAGGCAGGGACCAGACGCCCCGCCCGGGCGTACCTTTTTTGGTGGGGCACTTACAATGCACCGGCCTTAATCTCATCCACCACTGTCGGATCGAGCAGCGTTGAGGTGTCACCGAGGTTTTCAGTGTCACCTTCGGCAATTTTCCTGAGTATCCTGCGCATAATCTTGCCGGAACGGGTTTTTGGCAAGCCACTTACAAACTGGATCTTGTCGGGTTTCGCAATGGGACCAATGATCTTTGAAACCGCTTCGAGAATCTCCTTCCGGAGCTTATCTTCTTCGTTCGGTCTCTCATAACAGATCACGAAAGCGTAGATACCCTGACCTTTAATCTCATGTGGAAATCCTACAACTGCCGTTTCGCAGACTGCACTGTGTTCATCAATGGAACTTTCGATTTCTGCCGTTCCCAGGTTATGACCCGAAACAATGATGATGTCGTCAACCCTTCCGGTAATACGGTAGTACCCATCTTCATCGCGCTTGCAACCGTCTCCCGTAAAATACTTTCCCGGAAAAGCGGAAAAGTATGTTTCCCTGAAGCGCTGATGGTCACCATAGATGGTTCGCGCAATTCCGGGCCAGGGAAACTTCATGGCCAGTTTGCCCTCTACTTTGTCGCCCTGGACCTCCAAACCGCTTTCATTCATAATTGCCGGTTGGACCCCCGGGAGTGGAAGGGTCGCATGAGCCGGTTTTAACTTCGTAATATGGGCGATCGGTGAGATCATGATACCTCCTGTTTCAGTCTGCCACCAGGTGTCGACGATCGGGCAATTTCCCTTTCCCACATTCTTATTGTACCAATGCCAGGCTTCTTCATTGATGGGTTCTCCAACAGTTCCCAGCACTTTCAATGAAGACAGGTCATGCTCGTTCACAAAGCTCAGTGGCGCCTTCTCCAGTGCGCGTATCGCCGTAGGTGCCGTATAGAATATGTTTACCTTGTGCCGTTCCACTGCTTGCCAGAATCTTCCCCAGTGCGGCCACGAAGGAATTCCCTCAAAAATTACCGTGGTGGCGCCGGCGGAGAGCGGGCCGTAAAGAATATAAGAATGGCCCGTGATCCATCCTATATCCGCCGTGCACCAGAATACCTGACCCTCTTCATATTGAAAAACCGTGCGAAAAGTGTAATTGGTATAGACCAGATACCCGGCACAGGTATGGACCATTCCTTTCGGCTTGCCCGTGGATCCGGAAGTATATAAAATGAACAGCATGTCCTCGGCGTCCATCTCTTCCGCTTCGCACTGCGCATCGACATTTCTGATCTCGTCATGCCACCAAACATCACGCTCGGGTTTCATGACAACCTCCGATCGAGTATGTTGAAAGATGACAACCTTTGTTACATCGGGACATTTCTCCAGGGCCTCATCGAGTATACCTTTTAAATCAATGGTCTTCGCGCCACGGTAGCCTCCGTCAGCCGTGACGGCGATCTTACATCCCGCGTCAGTAATTCTGTCAAAGAGAGACCTGGATGAAAACCCTGCGAAAACCACAGAATGCACCGCGCCGATGCGCGCGCAAGCCAGAATGGTATAAGCCAGTTCCGGTATCATCGGAAGATAAATGCATACCCGGTCACCTTTCTTTACACCATGAGCTCTCAGCATG
>JBBEBN010000366.1:0-11563 GCA_040882305.1 Cyclobacteriaceae bacterium
AGCATACCTCCAAGCGACGAGGCGCCGATCGTGCGATTACAAATGGCGCCGGGGCCTGTCGCAACTACCAGCGGAATCAATCCTGCTATGAAGGCGAAGGAGGTCATGAGTATCGGGCGAAAACGCACTCTCGCACCTTCTATTGCCGAGTCGAGAACTGACATCCCCTCGCGATGTTTCTGAACGGCAAACTCCACGATCAATATGGCATTCTTTCCCAGCAGTCCCACCAACATCACCAGGCCGACCTGCGCATAAATGTCATTAGACAGGCCCATGAGCTTCAGAAGCATGAAAGATCCGAAAACTCCTGCCGGCAGCGAAAGAACTACTGCCAAGGGCAGCACGAAGCTTTCGTACTGGGCAGCAAGCACCAGGTACACGAAGGCCAAAACAATGAGGAATATATAGAGTGCTTCGTTGCCGCGTTCGACCTCATCTTTCGCGAGCCCTACCCAGTCGATGTCATAGCCCCTCGGCAGAGTCCGGGCGACCTCCTGGATGGCCTGAAGAGCCTCACCGCTACTGTATCCATCCGCAGGTGCGCCATTGATTGCCGATGACGTGTACAAATTGTACCGCGTGATTTCATTCAGCCCCTGCTTCTTGTTCATTTTCATGAAGGCAGAATAGGGAACCATCTCGTCGTGGTCGTTTTTCACGTAGAGGTTCATGAGGTCTTCTGGTAACCTTCTATACTTCGGATCCGCTTGCACAAATACCTTATAAAAGCTTCCGAAACGGTTAAAGCCCAGCTCGTACGTGCTTCCAATAAGAATAGAGAGGTTGTCCATGGCTTTGCCAATGGAAACCCCTTTTTGCATTGCTGCTTTGTTGTCGATTTGAAGTTCGTACTGGGGATAGTTGGCAGCGAAGAATGTGAACAGACCTTTTAATTCACGACGTTTTCCCAACACATCCATGAACTCATCGTTCACCTTTCCAAACGCCTTATAATCACCGCTATTGGTTTTATCGAGGAGGCGTAAAGCAAACCCGCCCGCCGCACCGTATCCGGGTACTGCCGGGGGCTGAAAGAATTCTATCGTGGCTCCCGGAATCTCATGGCCTTTTTCTTCGAGTTCATGCATGATTTCCTGGGCTGTATGGTTTCGCTCCGACCAGTTTTTAAGATTGATCAAACATGTTCCCGCGTTTGATCCTCGTCCTTCGGTGAGTACCTCATAGCCGGCAAGCGATGAAACAGACTGTATGCCTTCGATCTCCTCGGCTATTGCCTGGAGTTCGCGGGCTATGTCGTTGGTCCTTTCCAGTGTAGCCCCCGGAGGTGTTTGAATGATAGCATAGATCATCCCCTGATCTTCCGCGGGAATAAAGCCTGAGGGAAGGGTGTTAGATGTAAGCCAGATGGCGGCACAGAAGGCCAGCAACATCCCGAAAGTGACCGACTTCCGGTTCACAATCATTTTCAGCGCTCCAACGTACTTTCCCGTGAGCTTTTCGAACCATCTGTTAAAGCCGTCCAGCAATATGTTGATCGGTCCTCTCTTCCGGGGCTTCCCATGCGTGTTCTTCAAGATCATGGCACAAAGCACGGGGGTGAGCGTGAGTGCCACAATACCGGAGAGCACAATGGCGGTAGCCATGGTAATCGAAAACTGCCTGTAAAATATGCCCACCGGTCCTGACATAAATGCAACGGGGATAAATACGGCCGTCATCACCAGGGTGATGGCTATGATTGCGCCACTGACTTCATGAACTACTTTTTTCGTCGCCCTATAGGGGGAAAGACCTTCCTGTTCCATCTTGGCATGAACGGCCTCGACGACAACGATAGCATTATCCACTACGATTCCGATCGCGAGCACCAGGGCGAATAACGTAATGAGGTTGATGGAAAGGCCGAAGAACTGCATGAAGACAAAGGTCCCGATCAGGGATACCGGAACGGCAAGCGTTGGGATCAGCGTTGACCGCCAGTCTCCGAGGAACAGGAATACAACCAACGCCACCAGCAGGAAGGCTTCCCCAAGCGTGTGCACTACTTTTTCAATAGACGCATCCAGGAAACTGGAAACGTCATAGCTGAATTCGTATTCCATCCCCGGAGGAAATGAGCCAGCCTGAAGCTCTTCGAGTTTTGCTTTTACCCGTGCAATGACCTCGCTCGCATTGCTGCCATAATTTTGCTTCACGGTAATCGCGGCCGAAGGGTGTCCATCCATGTTTGAATAGATGTCATAGAATTCGCTGCCGAATTCCACCTCCGCCAGATCTTTGAGGTAAAGAATTTCTCCTTCCGGATTTGAGCGGATGATCACATTCTCATACTGCTCCGGTTCATTATATCTGCCCTGGTATGTCAGGACATATTCAAGAGACTGAGAACGCTTACCGTCTGCTCTTCCCAATCTGCCGGGTGATCCTATGATGCTTTGCTCTCCAAGCGCTTCCATCACCTCATCAGTAGACACGTTATACGCGCGCATCCGATCCGGTTTCAGCCAGATACGCATCGCATATTGCCTGCTGCCAAGGATTTGAGTGCGCCCAACTCCTTTCAGCCTCTGCAGTTCCGGTAATATGTTAACACTCGCAAAATTATATAGAAACTTTTCATCCGCATTCTTATCCTTACTGTACAGGTTCACATACATCAGCATGTTGGGCTGCATAGGCGTGACGATAAGACCTTCCCGTTGCACCAGTTCCGGCAACCTGTTGGTTACCTGCTCAATCCGGTTCTTAACGTTTACGACAGCCAGGCTGGGATCCGTACCCAGCTCAAAAACCACCTGTATGGTGGCCTCGCCCGCGCTTGTCGCATCAGAAGTCATATACTTCATTCCTGGTGTGCCGTTGATCGACTTCTCTAACGGAATAAGTACGGCGTCAACCAACACATCGGCGCTTGCGCCGGGATAAGCAATGAATACATTTACCTGCGGCGGCGCGATGGAAGGGAACTGCGATATCGGGAGTGTTTTAATGGCCAGGATACCCATGAAGATAATGACCACGGAGATCACTATCGACAGTACCGGCCTGTGAATAAACTTGTTAAACATAGTAATGTCTTTTAAATACTTGTATCATTCGGCGTATAATTCCAGGTGCGAGATAACATTTCCCGGCTCCCGGTAGTCAAAAGCTATCTCGTCATTCTCCTTCACCTTCTTCAACCCTTCAAGAAGTATCTTTTCATTTTCGGTTACACCTCCGCCAATGACATACAGGTCAGGCATCTCGGCACGAATGGTAATTTCCCTTGATCTGACAACACTTTTTTCGTCTACTACAAAAACATATTTCTTTTCCAGGATCTCAAATGTGGCCTTCTGCGGAATGATCAGCGCTTTTTCAAAAGGCACAAGCACTTGTACATTTCCCGTTTCACCATGTCTTAGCAGTCCTTCGGGATTGGGAAAAGTCGCCCTGAATGCAATGTTTCCTGTTTCATTATTAAAGTCGGCTTCGATGGTCTCAACGACACCCGGATATTTGAACTGCTTGTTATTTGCCATGAGCAGGGTGACCCGCATGGTGCTGTCCTTTTTTGCCTTCATCCTGTAGTCCAGGTATTCAGCTTCCGGAACATTGAAGTAGACCCACATTTTGCTGTTGTCTGAAAGATTGGTAAGCAACTCTCCTTCGTCGACAAGACTACCGAGTCTAACTTCCAGGCGGTCAATGATGCCATCAAAAGGTGCCCTGATCCGTGTAAAGTCGAGATGAACCTGCGCCAGCGCCAATTCTGCTTTCGACTTGTCAAATTTTGCTTTAGCCATCGCCAGCTCATTGGGAGCCACGATATTGCTGTCAGCAAGACTTTTTGTGTTCTGGTATTCAATTTCCGCGAACTTCACCTCGGCCTGCGCGCTCTGGAGCTCGGCTTCATATAGCCGGGGCATTATCTGGAACAAGAGTTGGCCTTGTCTTACGGGCTTTCCCTCATCAACAAAGATCCTTTGTAAATATCCCCTTTCCTGAGCTCTCAATTCAATATGTTGAATTGAACGGATTTGACACACATAATCCTGCATGATAAAAGTGTCCATTCGGATAGGACTGGTAACCAGGAATCGGGTTTCTATTTCCTTGTCTTCTGCTTTTCCCGATTGACAGCCTGTATGGGATAACAAGACACAGAAGCCCACGAGCATAAGTATTAGCTTCATATAATTTTGCTGTTGCAAGCGTTGCGGTTTGATTTATTAAATGGATGAATACAAGAAACCGGCACATGAACGTAGCTGACGCTAGTTGGCGACGGATGTAATGATAGATGGAATGGTCAGGCGATCGGCCCGGCGGCTAGGACATCATATCCTGAAAACCTGGAGTATGAGGAGTCGCCTGGGCGAAGAGAAATAAGAAAAATGATCAGAGGAAGACAGGAGCTCTTTAACGCAGCAGGAAAAATAGTTGAGCGCATTGCTGCAAAAAACAAGATGTAAAAAATCAGGCGCTTTTGATCTCTCTTTGAAAGAAGTCAATTCATTTTGGTCCTCCTCTTCTCTCACCTCCACAACAACCCGAACGAAGTGTATTTCCTCCGAAGAATCAGGCCTTTCATTAAAAGCCAGCCTGTTTGCATATACATCAAAAATTGCTAGTTCTGAACTTTCAGAATGTCGCTTCAGAGACACATCGGGGGATGCCGGCACATGAGAATACAGCTGGCCTCCACTCGCGAGAAGAATGCAAAGGGATAGAAAAGATTTCAATAGTAGCTTCGTCATCGAAGCGCAAATGTATGTAAAGATTGATTTCAAGGCAAATAGCCTTACATGCTGGTAGCATCACCATGAAAAAAATCGCCGTCCGAAGCGCGCAATCGATTGCTGACTACTTTGTGCCGTTTCGAGACAAATAGTATCCGACCTGATCGCCCCTGGATAAGCCGGAAGACCCTTCTCTGACACTTCAGCAGGCCGGTAGTGGCCCGGATCCGGAATTTCCAACATGGTTTGCATAAAAAACTCCTTCTATCTGTAACCTTTAGATGGCAACGGTCATCTTATGGGCGTAAGTATATCAACCCTTTAAACCGATATTTATGACAGAAGTAATAGTGTATTGCGTCATTACAGTTGCCTTGATTGCCGCATTTTTCTTTGCCTGGTTTTTTTATCAGCAGGCGCGGAATAAGGAACGCATGGTCCTCATAGAAAAAGGAGAAAGTCTGGATGAAATATTCAAAAAACAGCGGAAAAGTCAGATTCAGTTCTCCTTTCCGTGGTTGACGCTTGGAAATGTCATCCTGGGATTAAGTATGGGTTTCGGCCTGATCAGCATCTATTTCATGAATGTCGACGATCAGCAATTATTTGAGGGATTTTTACTTACGTTTATAATAGGAATGAGCCTGGGAATACCGATGATCATCAATCACGTGATCCAAAAGAAAAGGGTGGAAGAATGAACACATGGATGAGCTCTACATCAGAAAAGTATTAGAAGGAGATCAGGAAGCTTTCAGGTATTTTCTGAAAAACTACAAGGACATGGCATTCAATGTGGCCGTTTCAATAGTAAAAGATAACTACTACGCCGAGGAGGTTGTTCAGGACGCTTTTATGAAAGCTTTCAAAGGACTAAAATCTTTTAACAGAACGGCAAAATTCAAAACCTGGTTCTACCGCATTGTAATCAATGAGGCATTTCAGCGGTTGCGGAAAATAAAGAGGGAAAGGGTTTCATTCGTACCCGCAGAAGAAATCATTGGTCTGGAACATACCACCCTTTTTGAATTACCGGAAGAGGAGCAAAAGCATATGATTGGCGAAGCGTTGAATATGCTCCCGCCAAAAGAAAGTCTGGTACTGACGCTCTTTTATCTGGAAGAATACAGCCTGGCGGATATCTGCAACATTACCGGCTGGTCGTTATCGAATACCAAGGTAATCCTGCACCGGGCAAGGGTGAATATGCGGTTGATGTTCGGAAGTACATTAAAAACATCACATTAACATTAATATGATGGATAGGGAAGAGAAAGTATTCCATGATGATGACCTTTACAGCATCATGAAAAAAGGAAAACGAACCATGCCTTTTGATGATTTTGAAGATAAGGTAATGGATAAAATATATTACGAATACGCGCATAAGCGAGTCGTTTCCAATAAATTGAAGTTGTCTTTGATATTTTTTATCATAGGCACAGTTTCAGGTATTGTCCTGGCCCTGCTTTTTTCGACTTTTGGAGATCCTGTTTTTGGAATGCATCCAAAGACGCTGACACTCCTCATTCTGTTCATAATTGCCGTTGTAGCAATTATGAGCCTGGATAATTTCCTGAGGCTAATAAAGAAATACAGCGATTGAAATCCGGGGCCAGGTCGGTGATCCGCACCGATTATGAGGAATGGACGCTTTCCCCCCGATCTGGCTGAACTCCGAGATCGCCGCCCTCACTTCTTGCGGGGCACCTTTTCTTCACGCATCGCCAGTTGATAAATCATCCCCGCCAGAATCACGCTGTTTTTTTTGAGGTCCTCCTCCGGAGCATATTCAACCAAATCGAGATTCGTATGATGGGTAAGGGTATAGTAGCCTAACCAATCCTGAATAATCTGAAAAGAAGGGATGTTATAGTAGTCAAAAACATCGTGATCGGTTCCCATGGTATTTTCAATCGTCACTGTTGTCGCCCCGAGATAATCAAAAGGCTTCAGCACTTCCTCAAATACAGTACGCGCCGCTGCGTTGCCCTGTAAATAAATTCCACGCATGGCCCCGGCGCCATTGTCCATATTGACGTAAGCAGAAACTTTTCTGCTGTCGGGCAGTGGTTTGGTGCCGAATTGACCGAAGTTCGCTTTGGCATACGCGACAGATCCTAAATACCCCTGTTCCTCTCCTCCCCACAAGCCCATTCGAATCGTTCGTTTTGGCCGAATGCCTGTGGCTTTTATAATGCGAAGTACTTCCATCATGACGGCAACTCCCGTTCCATTGTCTGTTGTGCCGGATCCTGCATGCCATGAATCGAAATGAGCACCAATGAGTACAACCTCAGATTTCAGGCGCGGGTCACCCCCCGGTATTTCACCAATGATATTTACGTTGTTCTGCGGCTCCATATAAAATTCGGTCTCTAAGTTCAGCCGGATATCAGGCGTTTCATTCCTTTCGAGCATTCGCACAATTTTGTTGAAATGTTCAGGTGCCAGCGCAAATGAAGGTAAAGGTTTGATATGGGTTTCGCGGTAGAAATAAGTACCCTGCGCATGGATGACGCCAGGATTTAAGGGAGTAGTCGTAAATGAGGCGAGAGCGCCTTCGCTCTCCAGAAACTTCATGAATGCCGAATCGGCTTTCACGTCTACTAGCCAGGATTCGAGCAAGTCAGGCAAGTGTTGCAGGGTTGTCGATGGAGCCAGCGCGTTTTCAAGTTTTGCAATAGCTTCAGCGGAACGCCTGTCAACGAGTGGGTCGGTAAGTGTCTTCAAGACGGGTGGTTTTCCAGACAGCACAATCTTTCCTTTTAATTGCCCGCCGAATTTTGCTTTGACAGCCTGAAGATCGGCCCGGTCCGGGATATGGATCGGCGTGCCAGTGATTTCCCCATCCGTTCCTTGTACCATCGCCAGCGGGTATGCCATCAACTTCAAATAGATTGGAGAGATCATCTCGGCGTTGAATGTTTTGATGCCCCACCCCCTGCAATCGTTACAATAATTTTCAAAGTGGGCATTATCAATTTTCCAATCCTCCAATTGCGCCTTTGCCCACTGTGCTGCCCGAAAATATTCCCTTGAACCAGTGAGCCGTTGACCGTATATATCCGATAGATGAATGAGCGTTTCTTGAACCTGTGAGCGCTGAAAACCCTCTTCCTTAATCCTGTCAAGGTCCGCAGAGAGATTGGTTTGAGCCTCTACATTAAAATGAAAAATCAGGAAAAGCAGAACTGTTTTCTCGAGGAATTTCATAAGCGTATTTTTTGCGGTCTGAACAAGTCAATTTAGGTATTGGAAAATATTTCTTCAAATATAAGCCAGACATCAAAGATTCATGAAAAACTACGAGTTCAGCAATATGAGTTCACAATGTATGTAGAAGATATTTTTGAAATCCGCTCCAAAAAACCGCCCGTATTAGGGACCGATTTTCGCCTATTGTAAAAAAAAACGTCTTTGTTGCCCTACGGCATGACTTTTCGCTCTAAATTCGCACCGTGAGAGCATTTCTGAGCATACTGCTGGCTGCATACGTCGGGTTTGTTGCATGTTATCCGTGCAATGACCAGGATACTTGCGTTGATGATCAGCGAGCTCAGTTGGAAGTTTCGATTACAAATCATGAACACTCCTCGGATGAAATTGACCTTTGCTCACCTTTCTGTATCTGCAACTGTTGCAGTACTACGATAAATCAGCCAAAGTATTATTTCTTTACATTCTATTTTTCGCTCCACACGGAAATGAATTCCGTGATCAAACCGCGTGCTGTAAAATCGGTATCGCACGCTATCTGGCAGCCACCCCGTCTTGGCTGAATTTCTTTTATTTTAAATTATCCAGGCACGCCGGGCGTGAGCGCAACTTCCGTTCTTGCTTCGGTCCGACGCTGGAGAATACAGTTGTGTTGCCCTGGTCATCATTGCCAAGGAAATCGTCTATTGATCGGGGCGTCAGATCCTTTACCATTTTAGCATGCTAGATAAGATCATTCATTATTCAATTGCAAATAAGCTTGTCATCGGCCTACTCACGGTAGCGCTTATTATATGGGGCGGCTATTCGCTAACCCAGCTGCCCATTGATGCGGTTCCCGACATCACCAATAACCAGGTTCAGGTGATTACCGTCGCGCCTTCCCAATCTGCGCTGGATATCGAGCGTCTGGTAACATTTCCTGTTGAACAGACGATGGCAACGATTCCTGAGATCGAAGAGATCAGGAGTTTTTCAAGGTTCGGGCTTTCGGTGGTCACCATCGTCTTTCACGACAATGTAGACGTCTACTGGGCGAGGCAGCAGGTTAGCGAAAGATTGATCACGGCATCAAGACAGATTCCTGAAGGCGTTGCAGAGCCCGAGCTTGCGCCGTTAACAACAGGGTTAGGAGAAATTTACCAGTATATCCTTAAACCCAAAGAAGGTTATGAAGATAAATACGACGCCATGCAGCTGCGCACCATTCAGGACTGGATTGTGCGGAGGCAGTTGCTGGGGGTTCCCGGCGTGGCTGACGTTGCGAGCTTTGGGGGATACCTGAAGCAATATGAAATAGCGCTGGAACCGGATAAGATCCGAAGTTATAACCTCAGCGTAGGAGATGTTTTTTCCGCGCTGGAAAAGAACAATCAAAACACCGGCGGTGCATATATCGACCGCAAGCCCAATGCGTGGTTTATCCGGAGCGAGGGACTTGTAGAGACGGTTGATGATTTAGGTAAAATTGTTGTAGGTAATACTGATTCAGGAGTGCCTGTCCTTATTCGTGACGTCGCCGAAGTACGATTCGGCCACGCGAATCGATTCGGCGCCATGACCTACAATGACGAGGGTGAAGTGGTGGGCGCTGTGACAATGATGTTAAAGGGAGAGAATTCAAATGCCGTTGTCAACGCGGTGAAGGAGCGGATGCAGCAAATTGAGAAGACGCTTCCTGAAGGATTGGAAATAGACCCTTTTCTCGACAGAAGTCAGTTGGTGGGTCGCGCGATTGGGACAGTTGAGAAGAACCTCATCGAGGGTGCTTTAATTGTTATCGTTGTACTCATTTTATTCCTTGGAAATCTCAGGGCGGGCTTGATCGTGGCTTCTGTGATTCCGCTGGCGATGCTTTTCGCCGTTTCACTCATGCATGTGTTCGGGGTGTCGGGTAACCTGATGAGCCTGGGCGCAATTGATTTTGGCTTGATCGTCGACGGTGCCGTTATCATCGTCGAGGCTACGATGCACCACCTGGGCTTACGGAGGATTACTCAGCGTCTCACGCAGGATGAAATGGATCTCGAGGTCTATCAGTCTGCCTCCAAAATACGAACGTCCGCGGCGTTTGGGGAGATCATTATTCTCATCGTTTATCTGCCAATACTCGCATTGGTAGGAGTGGAGGGTCGCATGTTCAAACCCATGGCCCAGACGGTAACTTTCGCTATCCTCGGTGCTTTCATCCTTTCCCTTACCTATGTACCGATGATGTCAGCACTTTTTCTTAGTAAAAATCCGGTTCATAAACGAAATTTTTCAGACAGGATGATGGATTTTTTCTACCGTAAATATACTCCCGTGATCAAAGGCGCGCTTGGCCATAAGGGATTAGTGGTGGGGGCTTCCATTATTTTGCTTGCAATAAGTCTTTTTATTTTTACCCGCATGGGCGGCGAGTTTCTGCCGACGCTTGAGGAAGGGGACTTCGCTGTAGAAACCAGGGTGCTTACCGGAAGCAGTTTGTCTTATACAATCGAAGCTGCTACAAAAGGAGCGGAAGTTATCCTGCGCGAATTTCCGGATGAAGTGAGGGAGGTTGTTGCTAAGATCGGATCATCCGAAATACCTACCGATCCCATGCCGATCGAGGCATGCGATCTGATGATCATTCTCAAACCTAAGGATCAATGGGTAAGGGCAGATGACCGCGAAGAATTGGCCGAGAAAATGGCTGAGCAACTCAAAGTAATTCCTGGAGTAACTTTTGGCTTTCAGCAGCCCATCCAGATGAGGTTTAATGAACTAATGACCGGCGTTCGTCAGGATGTTGCCGTAAAGATCTTCGGCGAGGACCTGGATATTTTGACTCGCCTTTCACAGCAGGTTGCCAAAATTGTTTCCTCGGTGGAAGGAAGCCGGGATCTGTATGTCGAAGAAGTAACGGGTTTACCGCAAATTGTCATAAACATTAACCGCGACGAAGTAGCTAAATATGGGCTGGATGTTGAATCGATCAATAACACAGTCAACACTGCTTTTGCCGGACAATCTGCAGGTATTATTTACGAAGGTGAACGCAGATTTGATCTTGTTGTTCGGTTGGCCGCCGAAAGCCGCCAAAGTATCGAAGACGTACGAAACCTCTTCATCACGTCACCCTCTGGCGAACAAATCCCGCTTAAACAGCTCGCTGCAGTGGACTTTGTCGTTGGTCCTAATCAGATTCAAAGGGAAGATGCGAAACGAAGAATTGTTGTTGGATTCAATGTCCGTGGACGAGATGTCGCGAGTATCGTCGAGGAAATCCAGGCGAAGGTTGAAGACCGGGTTGATTTTCCGCCTGGATATTATTCGACCTATGGAGGCCAATTCGAAAATCTCGAACAGGCCCAGGCCAGGCTTTCTGTTGCGGTGCCTGCCGCATTACTGCTTATTTTCATTTTGCTGTTTTTCACATTCCACTCAGTTAAGTATGCACTACTCATTTTCACAGCGATCCCAATGGCAGCCATCGGCGGTGTTTTCGCTCTGTTGATCCGTGGGATGCCTTTCAGCATTTCCGCAGGCGTCGGCTTCATTGCATTGTTCGGTGTAGCTGTGCTGAATGGCATTGTCCTCCTCGCTGAATTCAACAGGCTAAGACAGCAAGGGACAACCGATATAAACGGTGTGATCCTCGAAGGCACAAAAATCCGGCTAAGACCCGTCCT
>JBBEBN010000367.1:0-455 GCA_040882305.1 Cyclobacteriaceae bacterium
CAAAACGGTGAAAAACGGCCGCCGCGCGGAAATCGCGGTTGACCAGGTCACGGACGGTGATATCGGACATGGCGTTCATGGTGCTCCTTGGCCCCGACAGTAACAGTCAGGCCGGCAGGGACGTATGACGCCGGTCATAGGGCCGCCGCGCCATCTGCGGAATCCTCAAGGGGACATTTTGTTCAGGAGAGGGTCATGACTGGAGGACCGATGAGGAAGTTGCTGCTCGCGGCGTTCGCAATCGTGATAGCCGCTGGAGCCGTGATGGCCGGCTGCGGCTCGCGATCGGACAAGGGAGGGCAGGGGGACCTGCTGAAGATGGCCGAGGCGCGCGGCCTCAGCCCGGAAGACGCGGCGCATGCCGTGAAGACGTTCGTCCCGCCCGGCGGGCGCGACGAATACCTGCTGTTCGCCTCGGGCGGGCACTCAGGCCAGGTGCACGTCGTCGGCGTGCC